>JAQSXU010000001.1 GCA_029256485.1 Clostridiaceae bacterium
TAAAGTTGATTTACAGCAAATACTCCTAAGCAAATCATAAGACCTGCTACTATTACAGTTTCTATTGAAATGTAACCAGCTTTTTCTTGTAATCTTTTTAACATGGGATAAGTCCTCCTTATATGAATTTTTTATATAAATGAACGGGAGTTAATCTCATTCAATTATTTGCAAGTTTATATTTTTATTTTAATTAAGCTACTACTGGAGCAACTGTCAATACTTCATTGATTCTGTCCATAGCATCAGTTGTTACTAATGAACCAGCATCGTAAAGTTGATTGATAGCAAATACTCCTAAGCAAATCATAAGACCTGCTACTATTACAGTTTCTATTGAAATGTAACCAGCTTTTTCTTGTAATCTTTTTAACATTGTATATGTCCTCCTATATATTAAATTTAGTATTCTTTATTTTAGTATTGTTTTTTAATATTTATAACTGTGTAATTGTTTAATATACTCAATTATGTGTTTTATACCGCTTTAATTAAGCTACTACTGGAGCAACTGTCAATACTTCATTGATTCTGTCCATAGCGTCAGTTGTTACCAATGAACCAGCATCATAAAGCTGATTGATAGCGAATACTCCTAAGCAAATCATAAGACCTGCTACTATTACAGTTTCTATTGAAATGTAACCAGCTTTTTCTTGTAATCTTTTTAACATAATTAATTTCCTCCTTTTAAGTAAGTTTTTTATTGTTTGTAAGTTATTATATTTTTTAATTTTTTATTTATAACTAAATGAGTGTCTAACTCATTCATCTATAAATAATAAAAGTTTTTTAATTAAGCCACTACTGGAGCAACAGTCAATACTTCATTGATTCTGTCCATAGCGTCAGTTGTTACCAATGAACCAGCATCATAAAGCTGATTGATAGCAAATACTCCTAAGCAAATCATTAATCCTGCCACGATAACAGTTTCTATTGAAATGTATCCAGCTTTCTCTTGCAATCTTTTTAACATAATTAATTTCCTCCTTTTTAGTTTTTGTCTTTTTTATTAAATACACTATTAATTAAATCTATACTTATCATTCCTAAGCAAAATCTTAATTAGGTTTTTATTATTTTATTTTTAATACTTAAATTAATAACTCTATAATTGTTCAACCCTTGTTTAACACCTTGCTTAGACACTAAGGTAATTCTTAATTATTTTGTTTTATATTGTATTTAAATTATTTTTACTTTATAACGGTGTTCAACGAGTTTTGGTTTAACATGTGTTCTAACCAAATTATAAATCTTATATTATTGGCGTAACATCTGCTTGAACATCTATAGCAGTTATTACTTTATCAGCAGAAGCAAAAACTATTTCCCTTCCATCACCCCAAAATGTAGATATTACAAATATTCCAAGACTTATAATTAATCCCCCAACGATTATAGTCTCAATTGAGATGTAGCCAGCTTTATTCTGAATTTTTTTAATAATATTCTTCATGATGTTTCCCTCCTTCTAAATTAGTAACTTTCATTAGCTCTTTTGCTATTCTATACAATCATAATTTAATTTATAACGTTAATAATGTTTAATAAGACATGTTAAACTATAAATAAAAAGCACACTTCTCTTAAAATGTGCTTTAATATGGTTTGCTATTAAACTTTATAATATTTGTAGAAAAATTAAAATTGCTGATAAAGCTATATATGGTCCAAACGCTATTTTATCTTTTTTTGATTTCACCTTGAATACAAGAAGAAATATTGATATTACAGCACCAGATAAGAATGTATACATTGTAAATGCCATTAATCTTCCAAGCGTAATCATAATTCCAAGACACGTTGCTAATTTTAAATCTCCTCCACCTAAGTTACCTGCAGAAACAATCATAAGTAATAGATAAATGATAAAATTAACTACACCACCTGCTATAAAAATCCACCAAACATTACTTAAAGCAATTATTCTATATACCATATATGTTATCCCAAGTATAAATATTGCAAGGTTATACTCATTAGGAATTTCATAATATATAAAATCAATTACACTAATTGTTACCAGGATAGTTGACGTAATTGCAAAAATCCAAAATTCAAACTCTGCAATATTTCCATAAAGATTAAAAGCTATAATCCACAAAATCACATTTATTATTACTGCTCCTATCCCCCACTTTTTATTATATGAATAATTAATTTTTTCACTGATTTTATTCATTGCTATCTGTAATAAAATAGCAATTATAGCTACTATACCTATTAAAATAATAAACACTCTCCTTTTAGTTTATTTTATTTATTTTTATTAATTCATTTATGTTGTTTTGTATATATCCAAATTGGGCTTCTGCTCCTAATGAAGGGAAGTATCTTGTTTCTGATAAATTATTGTTGTTATTAGTACCTCTTGCTTCGATTGATATATACACCTGTGCATTATTGGGAATATTTTCTGGTAACAAGAAATTTCCAAGATAATTACTACTTACATTACTAAACCCAGAAGCATTATTGTTATCTACTGGAACGTAACTCCTTGGGGCTATTATTTTAGTGGCAGTAAGTAAACCATTTGATATACTTTTCCCATTAACTGTAACAAGCAAAACTGTGCTTCCTAAAAACCCTATGGGCGTTTCAAAATAAGTATATCCTTTAGGATTTGCAAAAACCTTACCACCCGAAAGACGTGTTATATTAAACCAATCAACAGCTATCTTTTTGCTATATGGATTATAAATCACCCATGTTGATATATCGCTACTTGGTGTTGGATTTGTAGATAATGACAATTTGTTTGCAACTATAGTTTCTGTAGCAGACATAGGTATTAAAAAGTTTTTATTATAATCTGTTCCTGTAATCCTAATTCTCGCATTTACGCTATTTACTTCAAGGTTAATGTCATTTACATTTGCCGAAAATGATAAATTAGTACCTGCACTTAATGGAAGTTTTGTAAAATTCCACATTACAGGTTCAAATGGATTATCTTCGTTAAATTCATACGGATTTATAACTTCATCTACATAAAACGTTATATTTCCATTAACTGGTGATGATGTAATTGATTTTTGTGATTCCGATTTATCAAATTGTACCTGTTTAACTGTAAGAGATTGTAATTCTATAGCTTTGTCAAATATTATTCCTCTTGGTTTAACATTTGTATAAACAATTACAGAAGGATTATATATCATGAATTTATAACCTTCATCTGTAACAAATTCTGTTCCATAGTCACTTGTTTCATTTACTACATAAACTTTTAATTCTGGTTCTTCTCTAAGTAAAGAATCATTATTTAAGGTTAAATCACTATTTAAATAATAACTTTCTGCCATTAATTTAGTAGCTATTTCTTCTGCTTTAATATCGTCTATTTCTAACATCCCATCTTGTAAATTTGTTTCATCTATACTCATTATTGCTGATGAAGCAATATTATCATTAATTATTTGACATCTTTCTTTAATTGTTAATGAATAATTAAACTCAACATATATGAATAATAATAATGGAAGCAAAATTGAAACAAGGATAACTGTTACTATAGAAATTGAACCGCTTTTATCTCGTAGTAAATTTTTAAATTTCTTCATATTTTATCTCCTTTCATAAAATCTTTAAAAACTCATTTGTTGATTATATTCATTATACGGTTTTAATATTTTATAGTCAATTAAATACCTTATCTATAATTGCTTAATGTCAAACCCAATAGCACCTAAAACCTATGGATTATAATTGATTTATTAAGTATGATTTAGAAAAATAACACATAAGGAGTGATATATAAAAATGATTAGCCAATTTTTATTACAAGCATATACAAAGTACATTGCTTATAAAACAGCAAAAAGAAGTCAGTTAATTCACTGCAATGACTGCAATAAAGAAGGAGTGCCAAAAAAAGAAATGAGTGTTTTAAACCTTTTGATATTTCTTATATTAGGTATAGTGATAGGCTTTGCATATAAAGCCTTAGCAGGATTTTTAGGATTTTTAGGAATGGTACTAATTAATTCATTGATACTAAAACCTAAATGCCCTAATTGTAGGTCTTATAATATATCTAAAATTGATTTTAGTAAAAACGAACAACCTGAAAGCAACTAATTCAAGCTATTGAAAATTAACAATTATATAAAAAACAATCCATTTATTTAATAAGGGTAATAAAATTTAAGTGTGGGATAGTAAAAATATAAAGACTGGTTAAATTAAATTTTTGCGGAGGTGTATTATAGATAATAAAAAAGTTATGGAAATTTGTCAAGATAAATTAAAGTCAGAAAACATCTTAGTCACCGACCTTTCAATATGTGACGAACCTACTGATAGAGTATATGTTTTTTTTGGAAAAGATAATAAAGGTAGAGATGTTGCATTTGAATTATCAGAACATAATGACTTACCTTATATTTTTATACCATGTTTAACGATAGATAGTAAAGTATATTTTTATAATACCTTTACTGAATTAAGTAAATACTGGCGTGAGCATGACTTGATTAAAATAAACTAATATTTAATTATATAATGTTTAAGTAGTGTATTTATATTTTTACACCTAAAATCATATGCCCATTAAAAATAGCAGAGTAATTACTCTGCTATTTTCTTTATTCTCAATTATTTATTAATATATCTTTTTCCAAAAGGTGATACTTCTGCAATTATTTCCTTTAAATCTGCCATTTCCTCAAGAGCTGATTCTATTTCCTTTACTGTCAAAGCTCTTCCCATATCATTGTTAATTTTAGAGTGATATTGTGGAATAGCTGAAAAACTTAATGGCAAATACTTCATTAATGTCTTTTTTAATTTATCATTACTATTAAATGTATCAAGTTCTTCAAAAGGATGTGAAGCATGTGGTGATATTGTTTTCGAAGTTCTAAACCTTACATACATAGTTTTTCTTAGTGTTGCAGAAGAAATAAATGCATTACCACTTGTTAACTCAGGAAGTCTTGATACCTGCTTTGCATTTAAATTGGTCTCCGTTTTTATCATTTGCATATCAGATTCGATATTTGTTCTAAAAATTATCTTAGTATTAAGCTGTGCAGTAATAGTAGTATCTAATAATGAAGGTCTTTGAGTACCAAATATTTCAAACACTCCATATTTTCTTGCTTCTTGGCTTATTTCTCTAAGAATTTGTTTTGTTGGATTTGTTGTTTGACTATTTGGTGCAAAGTTATGTGCTTCATCCATAATTATAAAAAATGGAGGAAATTTTTGTGGTCTATCTAATGAATTATCACCGTAGTATTGTACTTGTTCCCAATCTTTATATGTTTTTCTTTTAGAATATAATTTTCTAACAAGATACGAAGCTAACATTTTTAATAATTTTTGTTTACCTCTTATAACAGCAAGCTTTCTTTTCATGATACAAGCTTCAACTAAAGAAATGTCAGAATTAAAAATCCCAGTTTTATTTAACTGGTCAAGTCTCCAAGATATCGCTTGAAGCGTTGCAGTTCCAGCTACCTTATTTTTATGTTTCGTATATAATAAAACTACATCATCTGGTAAATCTTCTCTATCTCTTTCTTGTTTATCAAAGTTCTCAAATCCTAATTTAAGTTTTTCAACTCTATTTAATAGCGTTGTAAAACTATCATTTTTTTCATGTACTGATTCTACAGCTCCTCTCATTGGCTGAGAAAGTTCAGCAACAAATTCAAGCAAAGAACATAGTTCCTCTGTTGTTATTTCAGTAAAATTTATACCTACATTTAATCCAACTTGAAAAATTTCTTGTCTATTTTTAAAATCATATTCATATTCTTCTGGAATGTTAGGCATTTTATCAGTAAATGAAAATTCATAATGAGGGTCAAACACAATTCCAGGTATTCCTTTTTGCATGATTTCTTCACAAATAACACGAATACCAAAACTTTTTCCACTTCCGCTACCACCATATATTCCTATATGTGGATACTCTCTAAACGAGTAATGGTCAAGAATAAATGGTATTCCCTGTTGTTTAATAATCCCTCTACTTGGTTCAAATAATGGAGATATATTTAAATATTTATTAGGTAATGACTTTTGCATATCTTCTGTACCTTTAATAACTCCTAATGTTAGTCCATTTTCAGGGGTGTTTGTTATTAAGAGATTCTCAATTTCACTAAAATTAGGTACTTTTACTTTAGCTCCTGTTTTAATTGGTGTCTGAAGTTCTCTTAATACCTTTAACTTTCCAATATATAATGGACTATCTCCATATTTTTCTTTTATATCTTTAAGACTATCATTTATTGCAATCTCCTTAGAAAAAGAACTGCTTTCAATCTTTGGGTAAGATAATGTTTCAATTATTTCTCCAATAGGATTATCTTGACTTTCGTCTTCTATAATTAAATATTCATCAAGAACAAATGGTCTTTTTAATGACGCAACATATACCTCTTGTTGATTTGTTCTTCCAACTATAAATATATTTTCCATAAACTCACTCCTTTTATAATAATAACATTATACATTATTTATTATAAATTGTCAATTTTATTTTACAATATAAAAAAGACTTCAAGTGAAGTCCTCTCTTATATTATTTCTTTACCATCTGTTTTCGCTTTTGCGTATCATGAATTTTACACTTTCAATTTCCCATAAACCAATATCAAATAATGTATCAGCTTGTTTCTTAGTAATATAGTAATCTTTTGAATAAACTGCTTTTTTTAGTTTTCCCCTATCCCAACTACCAGTTACCTTTAACCACCCTTTATCTTCTAAATCTCTCTCTCCATGATATGAATAGCCCCATAATTCTTCACAAATTACGTCTGCTGAACGTGAATGTCCTTCATGTCCTGTATTATAAGTATCACCTTCTGGACTAATCCATCCGTACTCAAAATCCTTAGAGTTTTTAGGATACATTTGCTCTCTTGTTAAGGGTTCTTTATCATCTTCAATTTCGATAATCTCTAAAAACCCTTCTTTCTTTTCATTTTCCAAATTAAATGAAGTATAACCACCCATTCTATTTATAATCACTGGTAAAGATTCTTCTTTTATATATGAAAAATCCTTAATTGCTTCTTTTGTATCAGCATATTCTATGGCTCGTAATCCTATTTTGTTTTTATAAATAGCATATTTTATTTTTAATTCCCCCTTTATAATAAATGTTTACGTATCTTTTAAATTTGTGTTGCAACTGTGCTCCCCTCATTATTAAGTTCAAAATTGTAAGCTTTATCTCCCATATTAGCAAGAAATTTATCATGTGTTACCATGAATATTTGTTTTTTATAATAAGAACTAACTTCAAATAAGAATTTAGCAACTTTTTCAGAATGTCCAAATGATACAAACTTTGTTGGTTCATCAAGTAAGATAGGTGAAGAATTAGTTTTTCCTGCAAGATAGTTGATTCCAAAGAAACTTGTAAATGAAACTATATCTGCTACACCACCACCATCTGAATCTGCAGGGTCATTTTCTACTACATAATCACCATATTCTGATTTCACTAAAAACTCTGCTTCTGGGGTACTGCCTTCTTTTAGGTTAATATTTAATGAAATATGGTCTCCAAGTATGTATTGCAAACCAGTTGTTGCAATATTTTGTAATACATCTCTTGCATTTCTACGTGCTTCAATGGAAGCTTCTTGAAGTACAGCCTTTTCAACACCCAAGGAATTTTTTATATTATTTTGTTTTTCAATTTCCTTGTTAATATTTTCTTTGTCTTCATTTAGCTTATTTAAAACACCAATTTCTTGATTATAAATTTGGTTCATACTTTTTATATTTTTTTTATACTCGTCTAAGTTTATATCCACGTTTATCCCCCATCTCTTTAGAGATATTTTAATCTTTTCTTTTTTAATACAACCTTATAAGCTTTCCTTTTCCTAAATATTATATCTAACTGTTCATCAGTTAAATTTTTAATGTCTTCTAATTTTATTAAAGCAAAGATTTCAAGAAATATTTTTGTTGTTCTATTTTCTTTTATAGATATATCATATATTTCTGATATTATAGAATTTGTAAGGACATTTTTAATAAACCAACCATGTGTAGAAAATCTTACTATTCTTGAATGGTGTGACAAGTTTACCAATCCATCTATAAATTCATTTTTAAGTAACTCTGATATTTCTTTATTTTCCTTAAAATAGTCATAATTTCTATACCTATCAGTATCTTTGATTATCATACTTACATGTTTTGTAATATGAGAAAAAATAAAATTATTACTCACTCTAATAGTGCTAAAAGACAATATAATAATTAAACTTATAAAAAATGTCCAAATTCCATTTAATTCAATATTACTATAGCTTAATATTTTATATATAATTAAGCTTAATATTGTAAGAAAAATTATTATATTGCCAATAGTTTTAAAAGACTCATTAATTACTCTTGAAAGAATAGCACAAATAAGTATTTTAAAATCTTTAGCATTATTCATTAGATTTTTCCCTTATTTTTTAATAAGTTAAATGGAATTATTTCTTTTAACTTAGCTATTTTTTCTTCAATTTCTGCGTCAATTTCTTCAATTTCTTTTCTACCTTTTTCTGCGGTTGTTCCTAATTTAGCAAGTTCTTCATCTTTTTCTTTTACAGATTGTTCCCACATGCTTTTTTTTGTTATAGCTTCTTGTCTTAGCTCTTCTGCACCTTTAATTGCTTTTTCAATGTACTGTATATCATTTACTATAGTTTCTTTATTTTCCATGTCGTTTCTCCTTTTTATTTAATAGTATGTTCTGCTACAATTCTATTTATAGTAGCTTTGTCAATTGTTCCATAACATACAGGACATTTACCTGCTGTTTCTAATACTTCTTGATATTTAATTATATCTTCTTTGATTTTATTATTTTGCTCTTTAATTACTGCACCTGCTTTTTGAATTTCAGTTGTAAATTTTTCTCTTTCGTTAATAATTAATGTCATTTTTTCTTTTTTAAGTATTAATTCGTTTATTTTATTAATTATTTCTTTGGAAATATCTACCCTCTCAGTAGCTAAAATTGCATTACTGCAACTTTTAATAACTTTATTTGAATAAATTATATCCTCTTCTAACTTCTTAGCACGTTCTGTTTTTATATCAAGCTTTTGCCTATCTAAAATTCTTTGATTTATTTCACTTAGAATCTTTTTAGAATTATCAACACTTTCAGTTTCTTTTATTATAATGTCTTGTTCTTTAATAGCCTTCACAAATGATTCTTTGCTGTGAACTAATTTTTCAATATTTTTAGCTCTATCAATTTTACAAATTAATTCATATAACATTACTTTTGCATTATTTATTTCTTTTGTCTTAGCGATTATTTCATTTTCAGAATTGATATTTTTAAGAAGTTCTTCTTTTTTATCAATTATTCTTTCAAGAACAACTCTTTTTTCAAATTTATTTTTAATATTATCAATTGTACTTGCCCATAATTTTGTATCTTTTAGTATGAAAAGAGCTTTTTTACTGTTTGTATAATATTCATAGAATTTTTCTCTTTTATTAACTAAATCTTCAAGTCTTTCTTTTCTGTCAAAGCTTCGTTTTATTTCAGCAAAGGCAACCTTAGCATTATTTATAAAATTTAACTCATTTAACAGTTCTTGATTTTCTTTAATATTTTGAACTAACACTTCTCTTTTGTCTAATATAGAAACAATCTTTTGTTTTCTCTCTTGAAGAAGTTCTAATTCTTTTACTAATTGTTCAGAAGAACTAATTGATTCTTTCAAATCTTCAAGATAATCAAACCCTTCTATTTGTTTTTCAATACTTTCTAAAGATTTATTTGATTTTTTTATATTATCATTTAATTGTTTATCTTCTCTATCTATATCTCTTATTACTGCATCAGCATATTGCGTTCCATATATTCCACCTATTAATTTTGCTCTTGCAGGACTTGAAAAATGTTCACCTATTAAGAACCACCCAGAACCTTGTTTTGAAAAGTTTATATTATATTGAACATCGCTATCAATGTTCAATGTTGTAAAGCCAAGTATTTTTTGTATTTCTGGAAGTATCTTTGTATTATGGAACTCTGTTTCGCCAGTATTTGGGTCAGTTATATAATATCCGTTTTTCCCATTATTTTTTGCTTCTACATATCTTGAAACAATATATCCATTTGACAAGTGCAAAGTTACTTTGGCATAATCAGCACCTCTTTTAATCATCTTTTTTCCAACTGGTTTATTTTCATATACCCAACCCATTGCACGCAGTACTGCAGATTTTCCTTGCCTACTTTCACCTACAAATAGATTAAAACCTCTTGAAAAATCAAGTTCCGTATATTTATGTGAGTGAAAATTTTCAATAATGACTTTATCAATAAATGCGTCAGTAAACGCTCCATCATTAGATTGATTAATTTCCTCTTTTTTAGTGCTCACTTTATTTACAATTGACTCTTTAATTTCTTTTGGTAATTTTTCATTATCAGCTATATCTCTTATAATTTCAGTAATATCTGTGGCTGTTTTAAGTTCAGCTTCTCTTACTGTTTTTTTAAATTCTTCAATTTTACTTTCTTTTTCTTTTTTTGCTATAATCTTTTGTCTGTCTAATACAAGATTACCATCTTGAGCACTTTTTAAATATGTTTCTTTTAATCGTAATCCATGTTCTTTCGTTATATCTATTAAAAGAATTTTAGGCTTTCTTTTCATTTCTTTTAAATCATTTGTAAGCCTTGAAATTCCACCAGGATTAACAAAATATTTCCCATCAACCTCTGTTATAGGAAACCCAATATGGTCATGTCCAGTAATAGTTAAATCTGCTTTAGTATGTTTTATTTGGTCTATTATAGTGTGTCTTATTTTACTGCCCATTGATTTATCTGACAAAAGACCATGTACTATATGTATATGAATATCCCCTAATTTATCTTCAACAACATAATCATCAATGTGTTCAGGAGAATCAATATCTAAATGATAATGCGTACCTGTTATTGCAATTTTTAGACCGTCTTCTGTATTAAAAAATACTGGATTTTCTTTAGTAGCGAATTTTAAAAGTCCTAATTTCTCCATAAACCCAGTCATTGTTTTAGGAAGTGTACTTATATTATTACCAAATAACTCATGATTTCCTGCAACACCTATCATAGGTATAAAATCTTTTAACTTTTCATAAACCTTATCTTTTAAATCATCTTCTGTTACAAGGTCATTAAGTTCGTCACACAATGCTGACATGTCTGTAATTTCACCTTTTAATACTCTGCCCATAAGATTTCGGATAGCAAGTTCTTTTTCTATTTTTTCATGTGCAGTCATTTTTTGTAGAATATCAAATACATCTACATTAAACCATTGTTTGATTGTAGAAGAAGCATAATCAAGTGGAGGGTTTGGTATGTCCCAAAAATCCCCTGGTTCTAAATATGCACTTACTTTATATTTTTTTCCTATAGCTAAAATTTCTTCAGTTTTTAAATTCATTGTTTCTTGAAAATTATCTTTTCTATTTTCAGGAGTTGTAATCCTTTTATGCATATCCCCAAAATATAAAAATCTCATATTTCACCTTCTTGCCTATTATTAATTTTATCTTTTTGTAAATTATATTTTACTAATTTATAATAACATTATACTATAACAATCTTAATTAGTCAAGTTTAAATTAAAAAATGAGAATATAAATGCCTCTGAATAGAAATCAACAGAGGCATTCATTATTTAAATTATTTATGATTTTACTAAATTTTTGTTAATCCATTCTTGGCAATACCATCCATTATCTATTACCTTTTTAATATTTTCGTGATATTCAATGCTATTATTCTCTGACTCAAATTGCTCAATGTAGTATTTATTTTCGCCTTTAGTGTAATAATTTTGTAGCTGATTACGTCTTACCCTGACGTTATTAATGAAAACCTCTTTACCGTCTGCACCTTTTTCATTACGAATATGTGCTAATACATAATATTTTCTTATATATATTTTTCTTATAAATTTCAATACAAATATTCCTGAATTAAATATAATAAGTGGTAAACCACATCCAGTAATTATTGTTTTATCATCATCTTCATTTGTTACAATTAAAACAACGAAAGTAATCAACTGCCAGATAGTAATTCCTAATAAAACATATAAAAACTTTTCCATTCATAACCCCTCCTTCTTATCATAATTTCTACCATTTGTTTAATATTGTACCATGTTTTTATTTTATTGTAAAATATTTTTTACATTTAAACGATAAGGGATAAATTTTGCTTAAATTCTATATAGTTATTTAGATAACAATATTGCCAATTCAATTCCTAATTTATATGCCATTAAAGAAGGTATTCCACTGCATCTTTCATATTGATGAATAAGTGAAATATTATTATCAAAGCTAAACCAGTCTGGCACAGTTTGTAATCTTAGACATTCTCTTACAGTAAATCTTCTCGGTGGAGCAATTTCATAATTATCCATATTTCTGATATCATAATTTGCTGGTTCTGGATATAATGGAAGTTGTCTTGCTTGGCTAACTATTGTAAAAGAAGGTTCATTCCACTGCTTTTGTCTATTTCTACTTTTGTATCTTGAGGAATAATCTCCATCATAATATTTATCTTGGTTTTTAATATCTATTAGGCTATATTTGTCTAAATTATCAAGTATTTGAGCATTATTTTTACCATTCATCATAGAAGTAACAGTAAATGCAGGGTTATCAAAAGAAACTTTTCTTAAGAATCCTGTTTTACCACCACCTGAATAAAATGCTTTACCAAGAAATGCTTTTTGGTCTTCTTCAGGAATGTCTCTCCAATTACCCCCTGGTGGAACTTTATCAATAAAAGGTGATTCATCTTTTCTTACTCCATAACCAGAATGATTATTTACCCCATTGGGGTCAGGCAAATCTCCAATTGCATACCTTATATTTTTTCTTTCTTCCATCGGTATAGGTTCAGGAAATGTAAATTTCTTGTTTAAATCTTTTCTTACACCTACAACGAAAACTCTTTTTCTTAACTGAGGAACGCCATATTCCCAACAATTAATCGCTATCGGCTCTTCTTTATTTTTATCTTTTGTGGGATAAAATACATCATATCCTGCTTCTTCAAATAATTTCATTAGACCTAAAAAAAATGGTCGGTGTTTTTTACTTATAATTCCATCTACATTTTCCATTAAAAATGCCTTTGGTTGTTTTTCTTTTATTATTCTATAAAAATGATAACCAAGGTCTCCTTTTTGTTCGTCTTTTTCTCCTTTACCTGTTCCCGAAAAAGAGAAGGGCTGGCATGGAAATCCTCCTGTAATAATATCTGCATTAGGTATTTCTTCACTTTTTAATTTTCTTATATCCATTTGCACAGCATGGTTTCCTATGTTTTTATTATAAGTATCAACTGCATATTGCATATTATCAACAGCATAAACTATTTCATATCCTGCAAGTTTAAATCCTACAGCTCCAACACCTGCTCCACAAAACAAATCAATCATTTTTAAATTATTAGAAGGAAGTTCTTTCATCCCCCAATTTGGTTCTTTTAATATTTCTTTCATAATCCTCCTTTATTTGTAGTTTTCATTATCATTTCAATGCTTACAACTTTCGGAATACATAAACCTATATATCCCATCAAAATCATAAATTTCTTTGAGATAGTTTTAAGTATTTTTTAAAATCCTTAATAAATTTAAAAGATATATATGGAATTTTTAATTTTTTAATTGCAAAACTCATAAGTTATTTAATAGCTAAAAATCCTATGAAGTTTAAATTTTTATAAAATATATCTACTTTAAAACCACATGAAGTTAACATATTAATATTTTCTTCAACTGTTAATGGAGTCATAATTCCTCTTAGTGATTTATCTTTTTCTCGAATAGCTTCTGTACTTAAATGATGTTCTTCTTTAAAGTCATGATAAAGTTGAGTAAATATTTCTTGTGTTTTACTTGTTTTAGCATAAGTTTTTTCTACAAAAACAAATGCACCATCTTCAAATAACGCATTGTAAATATTTTTTACTACATTTTTACGTTGTTCTAATGGTATAAACTGCATTGTAAGAATTGACATTATAAAATTACTTTTTTCTTTAAATTCATAATTTTCTATTGGAATATTTATAAAATGTGCATTGTGATTATGTTTATTTTTTTGTATTGCCTTTTTAATCATTGAAGCTGAATTATCAATACCAATATATTTGGTATTTTTAGTCACATGTCGTCTATTTATAGTATTTATTGTTTCGCCTGTAGAACAACCAATATCAAAAATAATGCCACTATCTTGTATGTAAAAATCAGATAAATGATAGATTAAATTTTGGATTTGGTCATATCCAGGAACTGATTGTCTAACATGTTCATCGAATATATTTGAAATTTCTGCATCAAATTCCCATGAAGAATATTTTTGCATATTAATCCTCCCCCTCGTTGCTTATTTTGTTTGTTGAGTATATTATAAATTTTAAGCAACTTTGATTAAAGTCAATAACTGCCTTATAGTGTTTTACATTATTAATAGTAGAAATAGTTTTAAACATATCTGAAAAGCCACAAAATCGCTTTTAAAGCAAGTTTCTTACATTTACGACCAATGATGTTAAAACATTTCAAAGTTACTTTAAACCCTAAAATTTCCTTATACTTAAGCGTAAATATTCACATTGATTTTTATGTCAAATTTTTAAATATTATAAAGCAAATAATTTATGCATATGATATAATGCAAATCAAAACATAGGAGTTTACTTTTAAACACTTTAAAAAGATAAATTAATTTGAGGAGGAAGAAAATATGTATAAAATGATTGAAGAACCCCCCACTGTAGAAATGGAAATAAAGACAGGATTAGAGGCATTGGGTTTATTGGAACAATGCGTAGAAGAAATAGAAGATTTAAATGGTGGAAAAACAGGATTGTCTCAAAAAGTACGAGAATTTTTAGATAACTAAACTGAGATTGAGCAGAGGATAAAGAAATTATCATCCTCTGCTTTTTTGTAAACAATAATACAAGAACCATAATTAATTTTTATATATGAAAATTGTCAAATAATTATTTTTTTATAACAAAAAACACATGCTTTTTCATGTGTTTTTGCTTGTAAAATAGTATTTATTATTGAATTATATGAGTATTTAAGTCATCGGTGTTACCACCTAAAATTTGTATTTTAACATCCTTTCTATCGCATAAGTTTTCCCAACCACCAGAAATCCATGGTTTATCATAACTTCCATAAAAATTATCTGTATCAATCTTAATATTATAAATTCCGTCTTTAGCATCTTCGTTTATAAATATCTCAGGTATAGTTTTTATACCAAAGGCATCTCTATATGGTAAATGATAATAAACTGTTCTATTATCCCAATCTCCAGAGGATGTACCTACTAAATTATAATATATAGGATTTCCATATTCGTCTTTGTATGGCATTTCCAAAGTAAGAGTTTTAGGGCTTACAACTGTGCTGTATCCAGGCGAAACTGATTTTCCAGAACATCTTGTACTCCATGGTTTAGGGGAAGCCGAATATCTATTTGTTTTATATTCTGTGTATACTTCTAATGTAAAACCATACCCAGCTTTTATTTTTCCAGCTCCTGCTGTCAATAAGTTAATCTTTCCATCTCCACCATTTAAATCTCTTGTTAATTTACTACTAAATAATACTTTTGTTATTTTAAATGATTCATAATGTGAAATTGTAGGATTTTCTGTCCATTCATCATCTGTTACGCAATATGAACAGGTTCTTTCAACATATTCTTTATCAACGCAACGACTTCTTGTTCTTCCTTGTGAATCTTCATAATACTCTCTTTCTATACATCTCCAATAACTACAATCATAATATTCAACATGTCCTTCCCATTCATAAATATAATATTCTTGTGTCCAGTCATTTCGTGTATTTACTACTTCGCACACATTTTGTTTTTGAGGATTTTCATAGACAACCATTGATGTAGTCTCTACATTATCTATATATGGATTACTACCATCTTTTTTCAATTCTATAAACTCTCTTGGATTTGGGTTTACTTCTATTTTAAACGTATTACCAGAGTATGATAATGGAACATTTGATACTTCCCATGATACAGGAAACTCAGCACCAGCAGGAATATTAATCTTTTCATCTCTTAATACTGCTCCATTACTTGTTAGCACAACTCTAACATTTCTTGCTTGGTTCATAGGTTCTTCGTTTATTAAACTAAATTTAAAAGTTAATGCTTCACTTCCTGCAGGTTCACCGTTAGCTCTTTTAATAGTTCCAGGATTTACACTAAAATCTTTTACTGCAAAGTTATTTTCTGCAACAAATATCTTGCAATACGGCCCATCATTAGCAGGGTTATCATTTTGTCCCCATTCAGCATGGATAGAATTAATTTCAGCACACGCTTTTAGATACGAAGAATTAGGTATAACATTATCACTTGTTATTTCTACATAACCATTTGGCAATAATGTTTCTGTTGCCGAAACTGTTTGTGAATTGGTATTTTGCCCATCAGTTGTTGTTATATCAATAGTTGTATATGGATTTGCCCAGTTACCTTCTTCTCCAACAGGAGTGCCACCAGTAGGTTTACTCACAATGAATTTTAGTTTATGAGACTGTCCAGGTGAAGGGGAATTAGTTTGATTACCATTTCTATCAATCAATTCAATTTCTTCGCTTAATGCTATATCTTCAGGAGCTACTTCAAGAACTAATGCAAGTGTATCGTCATTTAAGTCATAGTTATCTGCGTTTATATTAAATCCTTCATTTAGCATTGGTCTTATTTCAATTTTACTTTCCATATCATACATAGGAATAGTTACTTCCCATTTAAAATGAGCATCTGTTTCATATAAGATAGTGTTTGGCTGGTCATGACTTGTTACTTCTCCAATATATGACTCACTATATCCTTCTCTTAAATTAATCATATCATCAAAAGTAAAATAATAATCAAGTAATGAAGGATTTTGCCTTGTGTTATGAGGAGCTTCACTTGTCATATTTCTTACTGTAGCCTCAACTTCATAAGTATCACCCTTTTTTACATATTTGTTTATATAGTTTGTTATTTTATTCGTTCCATCACCAGACGAAGAATTTGTTGCAGTTGCCATTAGTGTTCTTTCACCAGTCATTTCATCAACATCGTATACTTTCATTTCTGTCATACGTAAATTTGGTTTATTTGGTGAATCAAGAACAAGCATTCTATACCACATATGTCCTGTTCTATCTCTATGCCAACCAACTAATACACCTGTACCTGTTTTGGGATTTGTCTCAAACATAACTCTTTCTGCCCAATATTCCGCTTCTCTACCAGTATACCCTGCATTTTGAGCAACTGTTTTAGCGTGTGGGTATTTTGTAAACACATTTTCTTCCCACCAACTATATAAAATATCCATATCCATCCCTTCCTCTTCAACATATGGAGAAGATTGTAATAAATTTGGATAGTCTCTCCAAGATTTTTTTACCCAATTTAAATCCCAGTAATTAACATTTGCAGAGTTGTTATCTGCAGGGAAATATGGGTTTTCTACTGTAGAACCAATTGCGGTATACCCAATATATCTAAATTCAACATTTGACATACCTATATATTTACCCGATTGTACAGTCATATGAGCACCAGTAGGAGAATATGTTACCCCATCAGAATCTGACCACCCTTTTTTTAGATTATAGCTATAATTGCTATCTACTAAATAATCCCCATTTTTTCCTATTGCTCTTTGAAGATTTTCATTTAATAGAAAGTAATCAAAATTACCCGTATCAAACTTAGCATCAGATTTCCTTGGTATATATGACCAAAATTTTCCAGAAATTCTATTCTCATAAAACTCTAAATTACTTGAATAACTACCATCTGTAAAAACATAAGCTAATGGTGTTAAAAATGCTTTTTCTTCTTCACTCATATCTGGGGTAATTGGTCTATATTTAGTAACTCTAATATTGCCAACTGATGCTGTAGATGTATCAGTATTATTTATAACTATTGTAAATACAAAAAGTAACATAATCATACTAATTGCAAATATTATAAATTTATTTTTCTTATTCAATATTTTCCCTCCTTCTTTTTTATTATTTTAAGCTATTATTTATACTATATTACTTTTTATCAACCAATTATTCATTAGCTTTTTAGTTTTATAGAGTTTAATACAATAAAAAAAGAAGTCGATATAAAATATCAACTTCTTTTGCTTTATATTTATTTTTAATTAAATATTTGTATTAACAATCTACCAACTTTATCAGTTACAATTCGTACTGAATGACCATCTGCTTCAAAAGATTTATCCATAGTTTTTTCTTCCCCATTACAAAACTCATTCACAACAGAATATATTGTATCTCCATCATTTGGCAGATAAACATTTAATGCATTTTTAGTAAATTCTGGTGTTTTTGCATCCCATCTTGAAATTGTAAACATTACTAATTCACCAACATCTGTTCCAATTGTTAATCCTGCACCAATTCTGTGTTCTGGTGAATCGCTATTATAAAATGCTCCCGTTTTTGAATATGACACAAATCCAATATCTACAAGTTTTTGAATATTATCAGTAGTTGCTATATCAGTTCCTGATGGTGCTGGTTCTACAGGCTCAACTGGTTCTGCAGGTTTAGGAGTTTCAACAGGTTTTGGAGTTTCTACTGGTTTAGTTTCTTTAACAGGTTTTGTACCAACATAAATATTTGTTCTTTCAGAAGTATCAACCTTGTATCCAAGTGTATCAGTTATAACGCTTAATGGAACAAAGAATACTCCGTCTTTATATACTGCTTTAATATTTAATGGAACAGCAACTTTATTTACTATTTTAGTTGCTATTGGAACATACTTGCTATTAACAACCATTATTGATTTTCCAGATATTATTTGAACTTTTAAATCACCTTTTGTTATTGTTGCAGAACGATATGATTTATTCCATTCATATTTGTCACCCATTCCTTCAACAATTGATTGTAAAGGTACGTATGTAACACCATTTTCAACATATGGTGCAGTATCAATTTTATTTCCATTTACGTATAAGCTTATACCACTTGACCATTGTGCTACAAGTGCAATAATCATAATTGTTATACCAAGTATTGCAAATCTTCTACTTTCATTTCTTTTCATAATTTCATTCATTTTTATGACCTCCTTTTAGTCAATGCTTATTTTTAGTTAAACATTATTTTAATTTAATCTTATATTATATCGGCATTTACAAAGATTTATTTTGATTTTTGAATAAAAAATTGTAAATTAATATTACCGTATATTAACATTATACTACTTATTTAGTTATTTGTCAATTAAAATTTACAAAAATGTCCTTACGCAAGGACATTTTTTTTTGTACAATAATCAATTACCAACCTAATTCTGAGACTTGCTTTTGCACTGCACTTAGCTCCTCAATATTGAGTGTTCCAAAATTGCTCCTGGATATTTCCCCTTTCCTATGTTCATAAGTATCGTAAATATAAATTTCTTTACTTAAATTATAAAATTTTAATAAATAATACAAAAAAATAATACAAATATAAAAAAAGCAGAGTTTATGACTCTGCTTTTTTTATATTGATAACCAATTTTGAACTTATTGAATCCCATGTAATTTCTGAATTTAGATATTCAAGGATTAATTGTAATTGAGCAAATTGAACTTTATTAGAGTTTAACTTTGTAGGAACTTCCATTTCTACAGTCTTCCCATTAACTAATACATTAGTTTCACCAACTGTAAAAGTTATTGTGTTGTTGTTATATTCTACTATTGTTGAAGTATTCGCTTCATTAACTGTTACATTAGCTCCTAACATTATTGCAATTTGGCTTATTGGTAACATAACTCTTGAATTTTCTATTAATGGCTTTGCTTCTAAGGTTACAGGATTATTATTAATTACTATATTTCTTAATCCTTTTATTTCTACATAATCTGTTAAACTGTTATTGCTTCCTATTCTTGTATCTAATGCTCTCATTTCAGAGTTTAAATCAGTAAAGATATTTTCTATTTCAGACATTGGTATTTCTTGATTTGTATTTTTGATTACAAAAATCTGTCCTTCCAGTAAGACTAAGAATTTATCACTATCTTTAACAAAACTTCCTTCGCTTCTTATTGCTAATTGATACATAGCATCTTTTATTTGGTCATAGGTTACAGTATTTTCTTCTGATAATCTTATTCCTGTATCATAGAAATATAGAGAATCTTCATTTTTATTTAAAGTGTATTGCAGAGTAATACCCGACTCTTTTTTTACAACTTCATTTATATTTCCCCCACTATATTCATGTCCATTCCCTGTATTTGTACCACCAGGGTAATATCCTGGATAATTTCCATAATCTGTTCCTTTCCCACTTCCTGTGCTATTAAATGGACAAAATCCAAGTTCAAATCCCGTTACTTCTTTTCTTGTCTCATATCCCATATAATCAGTAGTTATTTTATAACAAGTTGTTCTTTCAATAATGTATTTAAAGGTATCCCCGTCTGAAAAGTCAAACTCAGGATTAGGGATATTAGGAGTATTGGGATTATTGTCTGGTTTAGGAATTAAATATTCATTATCTTTATCTCTTGTACCTGCGTCAGGGTCATAAAAATATTCGTCTGGCAAATTTTCAAGCCATATTGAAGGAAATGAACCACCTGTCCATGATTGTTCTTCAATAAGCTTAATTACCATATCTTTACCTGCTTTATCAAACCTTGTCCCCAATTCTGTTCTTAAATTACCTTGAGGCAGATTTAAAATCAATTTTCTTGCAACACCAGAATCTTCTGGAATAAGGTATTCTTCAAACATTTCTATTGAGATTACTGCAGTTCTTTCTTTTAACTTTGTTTTCTTTTCACTATTAGAAAGATTATCTATAAGTTCAGCCATATCTGTAAAAACTTTTAGTCTGTTTTCAGTATTGGTTAAGTCTTTAATATATTCTTTTTTTAGTTTAGAATACATATCTAATGATATTTTCAATAATTCAGTATCCTTGCTTTTTATAGCATCTTTAACTGAATTATTAACTTCTTCAAAAGTATAATAGATTTCTTCTGGTGCTTCCGTTATTGGCAATTCATCACTTTTATCATTTTCTTCATTATCTTCTACGTTTTTTGTAATTACATTATCTGAAATTTCATTTGCAAATGAAGGTAATGGTAATGTTATTAATATTGATAATATGATTATGACGGAAATCAGTCTAAATTTAATTCTTAATTTCAAAATTATCAACCTCCTTTCCTTATAAATTTTTTAAAATATGTTAATTATAATTTTTTTGCACCAAATCCAGCAAGTTTTCCTCTTTTAGATTTATCATCTATATCCATTGTAATATGTCCAATAAAATCTTCATCTTTTCCTGCTTCAACTAAATGAGTTAACCCATTATTATATTTATTTAAATTTTTATCGTCAATTTGTTCAACGTCTCCAGTTATTATTAGTTTAGAAGTATCATTTACTCTGGTAACTAAGCTTTTAATTATATGGTTAGTTGTGTTTTGTGCTTCATCAAGCATTACTATTTTATCAAAAATAGACATTCCTCTTATATTTGCAAGTGGATAAAAGTTTAATATATCAAACTCAATTAACTCAGCAACTTTCATATCTATAGTTTTTCTTTCTTTCCCCTTATAGAGTTCATCTTTAAACAAGAACTCAATTGAAGAATATAAAGGCTGTAAATGAGGTTGTAATTTTTCATTAAGACCACCTTTATAAAATCCAAGACTTTCTCTTTTATCAACATCTATAGTAGATTTAGTAAATAAAAACTTATTAAATAATTGATTTTTTATTGCCTCTAAAGCATAATCAACAGCAAGTAAACTCTTACCCTTACCAGAAACTCCACTACAGGTTACACACTTTATATCATTGTCCAGAAGTAAGTACATAAACATCTTTTGCTCAAGATTAATAGGTTTTAATTTTAATCTCAAATTACCAGACATTTTATCAAAATCACATGGAATGATTTTATTGTTTTTATTTATACCTACACTGATATGCTGAGGATTAATTTCATTTTCCATAATTATAAATTCATTTGGAAACAACCCAAACTCATTATTTAATTTTCTTTGATGCATTTCTGTAATAGTATTTTCAGGAACTACTACTTTTCTATAACCCTTATAAAGCTCTTTAGTTTTAACTTTATCAGCTTTGTATTCCTGAACTTTAACAAAATCTCTTGCAATGACTCGCATCATTCTATCTCTTGAAATCAAAATTGCGTCATTATTTTTTGCACATGCTATTATTTTATAGTCATTTTCATTCATAGTTAGTAAATTAGAAACCTCTTTGTTAAATAACTCATAACTTGTCTTAATTAAAGTATTGTTTAGTTTAACCCCTTCTTTTAATGGTTTACTTTGGGATAATTCATCAAAGATATTAGATATTTGCCTTGCACTATAACCTCTTTCAGAATTTTCTTCTTTAAACTTATTGATTTCCTCATAAACAATTGATGGAATTATTACTTCGTTATCCTCAAACTTATAAAGACAATCAACATCATATAATAGTACGCTTGTATCAATAACAAATTTTTTTGACAATAAAACATCTCCTCTCGATTTATATTTGTTTTAAGTCTATTCAAAGAATATGACTTTTTATCATTTTATTCAATTGAATAATGTTTTAATCAAGTCGAACATGTTAATCAATTTTGTTAGTTAGAAAACTATATAAAAAAATAACAGGAATAGTTCTTTTTATAAAACATTAATCATATATTTAATAAACATTATAAGATATTATCAGAAGTTAAGGAGAATAATTAAATTAAAAAAAAATTGTAATTTCAATAAATTTAACCATTTTGAAAAGATTAGTTAAGTTCACTTGTTAAAGAATGATAATTCATTGTTAATGTAACAATTATTATTGTTATCTATTTATTGTTTGATGTTAAATATATTTAGCTCATTGTTAGTGAATTTAATATTATTGTTAATGAAATTTTTTTTTTATTAATTGATAATTTACTAATGTTTATGAAAAATTTCCTATTGTGTATAAAAAAATAAGGTTTTGCAAAAGTTTAAATTACAATAACCTTATTTTTCTAAATATAATTCTAAAATTTGTTAATTTTATTAAAAAATTGCATAACAAAAATAACTGTCATTATGCTACTAATCTATCAATATGATAATTTCTAATATATTGACGAACAAATCCACCAAAGTTATCAATTTCGGAAATGTTAAATTTAGTAAATATTTCTTTTACATTTTGTTCAACTATATTAAACCCATATTCGAAGCTCAATGATACCAGGTCATTGTTAAATATAAATAACTCAGCCTTTTTAATTCCTTTATCAGTTAATAATTTATCAAATCTTGTTCTGTAATTATTTTCTTTTTCTTCTTTCAATAATTTCCCATTAAATGCATTTAAAAGTCTAAATTCAATTCCATTATCTTTAATTATAGTTTCAAATGTTGATTGATTGTTTTGGACTAACTTTTTAACATTGCAATTACTTATGTATCTTGGTAAGCCATTTCTTATGTCTTTGTATTTATATGTACTTATTTCCTTTTTAACAAAACAATCATAATCTGTTTTTAATAGTTGTTTTAGTTGTATTCGCAATGCATTTACATCATCAACTTCCAAAAAAATTCTAAATTGCTCAACTGGCATGTTAACATAGCCTGTTCCACCTTTAGATTTATCATCATGGTATTTTTCATATCCAATTATTTTTAAACTAAAAGTATGATTTCTCGTTTGGGATAAGCCTACGAGATGTAAGTCATGTAATCTATTGTTAGAATTTCTTATTGACTTTAAAGAACACTTTAAAGCTTTTGCAAGCTCTATTTCATTAATATTAAGTACAAACCCTTTTTCACTAACTTGACAAAAATGGTACAATAAAAATAGCTTTATTTGTAATTTTGAAAGCCTAATTTTTTGATTTGAATATTTAGAGCTGTTTATTTGTTTATATGAAATTTGATTATTAGCCTCTGAGTTTTCCGTTAGATTAGTTTCAGAACTAATGGATAACTCACAATAATTATCACAGTATAAGGTATCAAAGTTATTTAAATTAGTTTTTCGCTGAATATTATAAATACAATCATTAGGACATTTGTCAAAGTTTTTTTCTTTTTTATAATTAAAAACTTTTTGTAGAATTAAATTTTCTTCTTTAACTGTAATATAGTTTGAGAGTTGTTTCAGTACATCTTTACCCACTTTAGCAAATTCTTTTAATAGCTCCATTAGTCTCCCCCCTCTTGTAGAATATTTTGTCAAATAAACTCATTTATGACATTATACAAATTATTTTATATGTTGTAAATGTTGTTAACATTACGAGAAAACAGTACCAATATTTTTTAGGTATTGAAAATTAAATGCTTTTTTAAAATACGATAAAAAGGGGAAATCTTGTTTTTGCTTAAAAATAGGCATTCATAATAATTACTAAAATTTATTTAATCACATTACGAAATAAACAGTGTCAAATTTAATTTATTACGAGAGTGAGGTAGTCTAAACTTATTTAATACGAAAAAAAGGGGGTAAATATAATTATTTAGATAATAAATTATTACTAAAATGTTAAACATTAAATAAAAAATTGGTAATTAGTGTTGAAAGAATTACGAAAAAAAGGGGGTAATTTTTAGGAGTGAGACAAAATTGATAAAATAAAGCATAACATTACGAAAAAATGTGTGTCAAAACATATGATATTACGAAATAAAGGGTGTCAAAACTCAAAACTAAAATAGGATTAAAAAAAAATGCGGTTTATCCGCATTAATTACGAAGAAACGGGTGTCAAATAGGTTAATATTACGAAAATTAGGGTGTCAAGATTAGCTTTCTTATCAAAAATAGTTAAATATAGTTAAAAAAAATTATTCAAAATAAAAATTATAATATATAAGTAGTATATTAATTTTAAATATTAGTTACGAAAAATAGGGGGTCAAAAATATACGGTAAGGAAAAGAAGTAATTTTGAACATATATCAACTTAATTAAAAGTTAACTTCTAAAAGCTGTTTTAGTAATATTACGAAAATTAAGGGGCAAATTCAAAGATATTACGAAAAAACTGGGGCAAAAATGCTTATTATTACGAAAATAAGGAGTCAAATGTGTTGTATTACGAAAAAACGGGGGCAAAAATAAAAAATGAAGGATAAAAAGTTATCCTTCATTCAAAGCTATATTTAAGTAATCATCTATTAGATATTGTTTGTTATTATTATCGAAATAATCTTCTATTTCATATGAAGATAATGGTAGAAACTCTATTTCAAATGAATCTCTAACTCTTCTAAAATCTTGAATTATAATTCTTTTATTTTTGAATTCATTTAAGCTTTCGGCTAATAACTTCATGTTTTCTTCTTTTTTTTCTCTAAATCTTACTTTATATCTAAACCATTTATATGAAAAAAGCCCTGAATATGGTTTTTTCTTAGTATAACAGTTTATTCTTTCTTTTTGTAAACAGTATATGAGTAAAGTTGATAGTGGTATTGATAAAGATTTCATTTTATTACTATATACTCGAACTGTTTTTTTCTTAATATATTGTTGATGTAGTAAATCACTAAAAACTATTACAGCAATTCTCTTACCAGTAGTTTCATCAGTTTTAACAGATGCTGATTGAAAGAAATTCAACAAGAATAATGTATCTTTAATGTTGCCATCTTTCTTAAGAATTCCACTTACTTGATAACTACCAATTTTTAAAATTCTGTTTTCAACTTCATCATAATTTAATCCACCCCTTGAAGAATAGATATGTTCTACCAATTCACCAATTTCTACTTCAACTGTTTTTTCTTTATAAAATAATTCGTCTATTTTAGTTACTGCATAATTTATGATAGCCGAATCTTTTTCATCTAAAGCGAAATTTTGCTTAGCGAACAGATTTTTGTTTAATTTATTGGACATAATTGTTCTTAGTATAAATTCATCATCTACAATGTAATCACTATATGCCACTTCTTCTACATCTTGTGTTTCCAACCAATCACCTATTGGTAACAACACTTTTCCGTCAGCAAATATTGGGTTATCAACAAGTGCATCTGCTCTATCAATCACAGCATTACTTATTTGTCCATCATAATCTCTGATGATAATTTTAACGATTAAAAGTAAAATATCGGACTTTATGGCTGTTTCTATTCTGTTCTTAGTTTTGGAATTAAGGTATATAAAATCTGATATATAACATTCTGGATTTGTTGACCACTCCTCAAGTTCTTTAAATTTATATGAAAGTGCTTCTTCTATACTTGAAGCTTTAAAAGTATCCATGAACTTTTCGATACCATACAATTTAATAAAATTATTCCATAATTTTATTTCGTCTACTATAGTACCTCCAGAGACATTAACAAAATTATCAGCAGTTTCACTTGGTAAATTTTTATAATCAATGTTATTTACTTCTTCTTTTACGTAAGAAAGCCATCTTTTTTTAGTTTTTTTATTTGCCCTATATGTACTATCTTTTAAGGAACTATAATCTTCATATTTAAAATTGTCTTGGAAATTATCATTCATAAAATCTATAATGAATTCTTCAAAAATAATATCTTTATTTACATTGTAAAGTTTTTCATTAATTATATATTCAAAACATCGTTTTTTAAGTCTCTCGTCAATATTATTACTAATTGAATTAACTACAACTCGTGGCAAAGCAAGCATATAAAACCTCCATTTAAAGATTTACAATAAATACTATGTTAAGTTTAATTTATGCTAATAATAGCACATAATTTAGTTTTTGTAAAAGAAAAAATGACAGGTTTTTTTCACCTGTCATTACTTACTATTTATTCTGCTATCTCTTCTACTGCATCTGTTGTTTCAACCTGTGGTTGATTTAATTGTTTAAGCTTTTCCTTGATTTCTTCTTGAATAGCTTTATTTTCTTTAAGGAAAGTCTTTGTGTTTTCTTTACCCTGCCATCTTAATTCTCCATAAGTATACCATGCTCCACTTTTTTTGATAATATCTTTTTCAACTGCAAAATCTACTATTTCTCCTACAGTATCTACACCCTCACCATACAATATATCAAATTCAGCTTGTTTAAATGGAGGAGCAACTTTATTTTTTACAACTTTTACTCTGGTTCTGTTACCAATCATTACATCACCTTTTTTTAGTGTTTCTATTTTACGAATGTCCAATCTTACAGATGCATAGAATTTTAAAGCTCTCCCACCAGTTGTTGTTTCTGGATTACCAAACATTACGCCAATTTTTTCTCTTAACTGGTTAATAAAAATGGCAACACAATTAGTTTTCTTTATTATTCCAGTAAGTTTTCTAAGTGCTTGGGACATTAATCTTGCTTGTAAACCCATGTGAGAATCACCCATATCCCCTTCAATTTCTGCTTTTGGAACAAGTGCGGCCACACTATCTATTACGATAACACCAATGGCTTCGCTTCTCACAAGCGATTCTGTGATTTCAAGGGCTTGTTCACCTGTATCTGGTTGTGCGATTACTAATTCTTCAATATTAACCCCTAATGCTTTAGCATATACAGGGTCAAGTGCGTGTTCAACGTCTATGAATGCACAAATTTCACCTTTTTTCTGAGCTTCAGCTATTACTTGCAAAGCTATTGTTGTTTTCCCTGATGATTCAGGACCATATATTTCAGTAATTCTTCCTTTAGGTACTCCACCTATTCCTATAGCATTATCTATAGCAATTGAACCAGTCGAAATAGATTCAATATTCAGTTTAGGAGCATCCCCTAATTTCATTACTGCACCTTTACCATATTGTTTTTCAATGCTTGCCATAGCAC
The DNA here is from genome assembly GCA_029256485.1 of Clostridiaceae bacterium. The sequence goes on from JAQSXU010000001.1 coordinate 27,886, forward strand.
CTTGTAGTGCTTTTAATTTGTCTTCTTTAATAGCCATATTATCTCCTTTTATGAATTTAGTCTAATTTTTTATAAGCCAGAGTGTTATTACCTTTAAGATAAAGTTTATTACAATGAAAGTGTGCTTTATCAAAGAAATTTTTCTGTGCTCCTACTTGCTTTAAAAATATTTTAAAATCTTTGAGTTTTTTAGTTAATAGTTTTATTTCATTATCAAGAATATCGTTATTAGTATTTTTATCATACTGTGCTTTTATCTTGTCAAGGCTTAATTCAATATCAAAAGTATAAACTTGAATAATTCCTTCTATATCAGCAAAATAATTGTTCCAGAGATTACACTCAACAGCCAAATTAAATGCTTCATATAGGTCATTATCATTAATTTTAAAATAGCTTGAAATTGTATCATTATATCCTTGAAATGTTAAGGTAATATTTTCGTCTTTTAAATAATGATTAATTAACTTAGCCATATCTTGAAATTTTTTAGGATTGATTTTATCATTAGTTTTATTTTTCATCTAACAACCTATTTTCTCTAATAGTTAACTTGCTGTACTTTGGGCTAATTGATTATTGTTTATTCTATTAGCCCATTCACAAGTTGATTTACAATGATAATAAGCTCTTTCTAAAAATCGAATTTTTGCTTCCAATTCATCATAAAATGCCTTTAATGTGTTTCTCTTCTTTCTTGCTCTAATAACTTTTGAATCTTTATTTGAAAGTCTTTCTCCGTTTGCAACTTTTACAGAATCAGCTTCTATTGATGCAATTGCCTGAACTTCTATTTTATCTGTTTCTGAATCCAAGTAAACTTTCTGTATTAAGTTAGAAATACTTGAAAAATATTCTGACCAAGCATTTAGGTCTTTAATTAAGTTCCAAGCTTTAGTTATATCAGTTTCTTCTAAATTAGCATAATCCACTAATGTTTCTGTATAACCTGCAAAACTAAGATTTATGCCATCTTCTCTAAGATACTCACTTGAAAGTCTTACTAATTTCTCAAAATAACTTATATGTTTACCGTCTTCAGCTTTTAATGGAGTTAATGGTGGTTTAGCCAAGGGTATGTTCTCCTTTCGATATCTATTGATAATATTATACTATAGTAAAAGAAAAAAGTCAAATATAATTTACAAAAATCGAAAGATTAATGCAATTTAACTAATGTTGTATATTTTGTAGAATTTTAAAGACAAAAGTCGAAGCATGTGATAAAATAAAGAAAACGAAAAACTTTTTCGTTACCTTATTTAAACATGTTTATGTGTTTATATTTCAATATAAAGGAGAAAAAAATTATGAGTGATACAATATTTTCAGAAAATCCAGAAGATGTTAATTTTGACGGAGCAGTTTCTTCTTTTAAAACTGGAGACGTTGCACTAATGCTTAATGAAACAACAGCAATGATTAGGTATTATTGCAGGGAATTTGAAGAATTTATAGGTAAAAATCACACCCCAGGTGAACATAGAATTTATACATATTATGAAATAAATCGTTTAAAATACATAATCTACTTATTAAAGAATAAAAACTACAGTGTTAAACAAGCTAAAGAGTTTCTATCTACTCCTCAAGGAAGACTTATGTCCCCTATTGAAGACGAAACAGAAAGAGTTAGAAGTCTCGTACAAATAATGACAAATGAGTTAAGGGTTGAAATAAGTGCAATAATCAAAGAAGAAATGAATTTAATACTTGATGAATCAATGAAAAAGTTAAATGAACCAATGCAAAATATAAACGAGAAAGTTGAAGAACTTGTTAAAAAAACAATTGATAATTCAACAGTGTTTCAAGAAAAGCTGGAAACTATTCAGACTAACACAAATTTTTCGGATATTAAAGACACTTTAGAAAAAATTGATGGATATTTAAACGAAGTAAAAAACAAAGAATTAACTGAAAACGAAAATAAAAAGAAGAGTGGATTTTTTGCGAGACTATTTGGTAAATAGATGTTTACTGACAATACTAATCTATTTATTTTTCGTTTACTTTCGCTTATTAAATAATTTTTATAAAATAACGAAAACAAATTTTGTTTATTTTTCTTTATACAAAAGGAAACTTAAAAGAAGATTGCTTTCGTTATTTTTATAAAACGGTAAGAAAAGAGAAATTTCATTTCGTTATTCTCAATAGATTGTGTTATCAGGTTGATTTGAATTAGTGATTTAAACCTTTAGTTATTTTTAAAAGTAAATGTTTATAAATGATAAGGTTGTAGGTGTTTAATGAAGTGAAACAAGTTTATTATTCTTTTCATAAACATTAATATAATGACGGGTGTTTTTAAAAAGTACCTATAGATAAACTTTTAAATGCATATATAACAAAATTATTATTGATATTTAGTCATTTATTAACTTTATGTGTAAATTTAATATGTTTATAACAAATATCAATAACTTTTTATATAAAAATATTATAAATATATCAAAAATACATAACTTTATGTGTAAATATCGCATATTTCTACAATTAATTATTATATTTTAAATAAATATCAATAGAAAGCTAATAAGTTATAACTTTCATTATTGACAGGATAAATTAATTATGATAACGTTAAAGCACAAATTTATATAAGAGGTGTACTATAAATGGATGAAAGATTGAAAAACATTGAAGATTATTCAACTAAAACCTTTTCTAAATTTCATAATTTGAAGATGAATTTTTTAGATGAACTTGATATTTTCCCTATTGCTACAGATATTGGATATGGAGGTGTAAAAGTTTTTAGTTTAAATGGGAAACACATATTTCCTGCTATACCAATAGAAATTTCAGATGACAAAACATATTTCGACCAGCCAACATTTATTAAATATAAAGATGAAAGAGGCAAGATATGGTACGTAGGGGATAGAGCAAGACATTCTACACAGGGAAATATAAAAGTTGATAAAACTGTTTATGGAGATGAAAGGTTAACATCACCTGAATATAAGGTATTATTAAGAGTTTCGATATTTTTTGGTTTATTAAAACCAGATTATACAATTGTAAAAAATAAAAAAATCAAAATAGTAACAGGATTACCTGAAGAACACTTAGAAGATAATGCCGAAATATTAAGAAATAGATTTTCAGGACATCATAATTTTCAAGTTAAAATAGGTAGTGGAGATTGGATAAAGGCAACCTTTGATATTGAAGAAGAAGATATTGAAGTATTATCTCAACCTTTTGGTACTATATTTTCAATGGCTTTTGACAAATATGGCAATTTAAATAATGATAACAATTTGGTTATTGGCAATAATGTTTTAGTTTTCGATGGTGGTTTCCATACTATTGACACATATCTAAGTAAAATAGGAGACCAAGGTGAAAGCAGGACATGGGATAAAAATGCAATGTATAACGTCTTTGCGGATACAAGGAATATTATACAAGAAAATACTAAATTAAAGTTAGAAATAGGCGAGATAGATAAATACATCGCAACAGATAATACTGATAGACCAAAGGGAACAATTAAATATGGTAAGAACAATCAATTATATGATTTTACTGCAGACTTTGAAATTAGCTTAAAATATAATGCAGAAGAAATTATTGAAAGATTAATTAGTATCTATGATAATTTTAGAGACATTCCAGTGGTGATTTGTGCAGGTGGAACAGGTAAGGCTTATTATCCATATTTAAAGAAAAGCATACCGACAGAAGTTATACTCGCTGAGAAAGAAACTCTGAATAATAGCGTTGAAACATTTGATTCTGTATTTTCAAATGTTGTAGGTTTTTTTAAATTCTTGATTGGCTTAATCATTAGCAATAATGAAATTGATATTGATGATTGTATAAAAGAAGAATTGGAAGATGCAAAAAAAAGAAATAAAAAACAAGTAGAGGAAGTTGCTATAACTGAAGAAATTAAGCCACAACTTAATTATGAAGCATTACAAACAAAACCTTCTGAAGAAAACAATTAATGTGGTAAATAATAGTTATGGACAATAAAAATGATACAGATAAAAGTAACTTTTTTACTATAAATGTTTATTTTGGTAAGAAAGACTTGGATATAATCATTTGGGTAAAATCAATACCTAAAGGCTTGTTTTCTTACTTAATTAGAGAAGCGTTACGTAGTGGTTTAAGAAGCGACACTAATTATGGGTTTCCGCAATTTCCAATAAAAAACAAAAGAACAACTCCCGTAACTAAAACATTATCAATACCGAAAGAAGATTCTGAAATAATTAACTATTTGAAGTCATTAGATGAAAACATGATTTCTCATAATATTAAACAGGTGATAAGAAAATCTCTTTTAAATGGTAATGGGGGACAGGGAATAGCACCTTATAGAACAAATATATTAAATGATGATATAAATTTAAAATCACAACAAGTACAACCAGATATAATACAATTAGATTCACTAACTAAAGAAGAAGATATAAAAAAAATGATTTTTGGGAACGCAGTTAATAGAAGTAGAAAAAAATAATTAAAAAACAACTTGGTTAATAAGTAACCAAGTTGTTTTTCTTCTAAGCTTTTTGAAAATTATCATTATTTACTGTAAATTGCAAATTGACTTTATTTTTATAAACATTAAGTTCAGGATAACCTATTGCTTTAACTTTTTGAGGCTCTCCTTTTTTCCTGTATTTTTCAGCTTCTCTCCAAATAATCATAGAGACTTTATCTGAAATCAACTTAACATGATTTTTTTCTTCTCCCATATACATTGCTTGACTTGCTTGAAAATTATCAAGAACAAGAACTGGTTTTGGAAAACCTTCGCCAAATGGTTCAAGTTGCTTTAATTCATCAACAATTTCAACACCAATTTTTTGTGCATTTAAAACACAATCTATATTAAAATTTATCATAAAATCATCTTTTTTTAGATATTTTTCTGATAATTTATTTAATGCTTCTTCAAACCTATCAAGATTTTCTTCTTTAATTGACAGTCCTGCGGCCTTAGCGTGACCACCGTATCCTAATAACAATGACTTTAATTCGTCAAATACTTCTTTCAAGTGGAAGTTGTCTATACTCCTCCCTGAGCCTTTTAATCCACCTTCATGCTTAGTAAATACAATCGCAGGTCTATTATATTTTTCTTTTAGTCTACCTGCTATAAGTCCAACTATGCCTTCATGGAAAGATTCATCGTATAAGACTATTATATTTTTCATTCCTTTTTCTTTTAAAAGTTTCTCTGCAGTTTCACATTGGTCTTTAGTCATTTCTTTACGTTTTTCATTTGTAGTTTTTAAATGTTCTATAACAGATTTTATAAATTCTTCATCTTCTGAAACTAACATTTCTATAATATCTTCAGTATTTCCTTCCAATCTACCTACTGAGTTTATCATTGGAACATAGATAAACCCTAACGTATAATGAGAATTGATTGTTGTTACACCAGTTATTTCTCTAAATATTCTAAAAAGTGGTTTTTTTTCTTCTGAAATTAATTTCAATCCTTCTTTCACAATAATCCTATTTTCATCAACAATTGGTACAATATCTCCTACAGTTGCAACAGCAACTATGTCTAAAACATCGTAAACATTTTGAATCCTCTTTCCCATTTCCCAGTATAGCAGAAGCATTAGTTTAAATATTACTCCTGTTCCACATAGTCCTTTAAAAGGGTATGTATCGTCTTTTCTTTTGGGGTCAACAACAGCATCTGCATTAGGTATAGTATCTCCTTGTTCATGATGGTCTGTTACTATTACTTTCAATCCAAGGTCTTTCGCATATTGTATTCCTTCATATGCTACAATCCCATTATCAACTGTAATAATTAATTTTACAGCAGAATATAGTTTTAATATTTCGTCGATACCACTTTTACACATTCCATAACCCTGAGTAAAACGGTTATTAGTATAAACATGTGTTACAGCTCCTAATCCTTTTAATAGTCTTACACCAACAGCTCCACCACAAATACCATCACAGTCATAATCGCTATAAATTACAATTTCTTCTTTATTTTTTATGCTATCAATTATAATTTTAACTGCAATTTCTGCATCTTTCATTAGTCTTGTATCGTAAAAACTATTTAGCCCATTAAACATAAAATTTTCTATTTTTTCAACAGTATCTATCCCTCTATTTAATAATATTTTTAATGAAGTATCAGAAATTCCTGTCAGTCTCGGATTTTTCATAAGGGTATCTATATTTTTAGGGGAGTATGTCCATTTTTTTTGCATTTACATATTTACTCCTTTACATTATTTTCAATTTAACTTGTAAACAATTAACATTATAGCATGTTTGATTTTATTTGTAAATATAAATTTACATATAGTATAAAGCAAAACATGCCATATATTACTAATTGACTTTCAAAGAAGGTTTCAGTAAAATGTATAACAAGTTCGAAAACATGTTTATTATATATAAAGATATAAAATAATACAGAATCAGAATCTAATATTAAATCTCAGAGTTTTTAATAAATAATTAGTAAAATAAATAACTTGTAAATAACAAAAAAAATACTTGCACTTTAAAGAAAATTATAATATAATAATTTTGTTAAGCGAATATTAATATATTTTAAAAATTGAAAAAGGTAAAACTGTTGAAAGATAGTGACACAAAGCTAAAGGGCCTAAAGAATAAAATTTCCATGGTAGCCAGTTGCCAACGATAAGATTATATATCTACTATATATAATTTATTATGCTGTGGCTATGCAAATAAATTATTTTTTTGTGTCAATTTTTAGGCGAGGGAACTATTTCAGTTATATTGCAAATAAACAGTTACACAAATTGTTTTTAAAAAATTAATTTTTTTATTTTGTACCCTGAAAATAAAAAAAATGTTTCGAATCTATATATTAGGGTAAATAAGCAAGAGTGATTAACAATGGGATAAAAATAAAAAAAGGCTATTAGCGGTAGCCTTTTTCCAGGGTATATAAATTATACGTATAAATTTAAAATTCCTTTAGTAACATGTTTTGGGAAACCCCACTTTTTATCCATTGTTAATACTACTTGTCCCAAATCTAAATTTAATAATTTCGCATTTTCTATAACATCTTTATATTCTTTTAAAAACTTTATTTTGAATTCAGACTTTTGACATTCTGTATCTATGAATTCTTCGAATTCTAATCTGTCATCTTCTGTATCAAATAATGTCTTTTCAATTCCTGTTATATTAGTGCCTATAAAGCGACCTTCGGAATTGTATACATTAAATTCCATATCTTTTGCAGATAATCCAAGGGGTTTAATGAAATAATAGTTGTTTTTGTGATTAATCATTGGGTAGTACCTTCCTTTTATGTTTTTTAATTAATGTTTATTTTTCCCATGCCATTATGTATATGTCTATTATACTTTTTTATTTGACTATTGTCAATATTGATTTTAGTATACTATGATTTTTTATTGACTATTGTCATATGTTAAGTACATTTTCTTTTAGCATATACTAAACAGCAATTTTCCCTATAGTTATTATAAATACCAATCTGACAAAAGTCAACTGTTATATTTAGTGTACTGGCTTTTTTTATATACTATAGTCAACTATGACACAAAAATATTTTTTACTTTATAAGCAATCTCTATAATTTTATTAAAATTGTTCGGATAGAGTATCATTACAGTACCTACAATGATTACTATTGAAACAATAGATTCTATAATTCCACCATTCCTTATGCCAAATTTATTTAAATAATCTAATAATAAGTGGCTAAATATTCCTATTGCTAACCCTATAGTAGAATAGAACGCTATTGGCTGAATAGCTTCATCCAATAAAGGATTTATAAAAAACAAACAACATATAAATATAATACATGGTATAAAGTAATGAGTAATTCCTCTATGTCCAAATATTTTATTTATTAAGAATGATAGTATTATGAATCTTCTGCCAATATAACTTTTCATATGGTCAATATCTGGCAAAAGTGAACCAATTATTGAGCTTGCTATAATTACTGAACTAATAAATATATAATTTTCTTTACTAATAAGTTCCGTTGAATTAAATACAATTTGAGTTGTAATTAATCCTGAGCTAATACCTCCTAAAACATGTGTTTTGTAATTCATCTAAATTGTTTACCTCCAAGTGTTTGTAATATTATTATATCATATTTGTCGAAATTTGTAAATATTAATTTACATTCTAAATTCGATTTTTAACCTTTTTCAACAACTTGAAATATGTTTTATAACTCCTTTATTAAATATTTGTTTATTATATTATTAAAAATTGAAAAATATAAACTTTATGAAAATAAAACAAAAGTAGTCATCAGAAATATTGATGACTACTTTTGTTTTATTTTCAAGAACTAATTACAAACCTAAATTATTACATTTGACGAAATATCCAAATAATAAGCCAAGAGTAATCATTAGAATATCGCTTCCTAAATTCGTGAATATTAATTTATGCAATTTTAATGTATTAACTTTAAATAATAAATTTTTAATCTTACTCATGACTTATCACCACCTTTTTATAATTTATACGGTTTAACAGTTTTACCTAATTTATTATATATTTTAGTATACTGTTTATTAAACTCATTTTTTAATTCTTCAATAGCTTGTGAATTAATTTGATTAAGAGATAATTCATTATCAGTATCTTCTTCTTTCATCTCATTAATCTTTTGAACCTTATTTTTTTCAACATATTCTTTCTGAAGCAAATCTTTATCATTTTTAGTAATGAATTCATTTGTCTTTTTATGAAAATATTCGTATCCATTATTAGCAATTTTACTTTTTCTTACTCTATTATCTATAACTTCCATATCCACAATATCAACATATAATGTACTATCTTTGTCTGGCTTGTATGGAGCAACCCAAGCATTATCATTTAGTATAAATAAATCTTCAACAGGTATGTTTAATACATAACTTACTTTTAAAGCAAAATCAATGCCTGGCTTCATTTTATTTTTAACAACAGCATTAATGTTTTGTCGTGGTATTCCAGTTAGTTCTGCTAAATGCGAAACTCTAAGTTCTTTTTCATTTAAAATATCCATTATCTTATTTGAAACAACTAATTCATCTTCATCGATAATATTTAATCCCATATCTGTTAAATAAGACAAACTTTCAATCTTACTCTTATAAGGTATGCTTTTTAATACATTAAAAAGTGTTTTTTTATTTTCCTTTTGTTCTTCAGTATCCGTTGGAAGTAAATCGATTTTTCCTTTTGCAATTTCAGTATTATATCCTGTTTTTAAAGCTTCATTTAAAGAATCCTTTGCTTCTTTTAATAGTTTTTTATATTCATCAAATTCATTAAGTTCATTATGATTCATTTAATTTTATCCTCCTGTTTTAAAGTAAACTATATTATTATTATTTACTTACTTATATTTAAAACCTATCACAAATAACTATATTTGTCAAGTATAATTTACAAATATAAAATACTACATAAAAAATAGCCTTTCGGCTATTTTCTTTTACTAATATATAAAGAATGATATTAATATCCCCAAAATAAAGAAGATAAACCTTTTTAAAATAGTATTTTTACTTACATTAATAATATAATTTTTAAAATGTAATTCCTGCATTTTCAAATAACTCCTTTAAGATTTGATTAATATTATAATACTACAATTACAGGTTATTGTCAATTATATTTTACATTTTTCATTTAATATATTGTAATAACTTTACTAAGCAATTTTAATTTTTTCATAAATCTCTTTTAACATTTCTTCTTTAGTTTTTAGATTATCTGGCATATCGTTAGGTAGTAAATTAAAATTTTTAGACTTAATGCAAGAAACCTTAATCCATTTGTACTTCTCAGCAACCCAAATAGCATTTTCGTAAGATTTTTTCATATAGTCTAAATCTTTTTCATGAATATCTTTATCACTTTTTCCTGTAATTTTATTATTTCTATTTTTATTTACATGTTGTCCAACTTCGGGAGGCATGTCAAGGAATATTACTTTGTCGGGAATAGGTAGTCCCATTTTAACAAATTCTAAATCCCATAACCAGTCAAGAAATCTTTCACGTTCACCTGAATTATTAAATTTCGAAGCCTGATGAATCATATTTGCAGTAGTGTATCTGTCTAATAACATAATATTAGAATTGTTTTCTTTATAGAAACTCTCCCAATCTGACTTATAACTTGCATATCTATCAACTGCATAGAAAGTAGAAGCTGAATAAGGGTTTACATCATTAGCATTACTACCAAACTCACCATTTAAATACATTTGCACAGGCATTGAAGCATTGCTCTTGTAATTAGGATAAGATAATTTTCTTATATTTTCCCCTTCGTTTTTTAATAATTCAAACAATCTGTTAACATTTGTTTCTTTAAAAGATGCATCAACACCGTCAATACACCATACTTTTCCTGCCATATATTTTTTTCCTTTCATAATTAAAGAGTTTTTCTTACCTATTTTATATTTTTTTATATTTTAGTTAGTAAATTTGAATTTATAACGACACAACAAATCTTGCGGTAATATATTATACCATACTAATTTATATATGTAAATTATTATTTACACATAATGTAAATATAAAAACAGATTAACATTAAAAATAGAATAAATGAGCAGAAAAAGCATTATGATAAAAGAAATCTAAAAAAAGATAAAATATAACGAGGGGGCAGTTGAATTATGAAGAATTACTTAAAATTAGATAAATTTATTAGACTTATTATATTAATAATAACATTTACGCTAATGTTGACAACAATAGCTTTTGCAAATGGTAGAGTTTATCCGAAATTACCCGAAGCTTGGAGAGAACTTATGGTTGAAAGAAGATACATAATTGCAGGAATATCCGCATTTGGAGCACTTACTTCAGTTTTGGTTTTCATATATCATATGATACAATTAGCATCAATGCCAAGTCACCCTATTATGCGTAGAAGAACAATTACTGGAATTCTTACGTCATTAATATGTACTGCATTGCTTGGTGGAGTAACTTTAGTTTCTACTTTATTATTTGAAATAATATTTTTCACACATTAAACTGGATTTGAATAATAATTATTAGAATTGAATTTGATAATTAGATAAAATGTTAAAAATTAATAAAACCCTGTTATAAAGTAAACGCTATAACAGGGTTTTATATAATTAATTTGGTTTAAATGTAACTGCTTTTATTTCTTGTAAAACTTGTTGGTCGGGCAAATATTTCAAGAAAGCACCAGTTTCATATAAAGTTTTTTGAATTCTTTCATCTGTTGATAATCTGAAATTTTTGATTTCAGAAGTTTCAGTTACCATCTTACTATATTCTAAAACAGAGAAGTCACTATCTGCAAATACAAATAGTATAGGTGGTTGGTCTGTATCATAAAAATATTTTTTCCATGCATTTGTTGTTAAAAAGCTTTCAAGTTTAGCAATTTTTTCTCTTGCATAAATCGGAAAATCATAATCCCTTACAGCTTCTCCAATAAAGTATCTTTTAGAACTTCCAACATCCATACACATTTCAAAAGAAGGTATTACATTTTTCTTGCCAACTCTATATTCTGGTTCTATAGTAAAGTGATTTAATTTATCTGGGCAAGTTTCTGCTATTCTAAGAAAAATTTCTGTTGTTAATAAGTTTTTACTTATAATTTCAGAGCTTTTCATGTTTATTGTGCTGTACCAATCAGTAGTATCTTCATTAGAATAATGAGCTAACAAATATCTTCCACCTAAGTCAAGACAATAAATCGAAAAAGCATCTTGTTCTACTTTATCTTGTTCTATATCGGAAAGCATAAATCTGTTTAAAACTCTATACTTTACAAGCTTATCAAGCCTGTTTTTTAAATTAACTTTTGTCTTGTCTTCATTTAATACTTTATATATTTGGCTTATTGTAGCAAATTTAAATTGAAATAAAAATTTAGCAATCTTTATATCTCTGTCAGTAATTACGTTATTATTTTTCATTTTAATTATTTCATTTTTGCCGATGTTTAAATTAAATTTATTTTCAAATGTTTGTTTTAAATCAGCAGGTATAACATGATAATCTTGGTCTTCTCTTAAATACATCAATTAACGCTCCTTTCATCTTATAAATTATTGTAATAAAGGCAGAAAAGAGTAATCCCTCTGCCTTTACTACACTCTTGTTAGAGTATTCTTACTATTTTTCCTCTTACTCTTTCATCATCAGATTTAACTTGTGTAATTCTGAATGATACCTTTGTTCCTTCTTCAATATCGCCAGTTCCTGGGATAGGGCAAAGAGCATCAAGACCTGGTGCTATACATACATAAGCTCCCCAAGGCTTTACATTTCTTACAACTCCAAGAACAACTTGGTCTTTTTCAAACATATTGAATCCCATTATGGTTGGGTTTTTATATTTTTCAACAGATTCAAATATTAATCTTTCGTTTGCTGAGATTTTCTTTAATTTCACATTAACGCTGTCTCCAACTTTTAAAATTTCAGAGATAGTAGTGTAGTCTTCTGCGAAATCGACATTTTTAAGCAATCCAGTTACGCCTTCAATTTCTATATAAGCACCATATTTAAGAATATTTATCACTTGAGCTTTAAACACTTCACCTTCTTGTAATCTTGAAACAATTTCTTCTTTTTGGATAGCTTGTGCGTCTTTTCTTGAGCAATAAACTATTCCGTTTTCTTTATCAATTGATTTAACAATAAAGTTAATATCTCTTCCTAAAAATCCAACCAATGATTTCCATTCAACTTCAAGGTCTACTTCTTCTCTTAATACAATACCTTTTACACCTTCAAGGTCTAACATTAAGATATCACTATCAAGTTTTTCATCATGTTGTACTACCTTTACCATTCCTTTTAATATTTCTTTTTTATCCATTGATTTTTCATAAGCTTTTAAATTATTCATAATTTTTTCATCCTCCTATATTTTTTTACTTTTTAAATAATTTTTTAACTTTGTTGAATATTCCATTTTTATTATTTTTATTATTATAGTAATCATCTTCTGAAACATTCAATACAGGTTCTTCTATATCGTCTGAGTCGTCATTAGCTTGGTAATCATTCCGTTGGAATTTACCTCTTGGTGGCTTAATGTTAATGTAACTAAAGGGATTACTATTTGTATTTTTAACGATGTCTTCTTTATCGTTAAATTGATTTATTTGAGTTTTATCTTCAGAATATTTATCTTTTTCACTCAAAATAATTTCTTCATTTTTTTCTTCATATAAGATTTTAGAAACTTCGATTTTCTCAGTCTTAGTATCTTTATCTAACCTTATATTTTCTTCTTCGAGCTTTTTCTCTTCTTCAATTTTTTTTACATTTTCTTCATTTAAAAGATTTGATTCAGATTGCTTAAAATTTTCAGGGAACTCAATGATATCTTCACTATTTTCAATTACTAATGTTTTTGTTTTACTTTCATCTGGCTTATTTAATATCTCAAATTCCATGTCATCAAAATTATCTTCAATTTCTTGATTTGAAATTACTGATGATTTATTTTCTTTTATTTCATTACTAACTACAATTTCTTCTTCATTTAAGATATTCTCTAACTTATTCCATAGGAATGCTGGTTGAAATGGTTTACTTAAATAATCCTTAACTCCTGCTTCCATAATTTGCTTTTTAACTTCTGCATCACTATTGCCAGTAACAGCTATAATTTTTGCTTTTGAATCTTTGGATAAAATTTGTTTTGTTGCTTCAATACCACTGATATCGGGCATATTAATATCCATAGTCACTATATCTGGCTTAAGTTCGAAATACATTGTTATTCCTTCTTTTCCATTTTTAGCTTCACCGACAACTTCATAATCTGCTTCTTTTAAAGCTTTCCTAAGTAGATTTCTCATAAAATATGCATCATCTACAATTAAAACTTTTATTTTACTCAATTATTATCCTCCCTTCATAAATGTATGTTTACTTTTTATCATTAAGTTTGACTTATTTTAATACATTATTGACTATTGTCAAACCCCTAAATGGTTTGACTATGTTTGACGTTAAAAATTAAATATTTTTGTAAAATAAAATTGACATTTGTGTAATAGTCTGATATTATGTTTGTATAGTATATAAAAAAATTGGAGGTGGAGATGGTTTATGATAGGAAGAATATATAGACCATTAAAGATACTAAGCATTCCGAACAAAAGAGGGTATAAAATATTAAATAAATATATGTCTAATTTTGGGGGAACTAATAAGTTTACTTTAGACGTGTACTTGAATTACAATGTCAAAGAAAAATCAGAAACAATCCAAATGGATTTTTATGACATGGACATACCAATACTTGTACGACAATTTAAATTTGCAGTTGACCCTTTAGTAGGAACATATGAAAAAACTATAAAAGAAGAAAATTCAAAAAAAACTGTTTATGGTATTGAAGATAATAACAAAGTATTATTTACAGATAAGAAGAAAACAATAAAAACATTAAGGAAAATAAGTAGACCTACAGATATATCTTCAAAAAATGCACAGGCAGAAGATAATTTATTAATCAATCAAACAGACATATCTTCGAAAAACAGCTTAAGTTTCACACAACTAATAACATCTGCTAAAGACGAAAAAGAAAATGATGTTTTAGTGGTAGAGTTATATTTAGATGTTGTGAAAAATATAGAATATTTAGTAGTTGAAGTAATATGTAAAACACCAGTTATTGTTAATTCGGAAAAATCGGAAGTAAAAAAAGACAGGAGATGATGATTTTGCTGGCAGAAAAAGAATTAGAAATTACAGTTAATTTTGAAGTTAAAAAGATAAGATTTAGAAACAATGAAAGTGGATATTCCGTATTAGAAGTTCTCTTAGTTGAAGGCTTTAATAGCACATCAAAAGAAACTGTAGTTGTAGGGAAATTTAATTCTGTTAGCATTTCAGATACGTTTGAAGGATTTGGCACTTGGACTGACAATGAAAAGCATGGTAAACAATTTAGTTTAAAATCATATAAAAAGGTATTAAATTCATCTGCTCAAATAATTTCATTTAATGTCAAATTCGAAATTAAAAAAATCAGATATAGAAATGAAGAAACAGGGTATACAGTTCTTGAAGGTCGTTGGATAAGTTATCCATATACTTATTTGCCAACATCAGAATTAGTAATGGTTGGTTTTTTCTTATCAGTTCTTGAAGAAGATGAATTTGAAGGTGAAGGTTATTGGGTTAATGATAAAACTTTTGGTTGTCAATTCAAATTAACAAATAATAAAAGGATATTGCCACAATCATTAAAGGGAATTAAATCATTTTTGACAAGATTTGTAAGAGGAATTGGAAATAAAACAGCAGATAAAATTGTTGATTATTATAAAGAAGACACTATTTCTAAAATAGAGGAAAGTTTTGAGAATTTAATGAAAATTCCTGGAATTGGCGAAAAAAAAGCTAAGAAAATTCATGAAAAAATTTCTGAAAATAATAGAATGGAAGATGTGTCAATATTTGTATTGAGTAATGGGTTTGGCTATAAAGTTGCTACTAAAATTTATGACTTATATAAAGACGGAGCAATTATTAAAATTAAAGAAAATCCTTATTGTTTAAGTAAAGATAAAAAATTAGGATTTCTAATTGCAGATAAATTTGCAAAGAATTTAAACTTACCATATGATAATAAAGAAAGAATTAAAGAAGGATTAAATTATTATCTTAGAATTGCAACTAAAAGCAAAGGTGATTTATATGTATATAAGGATAAATTGCTTCATAGTTTTCCTGAATTCCTTGATAAATATGGTGCATATAAAGATGAAAAATCAAAGAATATATCTTTGCCATTAATAAATGAAGCATTAGAAATACTGATAACTGATGGCGAAATTGTAATTGAAAAAGATAAGAAATATAGAGAATGTGTTTATCTTAAAAGTTCACACATTATTGAAAATAAAATAGTAAAAACTTTAAAAAGAATTATTGAAGAACCTAACCTTCCATTATGTTCAAAAGACCAAATTCAAGAATTTATAAATAAGTATGAAGAAACTTATGGGTTAAAGTTAGCAAGTAAACAAGTTGAAGCTGTATTTATGTCTTTACAAAATGGACTAAGCATTCTTACAGGAGGCCCTGGAACTGGAAAAACTCAAACTATAAATACAATAATTCAATGCATAAAGTATGTAAAGCCTCAAGCACTGATAAATTTATCAGCCCCTACAGGAAAAGCAAGTAAAAGAATGACTGAACTTACTAACATGGATGCACAAACTATACATAGACTAATTAAATTAAATGGTTTTGATGTTGAAAATCAACTCGATAAAATTGAAGGAGATTTTTTAATAATAGACGAAAGTTCTATGATTGATGCATATGTATTTTTTAAACTGTTAGAAGCTACAGATGAAAATACAAGAATTTTATTTGTGGGTGACTATGAACAACTCCCATCCGTAGGTCCTGGATTAATATTAAGAGATTTAATAAATTCTAACAAAATACCAACTACAACATTAAATGAAATATTCAGGCAAGCAAAAGAAAGCCAAATTGTAATGAATTCTCATAAAATTATAAAAGGCATAAAAACTACAGATAAAGATGGGTTGTCATTTGACGCTAAGAAAGAAGATTTTTATTTTATAGAAAGAACAGATAGAATAAAAACTCAGAAAGCCATTATAGAATGTGTAAAAAGATTTGTTGATAATGGATTATATTCGTTATCGGACATACAAATATTATCACCTATGAAAAAAGGCGATTTAGGAGTTCATAATTTAAATAGGATAATGCAACAAACCTTTAATCCACCTGCAAATACTAAAAGTGAAATGAAAATAAATGAAACAACATTTTTTAGAGTGGGGGATAGAGTAATCCAAACTACTAATAACTATGAATTAACAGTATTTAATGGTGAAGTTGGAGTTGTAACAGCTATTTATAGAGATGATAATGACGATTTAAAAATGGAAGTGGACTTTGATAATAAAATTGTTGAATATGACGAATTTACAGCAGAAGAACTTTTATTAGCTTATGTAATAACAATACATAAAAGCCAAGGTAGTGAATTTCCTATAGTAATAATGCCAATTCATGATTCTCAAGCACTTATGCTCAATAAAAATTTAATATATACAGCTTGGACAAGAGCAAAAAAGACAGTTGTAGTTGTAGGTTCAAAGAAAGTGTTAGATAATTCAATAACAGTTGATGACAATACTGTAAGAAATTCAAAAATCAAAGAGAAAATTATAGAAAATATTAATTAGCAAATTCGACAGCCAATACAGGCTGTCTTTTTATATAAAACAGTATTAGAAAGAAAATGAAAACTTATTTATTTAAAATTTATAGCATATAATTAATAGAAATAAACATAGTAGGAGTTTACAATATAACTTTTTTGACAGGTAAAATTTATAAGAAAGGGTTAGTTTCTATGAAATGGAAAACTAAAGATTTGTTTGACAATGAGTTTAGAAAAGCTTTGTTTTCTCGAATGAAAGGCTTAATGATTCGCTATGGAAGAATTTTTATTTTACTAATCGCTTTAACTTATTTTTTCTTTTTAGGAGTTATTCCTTCTGAATCTATGTTACCTACAATGGAAGTAGGAGATTTAGTTGTTTATCAACGAAAAATAGATTCTTATAATAGGGGAGACATTATTTCATTTAAGTATCCATTAGATGAAACTGTTGTTTATCAAAAAAGGATAATAGGACTACCAAATGAAGAAATCGAAATTAAGGAAGGTATAGTTTTTATTAATGATATTCCACTTGAAGAAGATTATTTATTAGAAAAGCCTATTTATGAGTATCCTAAAATCTCTATACCAGAAGGAAGTTATTTCGTGTTAGGAGATAATAGAAACAATTCTGAGGATTCATCAGTATGGGGATTTGTAAAAAGAAACAAAATACAAGGCAAAGCTATATTCACAGTATTACCACTAAATAAATTCGGGTTTATAAACGATTAAAATTGACTTAGGCAAAGGTATAACGTTAATTCGAATAAATCCTTATTTAATAAATAAAAACGATTTAAAAGGCAAAATAATGCTTTATAAAATTAATGTTTAACAACATGTATTAAACATAATAATTAGTAAAAAATAATTTACAATAAAGCATAAATATGGTATAATGACATAAAGAAATAGCAAAGGAGTGTAGAACATATTGAAAGCATTATTACTTGCAGAAAAACCAAGCTTAATGAAGGACATACAAAAGGTTTATGATAGTATGTCATATCCTGATAATATAAAATTTATGGCACTTAGGGGGCATTTACTTGAACTTAAATCGCCTGAAGAATATGATACTAAATGGGGTAAACCTTGGAACTTAGAAGCATTGCCAATGATTCCAGATAAATTTGAATATAAAGTAAAAGAAGATGCTAAAACTTTATATAATCAAATTCAAAATGAAATAGCAACAGGAGGATATGATTATATAATAAATGCATGTGACGCAGGTCGTGAAGGAGAATTAATATTTTATAGTCTATATAGAACATTAGGATGTAAAATACCCGTAAAAAGATTTTGGGCTTCTGATACAACTGAAGAAACAGTAAAAAAGGCATTAAATAATCTTATAGATGATAAAGATAAATCATTAGTTTGTTTAAAAGCTTCAGCTCAATATAGAGCAGTATTTGACTGGCTAATGGGAATGAATTTATCAAGAGCAATTTCCTTAAAAACAAAAGCATTAATTCCTGTGGGAAGAGTAATGACACCAACTCTTGCAATAATTGTAAACAGAGAATTGGAAATTCAAAACTTTAAACCTACTGATTTTTGGGAAATTGAAGCTAACTTTGATAAATATTCTGGAACTTGGTTTGAAAAAGAAACGAATGAAACAAAGATATTAGATAGATTGAAAGCCGAAAAAATTATGAAGGGGTTATCTAAAAATGGAGTCATAGAATCTGTTGATAAAAAACAAGAGAAAAACTTCGCTCCTACGTTGCACTCATTGTTAGAACTTCAAAAAGAAGCTAATAAGGTGCATGGATACACTGCTGACAAGACACTTGAAATAGCACAGGTGCTTTATGAAAAGAAAAAGCTTTTATCTTATCCAAGAACAGAATCAAGATACTTGCCAACAGCAATGGTTGGTGAAGTACCAAAACATCTTGAATGTTTAAAAGAAATTTCAGAAGTGAAAGACTATGTTACAAAAGTTCTTTCTAATAAAAAACATATTAATGAAATTTTAGGAAGCAAAAAATATGTTGATAACAAAAAAATAACTGACCATCATGCTATTATTCCAACAATGGTTAAGCCAAATCTTAGCTCATTGTCTACGGAAGAATTAAATGTGTATATGCTTGTTGTTAAGAGGTTTTTGTCAATATTCTTAGACCCTTACATTGTTGATAAAACAACAATTGTAACTAAAGTTGATGAAGAGCTTTTCAAAAGCACAGGGAAAGTAGTTGTGGATAAAGGTTACACTGTTTTGTATAAGTCAATAGACAATGACAAAATATTGCCAGATATTAAAAAAGGTGATACTGTCACAGTTAAAGACTTGAAGCTAAACACAAAACAAACAACACCACCTCAAAGATATGATGACAGTTCATTATTACAAGCGATGCAAAATGCAGGTAAATTTATAAATGACGATGAATTGAAAAATATATTAAAAGAAACTGCAGGACTTGGAACATCATCTACAAGAGCAGAAATTATTAAAAAACTTGTAGGCAGACAAATGGTTGAAAGAAAAGGAAAGCTATTTTATGCAACAACTTACGGGATACAATCAATTCAAGCACTTTCAGGAAAAGATATAGCATCACCTGAGTTAACTGCTAAATGGGAAATAAAACTTTCAGAAATGGAAGACCAAAAATATAATATAAAACAATTCTTTAATGAAATGTTAGAGTATACAAGAGTTGAAACTAAAAATTACATTGATAGCATAGACCAAACCGTTCAAGGTAATTCAACTGCTGAGATTATGGGGAAATGTCCGAAATGTGGAAGCAATGTAATTGAAGGTAAAAGTTTTTATCTCTGCACAAATTATAAGAAAACATGTGATTTTATAGTAGGCAAAAAGTATTCAGGTGCAAATATTAGCAAGACTGAATTAAAAAAACTCCTTAATGGTAAAGAAACTAAGGAAATGGAGTTTACATGGAAAACTGGTAGGACAGATAAAGCAAAATTAAAAATTAATGAAGAAGGAAAATTAGAAGTAGTATTTAATAATACAAATACTAATATAGGGAATAAAGAAAATAAAGAGAATAAAGAGAATAAAGAAGCTGTTTCAGATAAAGAACCTAATAACTTTGAAATTATAGGCAAATGCCCTAAATGTGGAAAAGATGTTATAAATGCTAAAAACTTTTACCTTTGTACTGATTATAATAAAGGTTGTAATTTTAACCTTAAAAAAATAATCAAAGGTGGCATAATAACAGAAGGTGATATGAAAGTTCTTTTAGATGGTCAGATTACAAGAGAAATTCCATTTGTATTGAGTTCTGGCAATAAAACAGCAAGATTAAAATATAAAGAAAAACTTGAATTTATTTTTTAAAACATACTAAACAATGAAAAGCTATTAGATTAATCTAATAGCTTTTTTATTATGCAAAAATGTCAAGTGTTGATAATAAAACTTTATAAAACATATATTAACTTTAAACAACAATTTGGATTGTTATAATTAATTAAAGAAAGTGAGGGATGTTATGAAAAAAAACATGTGGATTGTATTACTATTTATCGGAATAATCATAAGTTTAATATTTAGTATTTTCTTATCGCTTAATATAAAAAACAAAATGAATGAATCTAAAAACCATGATGAAGTTATTAGAAGTGAACAAGAAAATGAAAAAGAAGAAGTAGATAAAACAAATGATACTCCAAAAACTAATTTAGAAGAAGATATTGAGAAAAACAATGGAGAATATTCTGTTCCAGTTAATAAAGAAGGACAAATATTGTCAGAATCTATGGCATTGTCAATTGAAAATGAAGTAAGAATGTTATTTAGACAACTTAAATTTAAAGAAGGAACAGAAAAGTTAGGAGAAGCAATTAATACTTATAATTTAGAAAACAATGAGTATTTATTAGAGCAATTGTATTATGAAGGTTCTCTTTTAATATCTTTACCTGTTTTAGAAGAAAATGGTGCGACAAATGTTATAAATGCTATAAAAGATACTGAAAATTTACTTATAAGTGTATTAGTAGGTCATCCAGGAGCAAGACCTAACATTATTTTATATAATGAAAGCTTGAATCCAATACTTGACTTAGAAGAAGTTAGAATTATAGAAAAAACTAATGAAACGGATAAAGAGCTTCTTGCAAAAGTAAAAAGCGATTATCCATTAGTTACTAATGTAGAAAAAATAAGATTTGAAGTTGATAATGAACAATTCTATGCAAACATATTTGTATATGAAGATGGTAGTGCTAAATTATATAAAATTGATATGGTAGAACATTATGATATTAAACCATACTTAACTTTAAGAGAGTGGAAAGAATTTCGTGAATTAGAATTAAAAAAATAATAGATAAAAGAAAAGGGGGATTAAATGAGCGATAAAAAAAATGATAAATCAATTTTTAATACACTTGGAAACAATTTTGTTACAATTATAACTGTATTATTTTCTTTACAAATAGCAAACTTCTTGTCTGTGTATTTATTTATGAAAAGCAAATACATGATTACATTAATGTTATTTTTTATGATATTTTTAGCATTTGGTATTCTTAAAGACTTTGTTCAAGAAGATAAGAAAAAATCAGGATTTAAAATCTTTAAAATAGCAATAGTAATTTTTGTTTTGTCATCAGTAAATCATGTAATGTGTAGTATGGCTAATTCATTTGATGCGGTAGAAAAAACCAATAGTTTTTTTAGATTAAGTTATTTTTTAAACTTCGCATTCCTGTTAGGGAGTGTTTATTTATTAAGAAAAGACGAAGTAAAAGAAGTCTTAAACAATATTTATGAAAACTCAATTTTAGAAAAGCTTCATATTAAAACACCAGCAAGTGAAACAAAACAAGGAGATATTCAGTTATGCATTAATAAAGATACAAATAAACCTGTTGTGATTCCTCATAAAGACAGATATTTGCATATGCTTATCTTAGGACCTACAGGTAGTGGTAAGACATCACAGATATTATTACCAATGATTAACCAAGATATGCAAAATCATGAATGTGGAATTACAGTAATAGAACCAAAAGCTGACCTTGCAGAAAAAGTATACGCAATGGCAAAACACTATAAGAGGAAAGTAGTGTATTTTAATCCAGTTTTGCCAGAATGTCCATCTTTTAATCCATTTTTTGGTTACGAAGATGACGTTATAGAAAATATGGCTACAACATTTAAAATGTTAAATCCAGATTCACCTCAGTTTTTTCAAGATATGAATGAACAGTTAATAAGAAATTCATTAAAAGTGTTAAAGCGATTGATGGGAAATAAGGCTACATTAATCGAATTGTCAAGACTTGTTCAGAATTCTGGTGGCGTAGGTAGGAAAATGGTTACAAGCTTTTCAAGATTAAACGCTGAAACTGAAGCAATAGCAAAGGAAAATGCTGATATAGCATCATGGTTTTTAAATGAATATTTTAATGAAAAATCAAAAACATATGAGCACTGCTCTGGACTTCGTTCACAAATTGCTAAAATAACGTCTAATACCCATTTAAGACAAGTATTAAATCCTGAGAATGGAGAGAGTGATATAGATTTTCAAAAACACCTTGCAGAAGGTGGTGTTATTGCAATTGCGACAGCTCAAGGTGCTTTAAGGGACTTAGGTAGATTCCTTGGTTATTTTTTAATACTTAACTTTCAATCTGCAGTATTTAAAAGACCAGCACCTGAAGATTCAAGAAGACCACACTTTTTATATATAGACGAATTTCAAACATATTCTAATCCAGGTTTTGGAGATATGCTTACACAAGGTCGTTCCTATCGTGTTGGGTGTCACCTTGCTACACAGAATAGAGCACTTATGGCAATGGGTGGAGGACAAGATGGTAAAAACTTCGTTGAATTGGTTTCTACCAATGCGAGACATATAATAATATTCCCTGGTGGCAATGCTATTGATGCTAAATACTATTCTGACCAATTTGGAGAGATACTTAAAAAGACTATTCAGAAAGGTATTTCAAGAGCTAAGTTTAATCCGATTTACGGAATACAGCAAATAGCATATCCAAATGAAAGTATTCGTGAAACGGAAGCAATGGAAGCACGTTTTTCTCCTTCTGATATAATTTATAGAGAATTCGGGGAAATAACTTATTGCATAATACAGAAAAACACTATACAGCCTCCAGGAGTAGGCAAGATTGAATATATTCCAGAAGAGTTAAATAAAGAACTTGATAGGATGATAGCAGATTATACTACTACAGTTTTCGATAAAACAAAAAAAATTATTAATAGCGAAACATCTCAACCAGTAGGAAAAAATGAGAATATCGAGCAAGTAGTAGTTCTTGACCCAATAACTACAGTAACAAATAATGTTGTAATAAAAGATGTAATAACAACAATGGGAAATAAGAAACCTATAACAATTGATAGACCTGTCACTGTGTCAAAAGACGCTGAATTCTCAGATAATTTCGAAGAAGATTTTGAAGAAAATAATCAAGTTAAGAAACCTGAAAATAATGAAAATTCAGTTAGTAATTTTGATTTCATGTCAGATGAAGAAGATGAATTAATATAAAAAAAGAGCTTTTAAAAGCTCTTTTTTTAATTACTTACATATCGCCATTGTCATTGAAAATCACATTACCATCAGTTATTTGTGATACTTTTTCTAATTTTATACTATCAGCATTGCTTCCTTGTTTTAATAAAAATTCTTTTACAGTTTTAGAAGCTATAAGTTCAGATGTTGCGGTAACTATAATGTTCCCTCCAAGACACATACCTTTGTATGAAAAATGATAAGCCTTAAATTTGCTCATATCTTTTACCTCTTCAATAATATTATTTTGTATATATTAGGAAATAACCTATCCACTGATATTTTTATATTATAAGTATACTACTTAGACTTATTTTTTATAAGTAAAATACTAAAAAAATATACTCAGACACATATATCTGGGTATATTTTTTTAGTTTATTAATTTCCTTCAATTATTCCGTAGTTTCCGTCTTTACGTTTATAGATTAAGCACATTGAATCTGTGTAGTCATTAAAGAACATGAACGTTTGATGTCCTAATAATTCCATTTGTAAAATTGCCTCTTCTTCATTCATAGGCTTTACAGCAAGTCTTTTTCTTTTTACTATTTTAGGAGAATTATTTAATTCATCGTCTTCATCGTCTTCATCAAAATCTTCGTCAATATCAGCACGCCTAATTGTTTTATCTCCTCTTTCATTTATTTTATCAATGTACTTATCAATTTGAATTTTTAATTTATCAATTGCCATATCTATCGCAACGTATAGGTAGTCATCAATGCTTTCAACTCTTACAAAGCGATTATTTACTGGAACTGTAATTTCTATTTTTTGTCCATATTTTTTTATTTCTAATACTACTTTTGATGTAGTTTCTTTAGTAACAAATTTGTCAAATTTGCTGAGTTTCTCTTGAATATAGGTCTTAATTCCCTCTGTTAATTCGAAATTCTTAGCTGTTATCAGTGTCTTCATAGTAAAGCTCCTTTCATTCGTTAATTTTATAAAACTTTGTAGAACATAAATTTTCCAACAAAACCTTATATACATATTATAATATACAATAGTCAAATTGTCAATTAATATTGACTATAATCAAACTATATGATTACAAATATTATATAAATAGTGAAAATTATACCGTTTATAAAATAACTGTATAAAAAACAGGAGGTGTTAGCATAGTTAAAATAAATAAATTTATGTTTATTGATACGTTTGAAGGGTTTAAATACATACCTGATTCTTCTGTAGATATGATACTTACAGATATACCTTATTTAATAAGTAAAAAAACAAATTTTCAGTCAATTAAAGAATATACAAGAAAAACAAAAGGTGAACCATATAAAGACATAATGGATTATGGTGAATGGGATAAATCATTTGATTTAGATAAATACATTTCTGAATGTGTAAGAATTTTAAAAAATGGTAGGAGTATTATTGTTTTTTGCTCATGGCAACAGCTTAAAGAAGTGGATGACATTATAAAAAGAGAATTAGGTAAAAAAACAGGGAGTTCAAGAATTGGTGTTTGGGAAAAAACAAATCCTGCACCATTTAATATGCAGATTATGCCTATAAGTGCGTATGAGTTTTTTATATGGAATAGAAAAGGGAAAAATTGGATTTTTAATAATCAGCGTGGAGTAAAGATAAATAAAAAGGGAAAAGAGATTAGGATTGCAGAAAGATTAAAATATACAGAAAGTATTGTACAAGGTGGGCATAAAACAGCCAAGCCAATATCAATTTTTGAAGACCTGATAAAGACATTCACAAATGAAGGAGATATTGTTTTTGATGGATGCAGTGGTGGAGGAGTTACAGCTATTTCAGCAATAAATACGAAAA
Organism: Clostridiaceae bacterium; assembly: GCA_029256485.1. Next base: position 53,472 of record JAQSXU010000001.1, read on the forward strand.
GAAACTTTATTTGTTTTGAAAATGATGAACAGATTTTTAAAATAGCAAAGAAAAACTTTAAGAAAAATTTCAAACATGACTTTGAAAAATATTTTAATGAGGAGGGTAACTAAATGAAGTTAAATACAGTTATATGTGGCGACAGTAAAGAAGTTTTAAAAAAATATCCTGATAACTTTTTTCATGCAATTGCCACAGACCCCCCTTATGAGATATCATTTATGCAAAAAGATTGGGATAGTACAGGCATTGCCTATGATGTTGATTTTTGGAAAGAATGTTTTAGAGTATTAAAACCAGGTGGACATTTATTATCTTTCTCAGCAACTTCAACTTATCATAAAATGGCAACAGCAATTGAAAATGCAGGCTTTGAAATTAGAGACCAATTAAGCGTATTCTATGATGGTAATGAGGATTTAATAAATTTTTTAAATTCTTTAAATAAAGAACAGCAAGAAGCATTTGTAAGAATGATAGACCAACAAAGTAACACTGGATTATTTAATTGGATTTATGGACAAGGTATGCCTAAAGGTCAAAATATTTCTAAGGCAATTGACAAATTATACGGAAAAATAAGACCTTTAAGTAAAAGACAAAGACCCATAGGTGGAAAGAATGGTATTTATGAAGGTCAAGGTGGAAACTGGGGGGAAACAGAAAATATTCCTCAAACAGAAGAAGCTGAAATGTGGAATGGTTGGAATACAAGTTTAAAGCCAGCCAATGAACCAATTTGTATAGCAAGAAAACCTATATCAGAAAAAACTGTTGTAAAAAATGTATTAAAGCATGAAACAGGAGCTTTTAATATTGATTCCTGCAGAATAAAAAGAGAAGATGGTGACAGATTTGAATACGGTGTAACAGGTAATCAAAAAGCAACAACTGGTGCTTATGGAATATATGGACATTACGATGCAACGTCATATAATCCTCACGAAGAAGGAAGGTTTCCTGCAAATATTGTATTTGATGAAAAAACAGCAGAAGAATTGAATGAGCAGTTTAAGGGAGCTAATAGATTTTTCTTTTGTTCTAAAGCAACAAGGAAGGAAAGAACTCACCAAGAAAATCTATTAAGATTAAAAAGTGATTTAAGCAAAAAAGAAAAAGAGATTATAAATTCGAATTTGATAGAGTTAGAAAATAAACTATATAAAAGAAGTGATATACCAGAAGATTTGTTAGATTACTTTGAAGATAGTGGTGAAAGGGTTATTGTTCATAATCTTCATGCTACTGTTAAACCATTGGAATTAATGAGATATCTTGTGAAACTTATATGTCCTAAAAATGGTGTATTATTAGACCCTTTTGCTGGAAGTGGAACTACTCTTGTGGCATCAAAAATCGAAGGTTTCTCGTATGTTGGAATTGACCAGAGTAGTGAACATGTAAAGTTTTCAAATATCAGGTTAAACGAAATTGATAATTAAGAAAGAATTTTACTATGAAAAATATATTTAGAAAAATTTATTACAAAATAATATTTAATAATAAAAATATTAATGAAAAAATTCTTTCTGGCATACTTGGATTATGTATCGGAGATGCTTTAGGAGTTCCAGTAGAATTTTTAAGTAGAGAAGAACTATCTAAAAACCCCATTAGAGATATGATTGGGTATGGAAAGCACGACCAACCTAAAGGAAGTTGGAGTGATGATAGTTCTATGACATTTTGTTTTATAGAAAGTCTTTGCAATGGTTATAACATAGATGATATTAAAGCTAAATTTTGTGATTGGTATTATAATGGGTATTGGACTACGAATAATACATTACCTTTTGATGTAGGACATTCAGTATCAAAAGCTATCATGAGAATAAATTCAGGATATAATTTTGAACAAGGAAAAGAAAAATCAGAATGGAATAACGGAAATGGTTCTTTAATGAGAATACTTCCTTTAGCATTTTATCTAAAAAATTATAATAAAAATAAATTTGAAATTATAGAAGATGTGTCTTTTATTACTCACCTACATATAAGGTCAGCTATCGCATGTAGCATATATGTAGAATTTGCATTAAACTTATTGAACAATAAGACATTAATAGAAGCATATGAGGATACTAAGAAGGTAATTATAGATTACTATTCTAAAAAAGGATTAATTGATGAATTAATGCATTTTGACAGAATACTAAATAATGACATATCCTTATTAAATATTAATGATATTAAAAGCAGTGGGTATGTAGTTGATACATTAGAAGCAAGCTTGTGGTGTTTATTAAACAGCAATAATTATTCTGAAGCAGTTTTAGTGGCAGTTAATTTAGGTGAGGATACTGATACCGTAGGAGCTGTTACTGGTGGATTGGCTGGAATATATTACGGAATAAATGATATACCTATTAGGTGGGATAATTCTATTTTAAGAAAAAATGATATAGTAGAACTTTTATCGAGGTTTTCAAACGCATTAATATAATGATATAAAACTTAAACTGTGTAAAAATGAGATATGAATATTGAAAGGAGTGCCAGTTATAAATGAGAGATAATGAAATAATTTTTAATTTAACAGCACCAAATTACGGAGATTTAACTTGGGGAGATTATGTCATGGAACACTTTGCTAAGGAAAATGAGGGAAGTTTACTTAGTTATAAAGTTGGAGATTATATTGAAGTAAATTACAAAAGACGTATTAAATTATCCCATAAAGCACCTACAAAAATGGAAGAAAGAGAGTGTAAAGATATATTATTTGCAGTGTATGAAGATAAAAGATATTTTATAGTAAAAGTAGATAACGTTGAAATACCTATTTCTTTTTGTGAAGTTACAAAGTTCTAAGTACTGATGATATTTCAACACTTTACTTCATTTACCCATAACATTTTTGAGGATTTACAAGATTTTTTTATGGCATGTCAAGAATGAACAATTTTATTCCATCAAGAACTTTTAATTCAAATGGTTACTATTTTATTCAAGTGAATAATAATATCTGGAAAATTAACTGGGAGTATGATGTAAATGGAGATTATGAAATACAATTAGAGTTTAATAATCAACAACTAATTGTTTCTAATAGAATAAATAATAGTAATGTAGAGAAAATATATGATATGGATGAAAATGTAGAAAATTTAAGTATCGGTTTTCCATTTGCAAAATATCTATCAGAAACTTTTTTACCACTTCTTGATAAAGGTAGATTTGGTATTTGGGTTGGCAATAGTATAGACCCTATTTATTATCAAAATTGAGTGATATAATAAAAAACCTTAATTGCTTTATTGCAATTAAGGTTTTAATTTCTCATATTTCTTTCAAAAATTCTTTCACTTAGACCACTATTAGTAAATCTATGAATATTCCCTAAGAAATCAAATGCAAACAACGCCTCGTAAAAAGGAAAGGTTTCGAGCCTTTCAATAGTAGTAAAAAAAACATTTTTTACACCAATTAAATCAACAATTTTTATATCATCATATATTTGTTTTTCGCTTTCTGCTAAAACAATATAACATATATCTCTTTTGAAATTCGCTCTAAAATACGAATTGTTTTTTTCCAGATATGCAATTTTGCTTAGTACAGAAGCAGGGCTATATGAGTATTCATCAAACAAAAATTCTTGTATTCTATTATTTTCAACTACAATATTATTTTGTTCGGTTAATTTTCTTATATAAAGACCATACTCAGTTCCATGGAAAGTTTTTTTAAGAGCTTCTCCATGTGCTAAAGTAAACCCATGCTTAGTTTCTAACACTTTTTTAATTTTATCATTTAATTCATAATTACTTTTTAAAAGAGGAACAATTTTGGCATGTAAAAGCTTAAGAATTTGTTCCTTTGAACCTACATAAACATCAAAATCCGAATCTATTTTATCTAATAACCTTTCATAAATGGTATACTTTATAAGTTCTACTCGATTTGCTATTTTCTGTTTAATTTGTTCATCTTCTCTGTCATTATCCTTTAAAGCTCCTTCAACAATAAACAAAACAACTATTTTTCTTTCTTTGTAGGAATACTCTCTTGAATTAATAAAATTTCTGTAGTTCTCCCACTTTTCAAAGAGTTGTCTTTTACTTTCAGTTGACATATCCATTTCCAAAAAGAAGTCTGTGTCAAACATTGTAATCATACCATCAGGTCTAATCCCAGTGTATTGACTTACATACTTTTCATCATAGTATTTATAATTACCTTCAAGATTCAATCTGCTAAATTCAATAACAAATTGATTTAAATTAATTTGATGATTTATGTATTTCGGATATACTTCCAGTTCCTTAGCAGTATAATAACCTCTTTTAACGACTTTTTTTTGAGAATCATAAATATTAGTAGGCAAATCAAAGCAATATCTAATAAATTCAATACCAAAAGGTGTTAAAAAATACACTTCACTATCGAGATAATCTGTTTTTTTAATTAATCCTAAAGATAAAAAATCTCTGATTTTTTTCTTACAAGTATTATCAGATACTTCTTGCCCAGTTCTTAATGATTCGTTATAGTGTAACTCATATATTTGATTTTGAGTTAAGCATCTAAAATCATACAGAGATTTTAAGGCTTCAGTATCTCTTTGAGAAAGAGATTTTTTTATTTCATGTATTGATTTACTCATTTCTCCCCCCTCTTTTTCTAATAAATTAAACAAATTGCCTTTACAAAATTATCTGGGTAAAGGCAATCCATTAATATATCATATTTGATTTATTCATAAAAATAACCAAAAAATAATCTTTTTTGATTATTGTGTATATTCATATAAGTTTTGTGAATACTTAATTAAGAATTGCGTAAAAATAAAATAATTGCTATTGACTTTAGTCTAATTAATTGTTACAATACATGTAAGTCAACAAATGAACTTTGATAACCTTATTATTCGCACCACGAATTAGCCGATTCTTAATATCTATACTTGGTTAAAGTCAGAAGCTTTAAAATATTTGTAGAAATAGGTGTCAATAGCTTGTAAAATTTGCCCAGTATATTCGATACCCATTCTTTCTAATTGATATTCTAAGTTTAAACCATTATATTTTTTTTCAACAGTATCTGCTATTTTTGCACACAAAATATAACGATTATTTGACTGGGTTTCTTGGATAGCTTGTTTAATTAATTCTTTTGTGCCTCTGGTTAATTTAAATTCAGTCATACAGTAAATTCCTCCTTTAATAATATTATAGTCAATAAGATTTATTCATTGCCTATAGTCAATAGTATAATCGAGAAAATTACTTTTGTCAAGTTATTTACATAGTAATTAAAAAATATTTTTTAATTTACTTAACAACAATCTTATAAATAATATTATTAAATTATATAATATTATAGTATCAATTAAAAAAGGAAGAAAATCGTTTCTATTTAAAAAAGAAGTAAAAATAATGAAAATTTTAATTTTTACACATCTAAGGAGGTTTAGGGTTATGAAAAATGAAGATATGGTTAAAGAAATGAATGAAAGTACTATAATTAAGTCAGATTGGTACACAGTTTTTAAAGAAGACATGGAAAAAACAGGCGACAAAAATGTGCTGAAGGTTATAAGTATGTTAGATAATGCATACGACAATGAAACAAGAGAAAATATTCAAGAAATCGAATTTGCTATTGAATCGCTTAAAGGTAATGTTGCTAAAACAATAATTAATAAGTTAAACAGAAAATTACGAGTTATGCAAAATCGTACTGAAAGAGCAATTGAGGATAATTTCGGTTCGATTATTAGATACTTAAGAGAAAAAAAGGAATACAGTTTAAAAGATTTAGAGAACATTACTGGTATTTCAGCAAGTTATATTCATCGTATGGAAAAAGGGGAAAGAAAAGCTCCTTCTTACCCAATAATCGAAAAATTAGCAAATGCTTTGGAAGTAGAAATGAGCATGTTGTTAAAAATTGCAGATATTGAAAAAGAGAAGGAAATGTTATCTTTTGGAGCATTAGTATTAAGCAACAATTGTACTATTGGGGACAATGAATTAACAAAGAAACAAAAAGAATTAATAGTAGAAATTGTAGAGAAAATTAGCAGTGTTGAGTGGGATAAAAATAAATACAAGGAAACCTTAGAAATTGTTGACTTAATTGACCAGTATAAGTCAATTAAAGAATAGAAAAAAAGCATTAGTAAGCATTAGTAAAAACTAATGCTTTTTTTTTATTTGTTTTGAATATAATAAAAAATCTTATTTTATATTTAAAAACATAAGACAGTATAAAACATAAAAACAATTGTCATTAAGTTGTTTAAATGAAATAATGATGATTGATTAAGCTATAATATAAAAACCTTAAACTATAAGGTATAGAAAGTATGCTAAAAATAAAGGAGGTGTTGAAATATATGGAAAAAATATTGTTAGCAGTTGGCTTTAGACAATTAGAAGAGTACATTGAAAAACAATTAAAAAAAGAATTTCTATTTGTTGGAACAACAGTATACAGAGAAGGAATATTAAGAGCAATAGGTCAAAAAAATCCTGATATAGTTATTATAAGAGAAACTTTAGAGGGTAGAGAGAATATCCTTTCATTAATTTATGAAATTAGAGGAAAGTTCCCAAGATTAAGAATAGTTTTTATTGCAGGAAAAAGAGAACCAGGAGATGCTTTGTTAGCTACACTTGTAAGTTATGGTATTTATGACATACTTCAGGGAGAAAAAATCCAGGCACAAGAGGTTATTTCATTAATTAGAAAACCAAATGAGTATAAAGATGTAAAACATCTACAACCAGCTCCTGTTTTAGACGAAAAATCAAACAAGGTATTATTCCAAGCACCAGAAGCAATTGTTAAAGAAAAAGAAATAATCAAAGAAATTTATATTGGTAATGAAACTGGTGAAGCAAATAAAGATAGTACATCTATTCAATCAGCAACAACTGACATTAAATTAGACGATAAAGAAAAACCAGAACCACAAAAAACAACAAATATAAAAACAAGCAAACCAACGCAAGAGCAACCCTTAAAACATGGGTTTTTAAGTAAATTTAAAGGTAAAAATGATGTGGTAGAAATTCAAAATACTTTAGCTATTACAAAACAAAAAATTATAACATTTATGGGAAGTAAAAGTGGTGTTGGAAATTCAGTAACTGCATTAAATACAGCGACATTATTGGCTCAAAGGGGTTTAAAAACTATTTATATTGAATTAAATGAAAGAACCCCATCAGTATCATATTGGTATGAGCTTGGATATATTGAAGATGGTATTGATTCTGCAATAATTGCATTACAAGATAATAATTATAAAAAAGTTAATGATGCAATAATTAGCTCAAAAGAGTTAAAAAAAACAGAAAGTTCTATGCAAAAAAACTATAAAAAGCTTCCAGACAGTTTAGACTTTATGTTCTTTTCTAAGAAGTATCTTACAAAAGATGAAAGTATAGATTTGCAAGAACCATTAGATATGTCTCTAAGTAAAGAATTATATTTATATTTAATATTTCAAGCAGGTTATGATTTTATTATCTTAGACGTGCCTGCAAATATTTCAAATGATATATCACGAAATGCTTTAATTTATTCGAATAAAGTGTTTGTAACAATTACTCAAGATATAAGTACTATTGGTTATAGCATTTATAACACTCATGAATTAGACAAAAAAGGTCTTAGTATAAACAATAGGATGCATTATATATTGAATAAATTTGAAAAAACAGATTTATCAATAAAAGAAATAGAAGATTGGATTCAGACTAAAGAAATTCTCACAATTCCTTTATTAAATAAAGAATATATTAATTCTTCATTTATTGGTATTCCGATTAGTCTATATTCAAAAAATCAGAACTTAAAAAGTTCTTTTCAAAAGATAGTAGAAAAAATAATAAAATAATTAGGAGGTGTGTTTTTTGAAAAAGAAAAAGATTTTAATTTTGTTTTTGCAATTTTGTTTAATAATTGGTTTTGGTTTATCGTTTTACACATATGTACAAAACGAAATAGAACCAACAGAAGTATATATTTACAATAAAGACTTCACAGATAATATAGGTGATAAAAAAATAACCGAAGCAGATATAACATTGATAACAATACCAGATACAGCTAAAAGTGATATATTTGCAACTAAAAAAGAAGATATTATTGGTAAATATCTCAATACTAAAGTATATAAAGGACAATATGTATATACTCAACAATTGGTTATAAAAGAAGATGTTGACCCATTTGAAAACTCAGATTTATCTAAATTAAGAAAGGTATCTTTACCTATAACTTATTTAGATGGGTTTGCTGGCGATGTTAAATATGGAGATAAAGTTGATTTGTTATTTACTGGTGAAGGTATAAAGAAAACTGAAAGTGGTGACGAAACATTTAAATATTCTAAAGTATTCCTTCAAAATTTACTTGTTTATAATGTAGCGACAGAAGAAGGATATAAGTTTGAAAATCATTCTGATATAACTAAATATGAAGCTGACCAATCATTAGAAAGTGAAAGTTCAGAAGAAATTTCAACATCAGGTTCAGATGAACAACTTGCGGTAATAACTCTTGCTGTTACATTAGACCAAGCAGAAGAAATAGCTACAAGAATGAAATCTGGACAAATAAAAGTTATTGGGACATTTGATGATAGTACAACCTATGAAACTTTAGGGTTTGTTCTTGGCGACTACGAAAAAGTATTCTCAGGCAATGCCAATGCAGAAGTTGGGACTTTAAAATAATTAAATAATCATCAAAAATTTATTTAAGGAGGGTTATAACACGTTGCAAATATATCTAATTATTAATATTTACAACGTGTTAAATTAATATGAAAAATAAAATTATAGTTGCAAGTGGACAAAATGAGATAGATAATGCCATAGTGAAATTCGAAGATTATGAAGTTGTAACAAAAATTGAATATAAAAAAGAAATATATGAAGCATGTAATTATTTTCAACCAAATATTCTTTTAGTTGGTGAAGGATTGTCAGGGCAGGAAACTTTAATGGGGGTAATTCTTAATTTAGTAAAAGATTTCCCAAATTTAAGAATTATTTATTTTGCTGGCAATGTAGATATGAGAGATACCGCTAAAGTTAATTCTCTTGGTATTTTAGTAATGGCAGGAATTTATGATATTGTTCATGAAAAGAAAATAACTGTTCAGATGTTAAAGCATATTTTAGATAATCCTAAGACACTTGACAATGTAACATATCTTACAAAATCAATGAAGGAAAATTCGAAACATTCAAAAGATAATTTAATTGAATTTGAAATACCAGATGAAGATAAAGAAAAAGTTGATGATGATATTTATAAAAACCTACATGTTGTTTCTTCAATAAAACCAGGAACGGGTAAAAGTTTTTTATCAACTAATATCGCTACAGCAATTGCAAACTATGGAGTAGAAAATAAATTTGGTAAAAAACCAAAAGTAGCCTTGATTGAAGCAGACTTACAAAACTTATCAGTTGGAACACTTTTGCAAATTGAAGATGATAAGAAAAACTTAAAAACAGTTATGGACAAAATTTCAACTATTGTTAATGATAATGGAAAATTCGTAGGTACTTTACAACAAACAGAAGAAGTTAATGCTTTTATTATTGATTGTTTTAAACCTTATTATAAAGTTAAAAACCTTGAAGCATTAGTTGGTTCACAATTAACAATAAAGGAACTTGAAGATATAAAACCATTTTACTATATATATTTAATTGACGCTATTATAGATGAATATGACGTTGTTATAATAGATACTAATTCATCTTTGACACATGTTACAACCTTTCCATTGTTACATATGGCAAAAAATTGTTATTACATTTTAAATCTTGATTTTAATAATGTGCGAAATAATGTTAGATATAAAGATTTCTTAAATGAAATAGGTATTAAAGACAAAGTAAAATATGTATTAAATGAAGACATTTTAAATGAAGACATTGAAACAGCAGATAGTGGAGTGGGTATTGAAGAATTAATCTTTACAGCAAATCACTTAAATGATTCTGATTTTAAATTGGAAGCAAGAATTCCAATGCTACCTAAATCTGTATTCTTAAATAGATTGTATGAGGGAACACCTGTTGTGCTTGACGATAAAAAGTACACACTTAAAGTTAAATACGAAATTATGAAAGTAGCAAATCAAATATGGCCTATTAAAAATTTTAAGGAAATAGAAGAGCAAGTACAAAATCTTAAGAAAAAGAAAAAGAAAGGGTTGTTTTTTTAACAACCCTTTTGTCACTATAAGAGAGGAGGATTTTTATTGATGGAAACGGATTTTAAATCTTTTAAAAAAGATATTAATAAATTTAAAAATCAAAAACAAGATGGAGTTTTATTAGATTATGAAGAAGCATTAGAAATCGTAAGAGAAGCGATAACTGAAAAGAAAATGGGCACAACAGATGATACTAAAGACGATAAAGAGATAGTAATTAAAGATAAAGAATATCTAAGAAAAAAAATGAAGCTTTGTAAATTAATAGTAGAAGATGTAGTGTATTCTAAAAATATGCATATTAGAGGTTATGATAAAGAAAATTTAATTGATAAATTTATAAATGAAATGGTATCAGAATTTGTAGGTTATTCAATTCTTGACGAAGCTTTTGAGGATGATGAAGTTTCTGATATTTTCGTAATAAACTGGAAAACAATATTTGTTGAAAAAAAGGGTGTTAACATAAGATATTGGAAAACTTTCAGAAATGAAAAACATTGTAAAAATACAATTGAACGATTTTTAAGAGAAGCTGGTAAAGAAATAAACTTAGGAGATAAATCTATTGTAGATTTTGAATTATATGGAGATAGAGGATGTGCTACTTCTCCTGTAGTGTCTCCCAAAGGATATTCTTTAACAATTAGAAAACATGCTGAAGACCATGTAACAAGAGAACAACTTATAAATGGTGGAGTTTTAACAGAAAAAATGTCTGATTTTTTAGGAATGATAATAACTGGAGAGTGTAATGTTATATATGCAGGCAAAACTGGTTCTGGAAAAACAACAACTTTAAGAGCATTAATAGATTATTATATAACAAAAGCAAATAAAAGAATTGTTGTTAATGAAGACACTCAAGAACTTTTCCTATTAAATGAACATACTCTTGAATTAATTACTGTTAAAAGTGATAAAGAAAAAGCTGAAATAAATTTATCACGACTAATAAAAACTGCACTTAGATTAAAACCAAAATATATATTAGTTGGTGAAGTAAGAGGTGAAGAAGCTATGGATGCTGTTGAAGGAGCTGAAACAGGTCATAGTACATTATTTACAATGCATGGAGGTAATGTTTGGAATGTATTAAATCGTCTAACAACCAAATATCTAATGGCTATACCTTCACTTGGAATAGATGTTGTTGAACGTATTATAGGCGAAGCTATTGATTATATAGGTATTCAAGATAATATTCCTGGCATTGGCAGAAAACTATCTTCGTTAACAGAAATAAGTTATGATTTCGAAAAAAGAAGAATTGTGGTAAAGCCTATTATTGAGTATGACTTTGAAAAACAAGATTTTGTTTGGTTAAATAAAATCAGCAAAGAGAAAGCAACCAAAATGCTTCGTAGTGGTGTTCCTTTAGAAGAGTTAAAAAATTGGATTGAAGATTAACATAAACACATATTAGACAAATATAATATAGCTTTGAATTTGACTATATGCTATATTTATATCGTAAAGACTAAAAACAATTAAATTAAAGTATAATGCAATAAATAAATATATAAAATTATACAAAGGTAGGTGAAGTTATGATATTTAAAATTATATTATTCGTTTTAACAATGGTGTTATTAACAATAATGATGGCATCTGATAAAAATGATAATTTAGAAACTTTAGACAAAAGGAAAAATCAATCTAAAGAACTTTTAAGGGAAAATATACTCAAAAAAAGACTTGAAGAATTAACAGAAGAAAAAGTTAAATATTCAAAAAGATATAAAATTGAAACTATGTGCTTACAAGCTGGTTATAAACTTAGCTATACTGAGTATTTAATAATTTCAATTTTTTCTGGAATTGTCTCTGCAATCTTTACTTTAATAGTTATGGGAAACCCATATCTTGCAGTAATATTTTTGTTCTTAGGTCAATTCATACCAAAACAAGTTATTGAATTTGTAAAAAACAAGAGAATAACAGCTATGGAAAAACAAATCGGGGTTTTCATGAACATGGTCTTAAAAAGATATGAAACAACAAATGACTTTGGTAAAGCACTTGAATTGTCACTTATAGAGTTTAGAGGAGAAGAACCAATATATTCAGAGTTAAAACAAGCTGTATTTGAGATTAATTTAGGATTGCCAGTAAGTGAAGCTATGGATAACTTAGCAAGAAGAACTGGAAATAAGTATATGGATAGACTTGCTGATTATTATAAAATTTCTTCAACAATTGGGACAGAGGAAACAAGAAAAAAGTTACTATCACAAGCATATGTTCAATTTGATGAAAATAGACAAGCAAAAAACTCAATGAAGGAAAGACTCTCAACTCCTGTAAGAGAAGCATATATAATGCTTGCTTCTATTCCTTTGTTTGCAGTATACCAAATTGTATCAAATGATGATTACATTCGGTTTATGACAAAAACGTCAACTGGACAAATTGGAACAACTTTTATAAGCGTTACAGTCCTACTTTGTATTTGGTTCATAAATGCAAAGATAGGTAAACCTATAGAATAAGGGGGTGTAAAATTGCAAATTACAATAATTATACTTTTTTTAATAACATTATTTTTCTTATCAAGAAATTTATTTAATATTATATTCTCAATGGAAAATTACAATGTTCATAAGAAAAGATTAAAACAATTAAGATTTCAAAGAAAAGAAGACGCTGATATATCAGAGATTATAGATACTGTAACAAAGCCTGCTATAAAATACCTTCTTCCAAAATTAAAACCTAAAGATTTGGAACAACTTACTATAGACTTAAGAATGGCAAAGTGGAATAAGCATTTTACAGCTATACAATATAGAGCTTTAAATATTACTCTAAAAATTGCAGGTGTAATAATTTCAATACTTCTATTTAAAGCATCGTGGTTTATAGCATTATTATGGGGTGTATTTCTAATTTTTGGAATGGATTTTTTACTAAATAATTCTATCGTAAATAGAAAAGAAAAATTATTTATAGATTTTCCAGATTTCATTCGAATAACAGAAGGCTACTTAACAGCAAATATGCCTTTTCCAAAAGCTGTTTCTGAAAGTATAAAGTACGTTGGGGAAGAATGGAAACCAATATTACAGCAATTCGTAATTGAATGTGAAATAAGAAGTATTGCTGAAGCCCTTGAATGGTTAAAAGAAGAAGTTGATATGTTTGAAGTAAAAGAATTCGTATCTCTTGTGAAATTAACCTTAGAGCAAGGTGGAGACGCAAAAGAAAGTTTTTCAGCCCAAGCTGATAAAATAAGAGAAATGCAACTCGCTTTAGTTGCGGTCAAAATTGGTAAAAGAGAGACAATGAGCATTATAATTCAAGCTCCATTGTTACTATGTGACTTAATGGTCTTTGGTTTGCCAACAGTGAATGCAATGACAGGTTTGACATCAATGTAAGTAAATATAGAATATCCTAAGTCTTATTATTGCAATATGACTTGAATATAATAAAAAATAAAAAACAAAAAATCATAAGGAGGTAATAGATAATGAGAAATTTAATAAACAAAGCAAAATATGTTCTAAATGGTGAAGATGGTGCTTCTAATATTGAAATTATTGTTTGGATTTCAGTTTGTCTTGTTATAGCTACAACATTGTTTTTATTCAGAGACTCTGTAACTAAATTTATAAATGACGCTATTGGAAAAGTAGGAGCATTTAAGGTTGCTTAATCATTAAAACAAATCTATAGAAGGGATAAATTATCCTTTCTATAGAATTTTATAAAAAGGTGGTGGAAAGTTCAATGATACTTTTTTTAAATAAATTCAAAAAACTAAAAGAAGACAAACGAGGTACAATGGCAATTGAAATAGTAGTTGGAATGCTTATGTTTCTACTTGTGTTGTGCTTCTTTTTAGATATAACAATAATTACGTGGAAATTTTCAGTAATATCTCAAACAAATACCTATCTTGCAAGAACTGCTGGACTTCAAGGTGGCATTAGAACAAGTGCCCCTACAGGTTATCCTGGTGGGAATGATGCATATGCAAGTTCAAGTGAGGTATATAAACAAATACAAGAAAACTTCAAAAGTGCAGGAATAAATGATAATGAGTATACAGTAAAAATAAACGGTACTAAATTAAGAAGCAATAGTAATGTTGCAGTCGATTATTTGGACAACATAACAACTTATATAGAAGTTGATTACAAATGGGATTTAGTAAGTAATTTTATACCAGGAGATTTAACAAATTCTATTACTTCAAAAAGAGCAGTAATTTCTGAATTTAAGTACAGATATGATAGTTGGATTGGAGAGTGATAAATATGAAAATTATAAACCATTTTAAACAGTTATTAAATAATAAAGAAGGTAGTTTTGCTATATTATTCGTAATATTAGCATTTACCGCAATAACTATTATTACTGGGTTTACTGATATGTTGTATAAAACATACACTCTTAATGAAATTCAGTCAATTATGGATACTGCAGGTGCAAATGCTTTGCAGTCAGGTGTTGACCAAACTAAATTACGACTTGAAATATTTGATATTAATGAAAACTTTGTTAAAAACACTTATGTAAATAGTGTAAATTCTTCAATTACTATAAGTAATTCTGTAAGAGAGTTTATTTTAACAAAAGGGAATGTAAACTTTTCCACATGGCAAGATGATTGGGGGCTTGGTACAAGCAGTAAGTTAAGACCACAAGCAATGATTGATTCGGTAGCAAAAGTAAAAGTTAAATCAAGCTTAATATTTGATACAATCCCTGGTATCGCAGAAACATTTTATAATTCAAGAAGTAATAGCAATTTTACAATTACTTATAATGGAATAACTTCTGATGGAAATACAGAATTAATAATAAGGAGTGTGACTCGTATTGTTTATAGATAATTTTTTAAATAATATAATTAATCATCTCCGCTTAATATATGACAATTATACAATAGTGGCTTTAATCGGATTATTCTTATTAATTGCCACTATTAATGATGTTAGAACTCTTAAAATTCCAAATAAAATTAATATCGCATTTCTGATTTCAAGAATCATTGCAATACCTATTTTAGGATTAGAATTTAGCCATATATTAGGGGGAGTTATCGGTTTTTTAATATTGTTAATCCCAGCTATGCTTACAATGCACAAAATGGGTGGAGATATTAAGATGATGACCATTTTAGGACTATTTTTAGGTATGTATTTAACGCCAATATTTATTGGTTTATCTTGTTTTTGTGGATTCATTTTCGGAATATTGCAAAATATCATTTTTAAAAAGAGTTTAAATATGTCATTTGCTTTCGCACCGATGTTTTTCATTACACATGTAATATTGTTTTTTATAGTACTGGCTATTTAATTAAATTATAGGAGGATTTATGAAAAATTTAATAATAAAGGAAACCGTAAAATTAAATTATAAAAGTAAGGAAATATATTGTGAAAAATATTTACTAAATAACTCTATTGTAAATATTAAGCTAATTGAAAAGAAAGAAAATTCTTATGAAGAGTTATTTACGAAAAATATATCAGATATTGATAAAAAAAATTTAATAGAACTTGTATTTAAAAATTCTATTACAGTCGCAAATAATGACGATATAAAAGCATTAGAGGAAGCTTGTGCTTCTTATAGACAAAATGTAATAACTAAGCTTAAAAACGATTATAAGAACTTTGAAGAAGTAAAATTAATGGGCATAGGAGAAATAGCAGGATTAACTTATATTGTATTAAAAAGGTCTAATGTAGTTTACCATGACATTTATCTTTTTGAAATAAGTGACGAAGGAAATAAATTAGAATATAACATTGTAAATGCAGTTTGCATGGAGTTAGTGCTAATAGATTGTATTAAGTATTGTAAATTTAATAATTCGATTACATATATTTGTTTTCAAGATAATGTATTTGCAGGAATTAAGCAACACAAAATTGATTATAATTTTCTTTCTGTTGCAATATTAAAGAAGTTTAATGATAATCTAAATTGCAAAAAAGCATTTTTATTGGAAAAAAGCATAAAAAAAGAGTTTGAACCACTTAATGAAAGTAAATTTTCTAAAAAGTTAGAAAGTGAATTAATAAAAAACAGTAAACATTTAACTAATAAATTGTCCAAAGAATTAAATTATATAATGTAGAGAAACTACAAGTGAATATAATTGCATTTTAAAAAGCAATCAAATTTGATTGCTTTTTTTAGTTAAGCGTTTCTATTTTTTTTATAAATTTAATTGTATTTTCAGTTTTTTCATCATTTATAGATTCATATATTTCTTCAATTACTACATTTTCTTCACCAAATACTAATATCGCCATTAAATCTAATTGGTCTCTATACGCATAACCTAAATGAGTATATTGAATAATTCCTTCTTTATCTATAAATAACAATGTAGGTGTACCTTTTATTTGGTATGCCTCAGAAATTGAGTAATTATTTTTTATTAAAATAATGTCATCACTCTCTGTTAATTTATTTTTCTTAAAGAAATTATTTATATCTTTTTCATCAGAATTTAAATAAATAGATATAACTTTTGTATTAGGATTATCTTTTTTAAAACTTTCAATAACGGGATAAACATCTATGCAAGAAGGACAATTTGGTTGAGCTACCTCTAATATTATATTATCTCCTTTTAGTTCACTTAATTTAATAGTATCACCTTTCATATCAGTCAATTCAAAGTCTGGTGCTTTTTTCCCTATCATTGTTTTCGCATAATTTCTTGCTATTTCATCTGGAAATAACTTTTCAAAATCTAATGTAGAATCATTTTCTGGATTTTTTTCAATTTCTTTTTCTGTTTCTTCAACTGGGTTCATTGACTCACCAGACATCATATTACAACCAAATAAAGAAATAGAAAATAGCAATACTAATATGACTATTAAAATTTTCTTCAACTTATTAATTCCTCCTATTTTTACGGTTTATAACAATATTATATCATTATCGTTGACAATAGTCAATATTAAATAAATAAATTATAAATACAATAATAAAATAATATATTATTATATATTTAAAAAACAGGCATATAAACTATATAAATTAGGAGTGTTTATGGAAAAGGTTAAATTTTTAGGATTAAATTGTGTTTGTTTAGAGGTAATCAGTAGAGATATATGTAATACTGATAATGATATTATTGAATTTCATGGATTGAATGTGGATTATGTAAGAATAGGCAGAAGTGAGAAAAGAATATTAAAAGAAATTGACATAGCAAGAAAGCATCTTGAACAAGGCAAAGGCGTTGAATATAAAAATTTCGTATATTTTTTAGAAGAGCAGATTTATGCAAACAAATATTATATAAAATTTAAAGACGCTTGTGATAAAAAAATCAGTAAATGCAAAAATTATATGGATGGATTATTTTATGACTGCTTAAAAGATGTTTGTATGTTCGAAATTTTAAGAGGCGTTATAAATCTTTACCATACAGGATTCTTCTCGGAAAAAGCTTTTAAAGAAAAACTCAATAGTTATTTGAAACCTGAAAAAGTGGAACTGTTTTACGGTATTTATCAAGGGAAAAAAGCAGTTTAATGATAACTATATAAAAAATACAAGAAATAAAATCTTGTATTTTTTTATTTTATAATTTTTCTTAGAATTAGATATATTTGTGTAATTATTGACTATAATAAATGTCGAACAAAGTACGACTATAAACAGCTTTCAACAAAAGTAAAAATAATATATTCTAAATGCAAGTAATTAATATTTGAGAGGAGTGATTGTTTAATTGCTATTAACTAAAGAAGAAAAAGAAGAAATAGCTACAGAGAACTATTCGTTAGTTTATTATGTTGTGAATAAATTTTTAAATTCAAGAGTTATATATAATGAATTGCATAGTGTTGCAATGGTAGGATATGCAAAAGCTCTTAATGCTTTTGATACAGAGAGAAATGTTAAGTTTTCAACTTATGCTATAAATTGTATTAAAAATGAAATTCTATTTTTTCTAAGAAAAGAAAAAAAGTATATGGATAATAATGTTTCACTTGGCACTATTTTATCTATGGATAAAAACGGAAATAATTTAGTGTTAGAAGACACTATTAGTAGTGAGAATTTACAAGTAAACAGTATTGAAGACGACATTGTATTATGTGATGATATTGATATTTTAAAAAGGGCATTATTACATTTAACACCTAAAGAACAGTATATTGTAACTTATAGATATGGGTTAGATAAGGGCATTATAAAAACACAAAAAGAAATAGCAAATAAAATAGGAATGAGCCAAGCAAATGTGTCAAAATTAGAAAAAAGCATCTTAGATAAACTACAAAAGATTTTAAAGGAAAAATACGGAATGGTCTTTTCTTTTAAATAGATTTAATTTAAGTATACAATAATTTAATTATTTTGTAAATATCATTTTTAATTAGATATTATTATTATTCATAAAGGGTGTATCAGTCGGGAATAGACAAAATAAAAAAATACTATATTAAAGATGGAGGAATAATTTAATGATAGAAAAAGTAATAGGATTAGGTTATGAAAATTATATAGACAAAAAAAGAGTTATAGCGGTATTAAATATAAATTCTGAAAAAACAATCGACCTTATGAAGAGGGCTGAAAAAGAAGGTAATTTAATTGATGTTACTACTGGTAGAAAAACAAAATCGCTAATATTAACTGATACTAATTTAATTTTTATTTCCGCAAAGAATCCAAATGCAATTTTAGAAAAATTTTCTGTGTAAAACAAATGAATAATTAAGGGGGTAATTAAATGTCAAGACAATGCTCATTTTGTGGCAGAACTGAAGAAGATAATATTATGATAATTGAAGGTGTAGGTGCAAATATCTGTAAAGATTGTATTTCTTCCTGCAATGAAACAATTAATGAATTAGGTGAAAATGAAAATATTGAAAACAAAACTTTTATGAAACCACATGAAATTAAAGAAAAACTTGATAAGTATATTATCGGACAAGAAGAAACTAAAAAAATCCTTTCGGTTGCAGTATATAACCATTACAAAAGAATTAATTCAAAATCTAAAGTAGATATACAAAAGACAAATATACTCCTGATAGGTCCGACTGGTTCTGGAAAAACATATGTAATGCAAACTTTAGCAGATATTTTAGATGTGCCAATTGTAATAGCAGACGCTACTTCTTTAACAGAGGCAGGATATATTGGAGAAGATGTTGAATCAATACTTGAAAAATTAATTAAAAAAGCTGGTGGAAATATTGAGAAAGCCGAAAAAGGAATAGTTTATATTGATGAAATTGATAAAATTGCATCAAGAAGTCTTGAAGGCAGAAAAAATTCAAAAGACCCCTCTGGTGAAGGAGTACAACAAGCATTGCTGAAAATGGTTGAAGATAGTGATATATATGTTCCAATGGGTGAAAGTTCATTGATGAAAAAAAAGACTATGATTAATACCAAAAATATATTATTTGTTTGTGGGGGAGCATTTGTAGGTATCGACAAAATAGTAAATGAAAGAACTTCTCCTACAAAAAAAACAATTGGCTTTAATTCCAATGAAAAAGTCCATGTAACTGATACGGATACAGAGGTAATACAACAAGATGTAATAGAATATGGGTTAATTCCTGAATTTGTAGGAAGAATCCCTGTAATATCAACACTAAGACCATTAAGCAAAGTAGACCTTACTGATATTTTAATAAAACCTAAAAACGCAATATTAAAGCAATATAAAGAGCTATTTAAAATTGATGGTGTAAAACTTGATTTTGAAAAAGGAGCTGTAGACTTTATTGTTGAAGAAGCCCTTAAAAGAAATATTGGAGCAAGAGGATTAAAAGGAGTAATAGAGAAAAGAATGTATGAATTAATGTTTGAGTTACCAAAGCAAGAAGATGTTAAATCTTACGTTATTACTAAAGACATATTAATTAAAAAATAAATTTAGTTTAATTAGGGATATCTTAGAATATCCCTTTAATTTTTAAAAAAATGAAAGAAGTGATTCATATTTAATAGATTGTTACACTGAAAATTGGAACACATTACAAAAAGAAGGACAAGCTCATTATTACAATGTTAGAGCTAATTTTAATAAATTTAACAAATCAGAAGATTTTCTTTTCTTAACAAGAACATGCACAAACGGATTAATTAGATTTAGCAAACAAGGAGAATTTAACAATTCTTTTCATTTCTCACGACCAGGAATAAATCCAGAAAAATTAAAACAAATAATTCTTGAATGGTCAGCAAAAGCCAAAATGTAAAATTTTTAACTCAAGATTACAAATTAATTAAAACATACCTTGGGGACTTAATATATTTAGACGCTCCATATTTAAATACTGCTGGTATGTATTATGGAAAAATAAATTATGAAGATGTTGCCATGAGTTTTGATGGCAAACAAGGAGAAGTTGATAAACAGGCTATGTGCCAATGGAGTTATTTAGTAAACACATTTATATATATTCAGGTGTTAGCAGTTTTAAAAGGCTTAAAATCAAGGTGCAGTAGATGTGAAAGAAAGTCTTTACTTGAATTTCTAAGTATTCTATAAAAATGAAAAAATATTATGTTTTTCTAATTAATAAGCTTTATAGAAATTGTAAAACAACAAATCATTGCATATATTATATAAAACATTATTAGACGACTATAGTGTTGAGATTATTGTTTAAAAAAAATATAATAAAACTACAAATTAAAGGGAGGTGAGTCATTTGATAATGACAATGAAAAAAAACGTATCATTTATTGTGATTTTAACGGTATTATTAACAATTTTATTAAGTTTTGGAGCACCGATGATAGCTTTTGCTGATGGAGATAATAATGACCCAGGTGGAATAGATGTTACAGTTGGTGAAGATGGAACTTTAACCATTGAAGGTCCTGGCTTTGACAGAGAAGAAGGCGAATCTGCATTTACTTCTTTTATCAATCAATATAAATACTTTATCACTGGATTTGCAGGTGTTGCGGCCACTACAATGCTTTTAATATTTATTAAAAACTTTATGACACTTGGAGCAAGTGCAGGAAATCCTCAAGCAAGAAGTCAAGCGTTAATGGGATGTTTATGGACATTCATTGCTACAGCAGGACTCGGAGGAGTTACATTGTTTGTAGGATTTGCTTACAACGTGTTCCGTTTCTAACAAAAATAATTTAAGCCACTGAAGGAGGTGAAATATGTCAATGGCATCCACTAAGGAGGCTATTGGCATTTTTTTATGAGAGTATACAATGTACCACCAGATATGAATGAGAAGGAAAAAATAATAGGAGGATTATTCAATATAAATCAATTTTTCTGGATTGTCGGAGGAATTGGAATAGGAGCTACCGTTTTTGCGTTATGCTATTTGCTATTCGGAGGAACTGGAGCGATTATATTGGGATTACCACTTTGCTTTTCAGGTTTTCCTTTTGCAATATACAAAAAAAATGGATTAACACTGTATCAATATATTACAAGAAAAAGAAAATTTAAAAAGAAAGTTCATAAACTACCAAATATTAGGAAAGAGGTGAAATTATAATGGTTGGAGCAATTATTGCTTTAATAATATTTTTAGGAATACTTGGGGGAATGAGTTTTTTGATGTATAAAACAATGAAAAAAACTGACCCAAACAATCAAGATACATCTGCAATAGATACAATTACAACAGCTCAGGAGTTTTTGCCATTTGAAGATATAAAAGACGGAATGATTATCTTAGGTGGACACAAATATAGAGCTATTATTGAGTGTTCATCAACAAATTATAACTTGAAGACAGATAAAGAGAAGGAAATTATAGAAATATCATTCCAGAGATTTTTAAATTCGCTTACATTCCCGATTACTTTTTTCATACAGACTAAAGTGATTGACAATAGTAAAATGCTTACTTCATTAAGAGAGGAATTAATAGAAAGTATTAAGGATTATCCTCAACTTGAAGAATATGCAAATATTTATCTAAATGAAATGCATAATTTAGATTCTTATGTAGGTAATAACAAACAAAAGAAAAAATATATAATTGTTAATTTTGATGAAGCGATTAATCTTGGGAATTTAAGTGATGAAGAAAAATATAAATATTCTTCAAAAGAAATTTACACAAGAGCTTCTATTTTAAGTGATGGGCTAAGTTCAGTTGGTGTTAAAACAAAAATACTAAACACAAAAGAACTCGCAGAACTTGTGTATTCAGTATATCACAAAGACAATTATTCTCAATTTGAAAATGTAGTTAGTGGAGAATTTTTATCACTTATTACAGAATCTGAAAACAAAATTATAAATTTATCAGATGATGCAAAAATAGATTGGATTTTATATGAAGCTCAAATGAGAATTCAAAAAGAGTTACTTAATGAAAATTTGCCTTCTTTTATAAAAAACAACTGTGAAAAAAGTTTAAGTACTTTAGATAAATTAAGAGATGAAGTAGGAGCTTATTATAAAGAAATTACTCCAGAGGAAATTGTGACAGAAGATATAGAGCATGAAAAGGAAATAAGGAAAAATGGATTACTAAAAGCAAAAAAAGGGGGAAGTAAGTAATGATAATTAAGCCAAATACACAAGAAAAAAGCAAAAAAAATAAGAAAAATAAAGCAACTAATACAAGTGATAGTCAACCTAAGAAGGATGATATTGTTTTAGGCAAAGGAATAAGAACTATAAAAGATTTGTTTGCTCCTCCTTCATTTGACAGAAGTGATGAAGACTGCGTTAAGGTAGGAAATAAGTTTGTTCGTTCTTTTGTAATGAATGGTTATCCATCAAACGTATCTGTCGGATGGCTTGATTATTTATTTAATTATGACGGGGATATGGATACAGTAATTTATGTAGACCCTGCCGATGAACGAACTGCATTAGATGAATTGACTAATAAAATAACACAGTTTGAAGCTCAACTTTCCATAGAACTTGATAAAGGAAATATTAAAAACGTTACAAGATTAAAAAATACAATTAACTCATTGTATGAACAAAGAGAAAGATTGGAACAAAACTATGAAAACTTATTCCATGTAGAAATATTAAGCAATCTATATACTAATAACAAAGAAGAATTAGATAAACAAACACAACTTATCGACAATAAATTAAAAGGAAGAAAAATTAATTTAATGCCATTATATTTAAGACAAGATGATGGATATAAGTCAGTTTTACCTTTTGGGAAAAATTATATTGGAGATAAGTATAGAAACTTTAATTCTGGTGCATTAACAGCGTGTTTTCCATTTTATAATTCAGAAATATCTCATAATAATGGAGTGTTTTGTGGAATTAACTTATCAACCATGACACCAGTATTAATCGACTTTTATGATAGAAAAATACTTAACAATGGAAATCTCACAGTTTTTGGACAAGCAGGTTCAGGAAAAACATTTTTTGTATCAATGCTTACTTTAAGGTCGGCTCTTAAAGGAATAAAAACTGTTATTATAGACCCCGAAGGGGAATATGCGAAACTTACAAATGCTATAGGGGGCAGTCATATTTACATTGCTCCAAATAGTGATACACATATTAATCCATTTGACCTTGAAGAAGAAGAATTAGAAGACGGAAGCAAAGAAGTAAAAATTAAAGATAAAGTTGCTGACGTATTAAGTCTTATTGCAGTAATGGCAGGTGGAATTAATCAAGAACAAAAATCAATGCTTTCATACATTATTACAGAATTATATGAAGAAAGAGGATTTACAGAAGATTCTAAGAGTTTATATATTACTGAACCATTTTTTGATGAAGAAAGTGGAGAATTTTATCATGATGGCATTAAAAAACCAATGCCTATTTTTAGTGATTTCCATAAAAAATTAGAAGAATTTGCGAATGCTGAAAATAATAAGGAATTAAAAAGTCTTGCTAATGCGTTAAAAATGTTTAAGAAAGAAGGAGTATACGGTATGTTTGATTGTCAGACTTCTTCAAATTTAGCAGATTTCAAAAACTCACCTATTGTAACATTCGATATTAGTAAGCTTGAAGAAGGTGGAGATATTCTAAGACCAATAGGTATGTATATAGCTTTATCTTGGACATGGGAAAAATTCGTAAAGAAAAATCCAGAAATTAAAAAGCGTGTAGTTGCAGACGAAGCATGGATGCTTGTAAGCAAGAGTATGCCTGGACATGAATATACATCAGCGTTCCTTGAAAAAGCGGCCAGAAGAATACGTAAGAGAAATGGTGGATTACTGGTTGCTTCACAAAACTTTATTGAATTTGCTAATAATGACCAAGGAAAAGCTGTTTTAACAAATGCAGTAGTAAATGTATTCTTACAGCAAAATGCAACAGATATAGATGGTGTACAAGAAACATTTAATCTATCAGACGGAGAGAAAAATTTTCTTCTTGGAGCGAAAAAAGGAGAAATGTTAATAAAAATGAACGGTGAAAGTTCAGTAGCATATGCAATGGCATTTGATTATGAAACACAATTGATTTCAAAGGCATATGTATCAAAAGACTAATCAAAATTCTTAGAGAAAGGAGGTTTTACAGTTTGATTAAAAATAAAATTAAAAGCCTTATAGCATTATTAATATGTTTTATATTTATATTCTCACCCATAACAAGTTTTGCACATGACGCTTATTTTCTTAGAGTAATGATTAATGATACTAACTTTACTTATAACGGAAGTGTTTTGCAAGATGAAGCAAGTACGTGGAATAATGAATCAAAACATATAGAGAATGAACTTGGAGATTTTTCTAATTTAATAGGTACTAATTATGTAAAAAATACCCTTAATTCTTCTACGTATAGCAACTCTGATAAAAAGGGGAATAGTGATACTTATATGACATTTACATTCCCATCTAAAGAAAATAAAACTTCTAACCCCAAAAATGACGCAAATGCTAACGATATAGACAGAGCTTATCTAATTAATTCAACGTTAATCCCAAATTTAAATGATGCATTAAAAATATTAAATGATGGTAAAAATTTTAAAAGTATTAATGAATTAATGGAAATGGCAAAAAAGCTAACTGCTGTAGGAGCAGGAAGTTCTACAACGATAAATGGATATACTGTAACATATGGAACGAAGGCAAGTTTTGATACAGATATGGAAGATGCTACAAAAGCACCATATATCGCCAATACAGATTATGTCAAAATTAAAAAAGGAGATTTAGAGTATCAGTTTGTATATAGAATGCAAAAGGGATATAAAACATCTGGTAGCCCTTTATATGATTCAGCTATGAATGGAGATACAACATATATCACATGGCATCAATTAGTATATCAAGCTCACTATTCTTATCTTGTAAAAGGTTGGACATTACAAGACTCTGATGAATTAGTGCATTTAAGCCCTCTTGAAGAAGGCATTGTTGGACTATTTCAAAATTTGTTTAACAGCATAAGAAATCTATTAGGATTGTATTCATCTAATGACCTTATTTTTAATGAAGGGGTAAGAAGTTCAAAAGCATGGTGGTACGGTACTATGCCTAATGAGTGGGCAGATAATTCAATGATATTTCACTGGATATTCCAAGCTCTCGCATGGAGTTTGATTACCATGGCTATTATTAAAAATTTAGTACAAAAGAACTTATCAACAATAAATACTTCTATGAGAGTTGACCTTATAGAATCCATACAAGATTTATTAATTACTGGATTTATTCTTGCTAATATATTTCCAATTATAAATATGCTAATGTTTCTAAATACAAAGATTGTAAATGTTTTTGGAGCAGTTATTGGTGATTATAATGCTTTGGGAGTAGTGTCAGAAGGCTCAAAATCTTTAGGTGGAATATTAATTCAATTTTTCTATTTAATAGTGTCGTTCTATTTAAATTTTATTTATATTATGAGAGCTATTTCGCTTGCAATATTAATAGCGAGTGCACCATTATTTGTTGTTTCTATAGCATTTGGTGGTAAATGGAAATCTTTATTTAGTACTTGGACAAGAGAACTTATCTCAAATATATTTATACAATCATTTCACGCATTTGCATTTGGCTTTTTCTTAACACTTCAATCAAGTAGTCGTGGAATCGAAGGAATAGTAGTTGCTTGTGCCCTTATACCAATGACCGAGTTTTTCAGAACTTTAGTTACAGGTGATACAGGAAGTAATAAGTTGGCACATACAATGGGCATATCATCTGTAGCAAATGGTGTTGCACTTGCAGGTGGAGCAGTTTCAGGAGCTACAAATGCGTTTAGAAATGCTGGAAATAAAGAAGGTAACACAAATAATACTTCTAATTCTAATAATAACGTAAATGATGCAGGGAAAAGCGATAAAATTAAAAATCAAAACAACACAAAATCAGATTATGAAACAAAAGTTGGTTCTAAAGAAGCACATAATAGTATGGCTCATGATATAGGGCACTTTGATTCGCAAGGTAAACTTAAACCAGAATTCCAAGATAATATTGGTGAAAATTTGAATAAAACAGTTAAAGAAGGTTGGGGAGCTAAAGTGGGAAATACATTAGCAACTGGTGGCAAAGTTGCTTCAACTATTGGCAAAGTTGCTGTTGGTGGTGCAAAAATAGGAATGGGTGCAGGAGTTGCAATGGCTTTAGGTGGCTCTAATCCTAAATTAGCACATGATGGCATTAAGATGATGCAATCTGGGGGTTCTGATATAGGAAATGTAGCTTCAGGTGGTGTAGACATGGCAGTTACGCATAATAAAAATAAAGCAGAAGAAAGAGAAATGCATAATGATGCAAATGATTTAATTAGTGCTAATAATGAGAAAGTAATTAATCAAGAATTGTTCTCAAAAGTAAACAATGATGGAACGATTGAAGTTCAAAGAAATGGAGAAATAATGAAACATAATGGAATACTTAGTGCTGTTACAGAAGGAAATGGAAGAGGAGATTCAATTCTTTCATATGACAATGAACAATTGCAAAAAGTAAGTCCTGGTGATTATGAAAATCTTCAATCATATGCAAAACTATACAATTCTGGTGAAGAAGGTAGAAAAATGTTGTCAGACCAAGGTATTAGTAAAATTGGTAAAACTTCAGCAGGTAATTTTGTAGTATCTTATAACCAAATTGGTAAAGAAAAGCTTGGATTTAATAAGATTGATACATTAAAGGATGGAAGAGTTGTTGAAACTAAAAGTACATTCCATTCTCCAAACACAAATATAACTGCCCCATTAACTACTCAACCTATTAAACCTGCTAATAAAAATAACAATAATAACAATAACAATAACAATAACAATAACAATAATAATAATACGCCACCTGTTTCTACTATTCCTATTTATGGTGCAAGCAATCAAATTTTAACAACAGTTTCAAGAAAATAACTTAAATAATAATTAATGGCGTTAAGTAAATAACGCCATTAATTAAAGAAAGGAGGTATTTTATGGCTTATGGTAATTATGGACAAGATAATCCAAATGAAAGTATGGCTAATGACATGGCTAAACAAGTTGGGAACGCTGGTAAAAGTGCTGGCAAAAAGGTAGCTCGAAAGATTGGTAAAAAAGTAGGAGGAAAGATAGGTAAGACAGTTGCTAAAGCTGGTGCAAAAATAGGAAAAATAATTGTACAAGCTCTTATTAAATCACTTATTGTAGTATTACCATATTTATTAATTGGTCTTATAGTCCTAATAATTGCATTATCGGGATATTATTACCTTTTTGAAATCAGAGGGCCTGAACAAAGTTATACTTTAGGAGAAGTTAACAGAAATGAAACCAAATCAAATCCTAATGGCTATTTTACTGCAGATAAAAATAATTTAAGTCCTACAAATAAAGGTATAATACAATTTTATCAAAGTATGTCTAAAAAATCATATTGGCAAATAACAGGAAGTAATAACAGTAATATATCTCAACCAATTATAGGGGAAGATGCTGTCGTTGATTATTATGAGAGAGAAGGACAATTTTTACTGCATTCAGATTTATTGTATTCTCTTGATGAATATATGTTTAAAGGCAAATTTAAATATCCAGAACAATTTATTAAACCTGTAAAATACAATGAAAATACTCTTGAATTAGATATCTTGACTGACGACAAATCGTCATTAAAAGCTCAATCGACAAAATATAACGAAGAAGGAATTCCAACCGATGATAAAACTACTGGCGTATGGGATTATGGTATTGCTTCCGTATATAAATATGAAGAAAAAAAACGTGAATTAAAGGTAGAGGGAACTGTTGTTTATAAAGATTTTTGGGATGTAGACGAACAACGAGTGTATAAAGTAGCAGTTGATTACCCGTTTAGCTATACAATGAAAGGTTATCCACAGGATATTTGGCTTATGAATAAAGCTGTAACATTTGTTGGAGAACATACGTGGACTTATGATTATGATGCTAAACAAGAAGTAAAAAAATTAACAGACGGTGAAACTGAAAATAAAGAAGATGACGCTACAAAATACCATTATGCTTCAGTAGTTGATAAAGCAGGAAATGTACACTACCTATATGAGCATAGGAAAGGTTCTGTATTTGAATATGTTCCTGCTATTAAAGATTATAGTTATGTTGATAAAGGAGATAAATACTTTAGAGATTATATGTATAATTTCAAAACATATTTGCCTGAAAATGTAATGTTTGGATTAGATTTTACCTCACGTATTGGCACGATATTAAATACTAACTTAGATGTTGGTACAAATGCTAATAGTTTTAATTCAAACTACACAAGAACATTAAACTATAGAAGTTATATAGAAAAATATTCAAAAATTTATGGAGCAGACCCTGCGTTGATTACTGCAATGATTGCACAAGAATCGGGTGGGAAAAGTAATATAAACGAAGATGGTTTAATGCAAATAACTAATAATAGTGGTTCAATTTCTGCTAAGAATCTCGAAACAGGTAACATTGATACTATTAGTGTAACACCTGAAAATAAAGCAAATCCTGAACTGAACATTGCAATGGGCGTAATGATATTTGTAGGAAAAATGAATGAATATGAAGGTGATGCTTTAAAAGCTCTTCAATCCTATAACTTTGGGGTAAAAATACTAAAAGAAATGTATCCTGAATCGTGGGACACTCTTGATTGGATGAATTATAGAGAAGAAGCAAGAGAATATTATGGAAGAAAAGAATTAGGAGTGGAAACAAGAAGTATAAACTATAGTTGTGCACCTCAATTAGATAAAAATAATAACAATCTTTCTGTATATGGAGATGTTTGTTATATAGAAAATGTTATGAGATACTATAACGGTAATGCAGGATATGAAGAAATAGAAAATCACGACCAAGAAACGGGTTGGGAGAAATTGGCTGAAAGTTTTAATAAAATATTTAATCCTGAATATGACAAAGAAGGAAAACATACAGAATATTACTATCCAGCAACACCAATGGAAGTAAATTGGGCACTAAAAACAACCACTTCTATGCAAAGTCAAAGTCTTTTCTCTCAAACTGATAATGATAATATAAGATTTTGGGAAACTGGATTTATGATGTCTTATGGTTCACAAGGAATGTCGTATGATGATTTATCTAAATTAGCTCCTGGTGTTGACGGTTATACTACTCCATTAGGAATTAAAAATCCTGTTATATCTTCTCCTTTTGGAAATAGACCAAATCCTTTTGGTGGTAGTAGCTCAGTATTTCATAGAGGCATTGATGTCGCACTTCCAGTAAGAACTCCAATATATGCAATAGCAGATGGAACAGTTGAAGTTGCAGTCAATGTTGAAACTAAAGTTATATCTTTGAATGATAAATCAAGCTATGGAAAATATATCACTATAAAACACAATGATGGCACTAAAGCATTATACGCACATTTAGACGTAGTAGATGTACAGGTAGGAGATAAGGTAACAAGAGGGCAAGGCATTGGAGGAACAGGTAATTCTGGTGCTTCAACAGGACCACATTTGCATTTTGAATTTCAAGTAAACAATCAACCAGTTGACCCTTACTATATTGTTAATAGACCTGAATTATTTAAAAATTAGAATCATACTTAAAAAATTATAAAGATTAATATTTTTCAATATAATATATAAATTATAGGAGGTGAGCTATATGAAAAAAATAACCATATTAATTTTAATTTTAAGTTTTATTTTGTGTTTCGGCATGGTTTCTTATGCTACTGGAACTACAACAGATACTTACTCTACGAAATCTGTAAATATAAATGCAGAAGTAGATGAAGATTCAATTGCTGATGGAGGTTTACCAGAAGTAACCATTGACCAAGTAGAAGAGTGGGTTGATAGAAAGGGGTTTGACTTAGTTGGACTTGCTCAAACTTTCGCACAACCTTTTGCAATATTAGTATTTATTATTTGTGGATTTCTTGCTTTATTTGGATTATTTGGCAATTCTCAGTTGTTTGCAAGAGGAATTTTTGGAGTAATTTTTGTAGTAATTGTATATGCATGTATCCTGTACGCACCAGAATTACTTGATATTTCAATGAGTTGGCTTAAATCCTAATGAGAATGTTAACGGGAAAAAAAGTTAGAAAAATAATATTATGAAAGTATTATCAAATAAAATGCTTTTTTAAGTCAATATTATTTAATAAAATTTAAAAGAGAGAATATGGTTAAAATCTTATTTTCTCTTTAATACAAATTATTCAGTGAATTTTAAATGATTTATGCTGAGGATTAACCCCCTCAGCATTTTATTTGGCATTATTTAAGAAAATTTATTACAAAGTAACTAAGGTATTGACTATTAACATTAATAAGGTTAATATTATATATGGAAAATTTTACTATCAATAGTTAAATGGAGGGCATTTAATGAAATTTAGATTTAAAGATATTCGAGTAGAAACTGGTAATGTTAAAATCGAAAAAAACACAATTTCTAAACTTTCTGGAAATGAGATTGAAAAACTTACACTTGATTTAAACATATTAAGTAATGATTCAGTTATATTTCAAGACTTATTAAAAGAATTAACAGAAGGTGAAATATACAGTTTAACTGAGGGTGGTTACGATGCAAAGGAATTTAAATTAATAAACAGTTCATATATTTATTCTAATGATAATTCACTACATAGATTCATCTTAAATATTGAGCAAGTTGAGAAATTAAATATTCAAAGCTTGACAATTGCTGGCATTGAAGTTATTCCATATGAATATACCGAAGAATATGATAATGGTATTATTATAAATGCTAAATTTAAGATAAATAAAGAAAATTCACAAAAGTTACATAATAATTTAAAAGATACATATTTTGATGTGATTAGAAAAGGCATTAGCAATGAAGTGAAAATAATGCGTTTTGGTCAAACATTATGGTCAGACCATGGAGACTATAAAAAATATAATGTTACTATTGTAGAAAAGTGTTATGATGATTTCGAAACTATACTTAAACATGGTTTTCTTGAACCTGCTCATTCAAATATTATGAGAATGTTAGCTCATACGATAAATTTGAACAATGAATTAATAAATTTATTAAAATCAAATAACACAATATCCGAAGCAGATTTGGAAGATATTAAAGAAAAAGCTAAAAATGATATTGATAAAACGTATAATGAGTATTTTAAAGTTGAAGATATAGATAAGTGGTAATAATATGAGAAATTAGAAAAATATTAAGAAGCTTCATATTAAAAAAAATATATAGTCGGTATTTGTGAAAGTATTGAAATTGATGAAGTATGTAAAAAATTGATTATATCAAATGAAAAGATTAAAGAATGAATATGATAAGGTTACAGGTTTAAAGAGTTCTATAGTTGATAAAATGCAAAAAAGAATATATGAAAACAAGGTGTAATTTCCTTGTTTTTTATTTTAATGGAAAATCTAATTATATTATAATACAGTTATTTTGTAAACATTTTAAGAATAGCTTTTAATAAATGTATTAAGCTTAATAATATTTCAATAACCAAAGTATATTTTAAAAATACGATTAACTCAAATATTAATAAAAACATTAATCAACAATTCTAAAGATTTATAAAATATAAAAATTATTATTATATTTCTTTTAAAAAAGTATAACTTTTGTATTAAAAAAAACACTATATAGGTTTATGTATTCCGAAAGTTAAAACAGTTAAATTAGATTGAAAAAGTAGTAGTTACAGAAGATGATATAAAAAGAAGTGATAAAGTATTATCACTTCTTTTAAATTTATTGTTTAGGTTGTAATTGTTCTTTTAATAAATCAATCAATCCTTTTAGTTCTGTATCATTTTTAATTGCTTCCAAAGTTTCTTGTGAAGCAAAATATGCAATAATTCTTGCTTCTACTGTTTTAGCAAATCTTTTTAAGTCGTCATCTTGTAGAGCAACTCTCACTATCTCTTCTGGATTGCCTCTTGGAACTATTAAGCCAGTTTCATTTTCTTCGCCAGCACCAGTTTCACCAGAGAGTATCCATGGCATTTTGTCTCCAGGGGTTATTTTAAATTGTCTTGACATTGATTTACCATCAGGTCTTTCTTTTCCTCTTTTCTTAAGGTTTTCTGCTGAAATCCCACCCATATCATTGAATATTTCTTTACAATATTTGTATCCACCTTTTTCTTTAGCTTCTTTTGCTTGTTTAGCTAAAACTGCCATTTTACCACTTAAAATATCTGCTGATAAACCAAGGAATTTATCCATGTCCATGTATAACTGTATATTCTTCTTCTGTCTACTATTTTTCTGCTGTGAAACATCATACTCTATGAAATTTATTTGTACTTTTCCTATCGCAAAAGCTGAACGCATAACTTCCATAAATACATTTTTACCATCAAATCTTAAAATTTGGTTTGTGTTTTTATCTTTCATAATTTTTAAATCCTCCTATGATTTAACAATTTATATTCTTTATTAATATATTCATTATACCATAATAATATAAAATTGTCAAATATAATTTACAAAAACAATTAAAAATAACTCAAATTAATACGACTCTCGCTAATAAAGTTCTTAGGTGTTGACTATAGTCAATGCACATAGTATAATTAAGTATAATGCATATAATTAACAAATAATCGCTAAGGGAGGGGATTTATGATACGTAATTCAGTTATTAATTTAAATTATGAAAGTGAATTAAGCGATGTTTTATTGAAAAATTTATTAAAGTTATATAATCTTAAAAATGAAGAAGTCTTATATCATTATTTTTATTTAAGATTTTTAATTGAAAATAATGAGAAAAAAATAGATGATTGGAATAAAAATAAATTACTAATTGATTTTTTAATAAGTGAGCTTAATTTACCTATATATAACAATTTTTTAATTTATAAAGGACAGAGATTCAGTAGAGCGTTTTCGGTACAACGCAACACACTTGATAATATTGTAACTGATTGGCAATTTAGAGGAACACTACATAAAATAGTCAATTCAAAGGGTATATATATTAGTTTTGAAAAACACATAAAAAAAGAGTGGGATGAAATAAATGCTTATGGAAAGAACAAAGCTAAATTATATAAAAGTACAATTTATTATCAATCATGTTTTAAAAAGAACTCGTTAGATTTATTAAATGATAAATATAATGTAAAAACAGGTAACATACCAGTAATTAAATATATAAAGTATCCAGAAACACATAATTATTTTATTCGAACATTGGAAGAGAGATATTTAAGCGAAGTTAAATCTGCAGAGTTTATTACTAATAATGTTTCAAATATAACAGAAGCCGATGTGGAAAATTTTCTAATTAGTAATCTAAATTTATTAGAAGAAGGACTTAAATATGTTGATAAACAATGCGTAGTAAAGGGTGGAAGAATAGATATAGTCGCAAAAGATATTAATAATTCGGTTGTACTTATAGAACTTAAATTGCACTTGCGAAAAGAAATATTATGGCAGTGTTTAAGGTATCCAAAGGCATACATGGATATTAATAACGTTGATAAAGTTAGGATGTTAGCAGTAACGCCAAAGCTACCTGAACACATTTTACAGCCACTTATCGAAGCAGGAATAGAGGTAATGCAATATAAACCATTAGTTGAAATGGGGAAAATTAAGAATTTAATATTTGAAAAAAGAAATTAAAATAAATGGAGAAAAGAATGATAAAAAATAAATGGAGAAAAAACGGTTTTATAATAGTTTACAAAAATCCTTCAATACAGCCATTTAGAGAAAATTTGATAAAAAGCATTAAAGACGTAATGTACTTTTATTATGACATTGATATTTTCTTTAAAAGAAATAAAATCTTTCATGCAGAAGCATATGATTTTCCTAAAGTACAAAATTTAGATAAATATATTGATTATATCGTTGATATGAATGAAAAAGATATGTTTGTTTATGAAAATATCGAAGATAATGGGTTTTGTAGAAAAAAACTTTATAATTTTATAGATTTAGGAGACATCTTTGATATTGAATATTTTTACAAAATAGAAAAAATTGTAACATATGTAAAACAAAGTTATGAAAATGAGTATAAAAGATTTGAAGAATACACTTTACGCATAGGTAAATGTAAACAAAATAAGTCATACGGAAAAGAAGTTTTTATAAAAAATTTAACTAAAGAAGATATAATTAATTTAAAAGAAAAAGCAATAGAGTTTTGTAGTTTAGCTATTCAAGATTATAATGAAAATTTGAAAAAGCGTGTAATTAAATGCCCTAAATGCGAAAAACATCAGTTATATTTAGAAGCATTTGCTGGTATAAAAGAACATATGGAAGAACAAATCAAATGTATTTATTGCGAAAATGAATTTAGCATTAACGATGATATTTATATTAATTAAAGGAGATAGGATATGTGGTTTGGAATAGTTTTGAGTGGTGAAGAAATTACGAAAAAGCATTATAATATAAAAAGCAAATTTACTAATGATAATAGATATTCAATAGCACGTTCAGAATTAATAAAATCAATTTCTGAAGAATTTGAAATTCCATATAAGGTTGCTGACGCATACATTACAATAGCTTCAACATATTATTCAAATTCATGGTTTTTAATTTTAGATAATGTTGTTAAGTTGATACGCACTGAAATGTGTCATAGTGTGTATACAACATTAAATGCTTCTGGAATTGAACCAACGGTTGAAAATGCTAAGTATGAAATTTATAAATTAAAAGAGGAAATACAACAATTTAATTAACTTTAAAATAAAAATACTTAATAATGTTTTTAACACTATTAAGTATTTTTTTACAAGCCTAAACTAATTTTTAATTTTTTATTAATTAATTCTATTAAACTATCGTCAAGTTTTGATACTTTTTCAAGTAATCTTGATTTATCAATTGTTTTTATTTGTTCTAACAAAACTATTGAATTTTGAGGTAAGTAAGAAATCTCTTTGTCTAATTTTATATGAACTGGCAAATCAGTTTTTTTAATTATAGATGTTATTACCGCCACAATTGTTGTAGGGCTATATGTATTACCAATGTTATTTTGTAATATCAACACTGGTCTTATACCATTTTGTTCAGAACCAATACCTTCTCCTAAATCTGCAAAGTAGATTTCGCCTCTTTGTATTAATTTTTTTTTATCTTTATCTCTTTGTTCATTCGTATTCAAGTAAATTCCTCCATTGTCATTTATTTTTTGCTGTCATCAAATGCTCCAAATTCTTCAAGTAAAAAATATATAGAGCTTATTGCTAAAAAGGCAGATAACGTTAAAATAATGAAGAATAGTTTTGAATTGAATAAAACTATTGAAATTATAAGTATTAAGGCTGAAATTATATTTAATATAGTCATTAATTTTACTTGTTTAAAGAAATCCTTTTTTACCGAATCGGGAAATATTTGAAAGTGACGCTTTTTTTTTGCTATTGAGATAAGCGAAATTATTATCAAAATTGCATCTAATCCCGTAGAAACATATTTAATTATTATAGAATTTATTGTAACACCTCCCTTTGAATAATTATATGACTATATACTATATTAAATCGTATATTGTATATAATCAATACAAAAACTGATTGATAAAGTTTTATATAAAAGTAATGCATTAGAGAATAAACATAAATTATAATTTACAAAATGTAAAAAATAGTATATAATGAATACATAACGTAATTTTGTGTTAAATTATAAAAAACACTTTAAAATAGAATTATTGTAAAAAAGTAGGAGGAACATATACATTGAGTAATTATGACGCAAGTTCGATTGAAATATTAGAAGGATTAGAACACGTAAGAAAACGACCTGGTATGTATATTGGTAGTACAAACACAAGAGGATTGCACCATCTTGTGTATGAAATTGTAGATAATTCGATAGACGAACATCTTGCTGGGTATTGTAGTAAAATAGAAGTTATTATTAATGAAGATGGCTCAATAACTGTAACAGATAATGGAAGAGGTATGCCAGTTGGAATACATCCATCAAAGAAAATTCCTGCTGTTAGGGTAATCTTCACTGTATTAAATGCTGGGGGGAAATTTAATAATAATAATTATAAAGTATCAGGTGGGCTTCATGGAGTAGGAGCTTCAGTTGTAAATGCTTTATCAAAGTGGCTTGAGGTAGAAGTATCAGTCGGTGGTAAGGTTTATAAAGATAGGTATGAAAATGGTGGTAAACCAGTCATAGAATTAGTTAAAGGAGAATTGCCAGCTATAGGTAAATCTACAGAAACAGGAACTAAGGTTACATTTTTCCCAGACGGAGAAATTATGGATTCCTTAGAGTTTAAAGCTGAAGTTATAAAGAAAAGATTAAAAGAATTATCTTATTTAAATAAAGGTCTTAGAATAAATTTTGAAGATAAAAGAACAGGCGAAAGTAGAGAATTTTATGAAGAAGAAGGAATTGTAGGCTTTATAAAAGATATAAATAAAAATGTGGAGAAACTTCATGACGATGTTATTTATATCTCTGGAAATTCTTCTAAAATTGAAGTTGAAATAGCAATTCAATTTACAAATGAGTATACTGAACAAATTCTGTCTTTTTGCAATAATATAGGAACAATTGAAGGTGGAACTCATGTAAGTGGATTTAAGGCAAGTTTAACAAGAATTATTAACCAATATGCTAAAGAACTTGGCTATTTAAAGGAGAAAGACACAAATTTAGATGGAAGAGATATAAGAGCTGGAATATCAGCTATTGTGCTCCTAAAACATCCTAACCCACAATATGAGGGACAAACTAAAACAAAGCTTGGAAATTCAGATGCAAAAGGTGCTGTTGAAGAAATATTTAATATAGAAAGTCAAAAATTCTTCGATAGAAATGTAGAAATATTAAAAATTATCATTGAAAATGCTTTAAAATCAATGAAAATTAGAACAGCAGAAGAAAAAGTACGAAAGAACTTATTAGGTGGAAATGGAAAGTTTGAGGGTAATGGGAAATTAGCTTCTTGTATTAGTAAAAATCCAACAGAATGTGAAATTTGTATAGTTGAGGGTAATTCTGCAGGTGGCTCTGCAAAAGAAGCAAGAGATAGAAAATATCAAGCAATTCTTCCTTTAAGAGGGAAAATTTTAAATGTGGAAAAAAAAGATATCTCAAAAATCATCACAAATGCTGAGATAAAATCCATGATAAATTCATTTGGCTGTGGATTTGGCGAAGGATACGGTGATGATTTTGATATTAAAAAATTAAGATTTGACAAAATAATAATTTTAACTGATGCCGATGTTGACGGTGCACATATAAGAACCTTACTATTAACATTCTTTTATAGATATATGACAGAATTAATTTATGAAGGGAAAGTATATATTGGGATGCCTCCATTGTATAAAGTGACAAAAAAGAAAGCAACAAAACCTGTATTTGTAAGGAATGACAAATCAACAAAAGCTACAAATTTAGAATATTGCTATTCAGATAAAGAACTTGAAAAAATATTAAAAGTTGAAGGCAAAAATGCAATAAATATTCAACGATACAAAGGTCTTGGAGAAATGAACCCTGACCAGCTTTGGGAAACAACATTAGACCCTAAAACAAGATTTCTAAAAAAAGTATCAATTGAGGATGCAGTATCATCTGATGAAATAACTGATGTACTAATGGGTATTCAAGTAAATCCACGTAGAGATTTTATTTATGAAAATGCAACATTTGCAGAACTTGATATATAGATTTTATTTAACATAAATTAGTAAAAACAGGGAGGAAAGTAGAGTAAATTTTTTAGGATTTATTCTATAAAAATAAATAATGATTAATGAAGCAGAAAGAATAATTGAAGTCGATTACGAAGAAGAAATGAGAAAGTCCTATTTAGATTATGCAATGTCTGTTATTGTAAGTAGAGCATTAGCTGATGTCAGAGACGGATTAAAACCAGTTCATAGGAGAATTTTATATTCTGCACATGAATTAGGGTTAACACCAGATAAGCCATATAAAAAGAGTGCACGTATAGTTGGGGATGTACTTGGTAAATATCATCCTCATGGTGACACTTCTGTATATGAAGCTATGGTTAGAATGGCACAAAATTTTTCATTAGCAGTTCCTTTAATAGAAGGGTTTGGTAATTTTGGTAGCATAGATGGAGACGGAGCGGCCGCTATGCGTTACACCGAGGCAAGAATGTCTCATGCTACTATAGAAATGTTGTCAGACCTTGAAAAAGACGTTATCGACTTTACTGACAATTTTGATAGTTCATTAAAAGAACCTTCTGTTTTGCCTGCGAAGTTCCCAAACTTATTAATAAATGGCACTAATGGTATTGCTGTAGGTATGGCAAGTTATATGCCAACCCATAATACTACGGAAATTTATAATGCAATATTAAATTATATAGATAATCCGAATATTACTGTAGAAGGAATAATGAAATATATTAAAGGTCCTGACTTTCCTACTGGTGGAATTATAACAAATAAAAATGATTTGCTTGATATTTATAAAACTGGTAAAGGAAAGGTTAGAGTTAGAGCAAAAGTAGAAGTTGAAAATGCTGGGCATGGAAAAACTAATTTAGTTGTGACTGAAATAGCATTCTCATATAGTGGAAATAAATCAGCTATTATTGAAAAAATATCTGAACTTGTTCGTGACGGGAAATTTAATGAATTATCTGATGTAAGAGATGAATCTTCTAAAGACGGAATAAGAATGGTGCTTGAAGTAAAAAAGGGAATTAATATAGAAAAGTTGTTAACTAAACTTTATAAAAAAACGCCACTTGAAGATACAATAGGAGTTAAATTTCTTGTTTTAGTTGATGGAGTGCCAGTAGTATTAAGTATAAAACAAATTATTGAACACTTTGTTAAGTTTCAAAAGGAAATTACAATTAGAAAATACAGATATCTTTTGGAGAAAGATTTAAAGAAGAAAGAATTGCAAGAAGGTTTAATAAAAGCTATTGATGTTATGGATACAATAATTGAAGTTATTAGAAATTCAGAAAATGATGAAATAGTAAAAAATTGTCTTGTAAATGGAAAAATTGACAATATTAGTTTTAAAACTAAAAAAGCTAAAAAAGAAGCTTCAACATTTAATTTTACGGAAAATCAAGCTGAGGTTATCATAGACATGAGACTTAGAAAATTGATTGGACTTGAAATTTTGAAACTAAATGAAGACTATAAAAATCTACTAAAAGAGATAGAATATTATACTGATGTAGTTAATAATGAAACAACATTGATGTGTGTAATAAAAGATTATCTAAAAGAGCAGAAGAAAGTTTATGGCGTTAAAAGAAAAACAGAAATAGATACTGTTGAAACAGTTGAATATGTCGAAGAGTTTATTGAGGAAGAATTAGTTGTCCTAATAGACCGTTTTGGATATATAAAATCAATAGATTCTGTAAGTTATAACCGTTCTAATGAAGAAACTATTAAAGATTTTAAGTATACCTTTAATGCAATGAATACTGAAAAACTATGTGTATTCACTGATTTAGGGAACTTGTATCAAATTAAACTTACTGATATACCGAAGGTTAAGATTAAAGAAAAAGGTATACCAATAGATACCTTGGCTAAAATGGGGAAAGAAGAAGTGTTGTTAATGGAGACATTTAACAATGTTAAAGATAAAAAACTTATGTTTGTAACAAAACGTGGATTAATAAAAGTAACACCAGGAATTGAATACGAAAGTGTACGGGCACAAATTAATTCTACAAAGTTTGAGGAAGGTGACAGTTTATCAGATATTAAATTGATAGACAATGAAAATAATTATAAATATGTAATATTAACCACTAAAAAGAATTATGCTTTGAAATTTGATATATCACTTGTAAACGAATTAAAGAAAAATAGTAAAGGTGTTAAATCAATTGTTCTATATGAAGATGATTATGTTGAAAATATATATCTGTTAGATAAGAATGAAGAAAAGATGATTACTGTTAATGGTAAGTCTGTAGATTTAAAAAAAATGAGAATGAAACAAAGAAATCAGATAGGTGTTAAATTATAACAATTGTTCGCAAGCTGGTTTTATCTACAATTGTAAATGCTTTTAAAATGACTGTTTTCTATAATCAGTCATTTTTTATTGAAATTTAAGCGTTTTAAATGAGAATTAAAAATAATACTCTGCTGGATTGTAAATTTAAATTGACAAATAAATTTAAGTATGATATAGTTTAGAAAATAAAATTTAAAGGATGGTTAATATGGAAAACACTGTTGGAACTAAAATTATCGGAAACGAATACGAGGCAATTAATCAATTGCCAAAAATACTTAAGGAGGGAGAAAGCTCTGATATTAGTAAAGGGGAGAAATTTAAAGTAGTGGCGTTTGAGGATGGTATGTATAAATTATTAAACTTAAATTTAGAAACTGATTCAGCGTGGTTTGCAGTAGACCAAAAAGAATTTGATTATATTGTTGGAAAAAATTAATTAAACAAATAAATATAGAACAAAAAAACACAAGGTTAAATATAGCTACAAACCTTGTGTTTTTTTGTTTGGTAATTTAATCGTCTATAGGTAAGTAAAATATAACATTGACTATAAACAATTATAAGAGTATTATATAGTTAGTAAATTTAATAAATGGAGGCATTATGAAATATAAAGTAAAATGCAATAAAGAAATAAATAATTTTATCAAAGTATTGAATGATGAAAAAATTGAAGTTATATCAACAGATTTGACAACTGTTGAAGTTTTGCTTAAAGATGAAAAAGAATTTGATTTATTTATAAAGATACTTTCATTTTTTATTGTCTATATTTCTTATATAGATTTAATGAAAGAAAATTTCACAAAAATTGGAGTCGCTAAAAAAGAAATGAACCAGATATTGAAAGAAGAGCTAATTAATTTAGAAGATTCTGAATATTTTCCAGTGTTAACAGAAATCCTTGTTAAAGATTATTTTAGAAATATGAATACGCTCAATGTAGATAGTTTTAGATTATTTAATATGAAAGGGTTTAAAGAAGAAATACAATTAATAGCAAAAGATATAATAGATTTTCGTGAATTTGAAAAATCTGAAGTTGGCGAAGGTAACTTTTTAGACGAAATAATTTCTAAAAGTGAAGAAATAATTAATCAAGACTCCGAAGTTTTTACTGTTATAAGAGAAAATGCAGAAAAAAACGGAATTGACCTTAAAGAATTTGAAGAAATAAATGTATTTGGTAATGAAGATAAATTATTTTTCAAAAACAAAAGCAAAAAGAATGTTGATGAAGAATTTTTTGCTACAAAATTAGGAAGTAGTTTAACTTACAAATCTGAAAATGTTGAAAGTGTTAATGACGTAAATACTTTAAGAGATATATTACTTTGTTTATGTATTTTAAATGTATTTCCAGTAAATAAAATTATCATTCATAAAAGCGTTTCTGATAAAGCAAAAGATTTATTTCTCTACAATCTTGAAGTTTTTAAAAAAGAGAATGAAAAAACATTTAATATTGTCATTTGTAATGGATGTGAAAGTTGTGATTAGTGAAAACTCAATCGTAGGGGTAGGTATTGACCAAGGTATTGCTAATTGCGGTTATGCAATTGTGGAGCTTACAGTTTTTGACGAAATAAATATATTATCATATGGGACATTGAAAACTAAATCAAGTGACGATTTATCAACACGTCTCAGACTGATTTATGACACAATAAACAATATTTCAAATGAATATAATGTAAATATATATGGTTGTGAAAGATTGTTTTTTAGTCCAAAACAGAATGGCAGAAATAAATCCGCATCTATCATAAATACTAATATGGCTACAGGGGTTATTTATTTAATTGCAGGACAAAAAAATGTGCATATTAAGGATTTTGTACCTGGCACAGTTAAAAAATACGTAGCAGGTAATGGTAAGGCAACTAAAGAACAAGTAGAAGAAGCTGTTCAAAAAATCATTGGTGATGAAAGTATTATAAAATCAGAGCATGAAGCAGATGCTATAGCGATTGCTGTAACAAGTGTAAAATATTATAAAGAAAATAAGAATGAAATTTCAGAAAGAGAAATAAATTCAAAAACAAAAAAAAATAAGAAAAAGAAGGGAGAGTAAAGATTGAAAAATAAAAAAATATTGTTTTTAGTAATAGGTCTAATAATTGCATTATCACTTATTGTAATATCTTTTTTTATGAAAAATAAAGAAGAAGTTGGGGAAATACATTTAGAAGAAGAACAACATGTATTGCCAGAACATGCACTACAATTAATTTCATTTACTAATAATGGTTTAGTATCACTCTATAATACAAATACAACGAAGAATATTGATACATTTGATTTAAAAAGATTTATTGAATTTGAAGAAGTAATAGTTACTGAAAATCCAATACAAGAACCGATTAAAGAACCCATAAAAGAAATCCCTGCTGAAGAATTACCAGTAGAGATACCTAAAGAAACACCTGAAAAAAACTTGGAGTATTACAAGAATTTTATTAAAACTCCAATTACCATTGAAAAAGGGGATAGTGCTTGGAAAATTCAAAAAAGTTTAACTCCTACAAGAAATATTGCAATTATGTTAGAACTGGTAAAAGAGGTTAATGGAAATAAAACACTTCATCCAATATATCCAGGAGAAGAAAGAATTTTTCTAAGTGAACCTGATATTACAAAACCAACTGTTGAAACATTAAAAGATGAAGAGTTAAAAGCTGAAGAACCTATAATCGAAGAACATAAAGTAGAAGTAACACCAGAAGAACCTGTAATTGGTATTATAAATAAGGAAGTTAAATTATCAAACGATACAGTATTTAAATACAGCAAATCAGAAGAAACAAACACATTATATGCTTATAATGATATTTCTAAATCATTTTATTCTATAACCTCAGAGAATGGAAAATTAAAAGCTAATGTACTATTTACAAATTCATCCATTCAAGGATTAATAGATTTTAAGATAATAGAGGGAGATATATATTATTTGTTTAATAATGGCAATAGCGTTAACAAGGTAACTCTATCAAACCCATATTCGCTTAAAACGATTAATCTTGAAGGAATTACTGATTGTTGGACAGTTAAAGATAATGTTTTATATTATAGTTTTAATGATAATCTTAGTAAAATCGACTTAACAAATGATGAAAAAACAAATATTTTAATTGGTGATAAAACTCTGGATATGTTCTTTGTTAATGATACATTATTTGTATTAAACACATTTGGAAGTAAAGAAAATAATTCAATATTATTAAAAATAGATACTGCAGATTTAAATGTAGATAAAATTTTAGAACTTAATAATAGTGATAATTTTATATTATCAGTTGAAAATAAGAGCGTTGCATATTTGGGACAAATTGAAAAAACTACTGAATTAAATAAAAATATTACAAAAAACAAAGTTGTTGCTTCTGTAGATTTAAATTTAATGGAGTTAAAACAATCATTTAAAAATATTGACTTTAATAAAACTGTAAGTGGAACGACTGGATATATATATGTCTTAAATGATAGTAATGTAAATATCCATAACACAAAGGGTAATATCGAAAAGAGCTTTTCTGTTGAAGGAAATAATATTATGCCTTTGAAGGTGGCAGGAGAGAATAAATTACTACTTAAATTAAATTAATTATTAAGGGAGGTTTGAATGACAATATACAAAGATTATAATAGCAATTTTTTAGGGGAAGCACCAAAATATAAAGAAGAAAAAGATATTCTAAATTACTTTTTATATGTATTTGAATTTAACTGGACTTTACCAGCATTTGAACAATATCAAGCAAATATTAGAGAGCATTTTGAGTTTGAGTTAAATAAAATATTAAATACAAATAAAGAACTTAGTAATGAAAAACAGTGGTGGGGACTTATTTTAATTGCACTTAGAGATATTTCAATAGAAGCAGAATTTCATTATGCAGTTGAAATTATAAATAAGATATTTAAAAGTATAAAGATAACATCAGAAGATAGCTTGAAGGAATCTGCTAACAAGATAAATAGTGCATTATTTTCAGAAATACCAGATGTTTTATGGATAAGACCATTAGAATTAGTGGCATTAAATTCAGATGCATTAACTAATGATAATGCTATGAATTATTTGCTTGAAAACACAGAAGCTATAAAAAAAATTTTTACTAAAAATCTAACGCAAAAAGATGTAAATATGGAATATATGAACAACTTATTGATTAATGGAAAAAAATTTGATTTAAAATATGCTGATTTTTGGAGTATTTATTTTGAAGTATTTATTTTGTATTTTATATCAATATATGACTTTCTTCAATATTCAGATAAGTTGAATCACAAAGAACAAATAGAACATATTGCTGAATTATTAAAAAAGACAAATTTGGTTTTCTTCGTAGCGTCTATTAAAAATAAAATAAAAATAGATAAGGTAAATAATGAAGTTACTGAACTTGTAGTTC
This sequence comes from Clostridiaceae bacterium, assembly GCA_029256485.1. The sequence goes on from JAQSXU010000001.1 coordinate 98,435, forward strand.
CATTTATGCAAAAGGATAATGAAAACATATAATTACGAGTACACAACTTAAAGTGTGGACTATTTATACAAAATGAATAATTTATAGTAAAAGCCTTCAGTTCTTTAATAATACTGAAGGCTTTTATTATAAATTATCAAGTAACGAATATTTCTGTAATGCGAATCATTATATAATCGGTTTTCCATTCATGGCATATTGTCTATGACAGATATCACATTCAAAGTAATATAATAATGGATATAAAATTTTAACCCCAACTTTAGAAAATGGGGTTTCTTTTCTGTTTTGGATAAATCAATACATTTAGTTTGTAATATTATTTAAAAAAAGTATTGCAATATATAGTAAATGAAGTTATAATATTGACTATAGTAAATATCATTTGTGTAGTTATAAAAGGAAAACGAGATAACTATAATAAATCATAGACTTATAAAAAAGGTTTAATAATTATAATTTATATATAGGAGGTATACGATGTATACAATAGAAAAAGTAATAAGAAATATTAAGGGGCAAGATAAAGAAGTAAGAGCATTTTTTGGAAAAGGAAGATTAACTGCTGATGTACCTGAAATTAGATTAGCAAAAGATTTGAAAGTTATGTCTGCTTTTGGCTTTTCACTTGCATGTGATGCAGGTAAAAATACCGATGGAAGTAGAAAATCAGTGTTTTTCCCAGTAACTTTATGGGAGAAAAATGCCGATAATATACTTAAAATTTCTGAATCGGTAAAAAAGCAAGAAGTTGAATTAGGTATGATGCCAAGAGGACTTAAAGGTAGGGAAATTCTAATTTTTGGTAGAATTGAAAAACAAACTTACACGTCTAATAGTGGTGAAAGTAAAGAAAGCGAAGTTCTTATTGTGGAACGTTTTGGATTTTCAGATTATCCAAGAGCTACTACTAACAACACAAATGCTTCTAATGTTCAAGAATCACCAACTTCTTCAACAGCTACGGATGATTTTAAAGATGAAGGATATACAGAAGTTTTTAACGAAGAAGACGATGAATTTGAAGAAATCGATGAATTTGAAGATATTCCTTTCTAATTCGTGATAAGGAATTATTAAGGGCAAGGTAAATTTATCCTTGCCCTTAATTTTATAAAAAGGTTTAAAATTTTTACATAGTAATAATTTTTAGGAGGAAAGTATGGCTAATATGGATAAACAGCAGTTTTTGGAGAAAGTGATTAATGATGTTCGTGCTCTTTCAGTAGTTGATATTTTAAACACAAGAATAAAGCTAATTCGAATGGGTGGAAATTATAAGGCACTTTGCCCTTTTCATAATGATAGAACCATAGGTAGCTTTGTTGCATCTGAATCAAAAGGTATATGGAAGTGTTTTTCATGTGGTGAAGGTGGAGATGGTATTAAATTTATTGCAAAATATGATGGTATAAATTATGTAGAATCAGCATTTAATATTGCATTAGATTTCAGTTTAATAACTTCAATTGAATATGATGAATACTTTACTAAGAGAAGATATTCTAAAGACCAAATAACAAAAATTGAAAAAACATATACAGATTTAGATAGAGAAAGATTAAAAAGTAATATTGCTAATGAAGAAACACTAAATAATATATTCAAAATATTTATCAATGCTATAGAAAAATGTTATAAAGATAATGATAAGTATATTGGTAGATTATCAAAAGAACATAAAAAGCATTTACTGGAAGAAAGAGAGCTGTCGGAAGAAGATATAGAAAATGGTATGTTCTTTACATTCCCAGACAAAAGAACAAAAATATGGAATATATTTAAAGAAGAGTTATTAAAAAATAAATTATCTATAGAAGTATTAAGTACAATCCCAGGATTTTTTAAAGATAAAAAAGGTGATTATACTTTTGTCGGACACAAGGGAATTGGTATTGGAATAAAAAATACTGATGAAAAAATTATAGGCATTCAAGTTCGTCATGATAAAGTAGATGAAGGCAAAAATAGATATATTTGGTTTAGTTCTGATTTTGCAAATTATAAAGACGATTGTTCTGATGGTACTTCAAGTGGTTCTCCAATTGATGTTGTGTTCCCTAAATCAGAGAATTTTAAGACAGGAAATCTCTTTATCACTGAAGGAAGATTTAAGGCATTAAAAATTTGTGAAAAATTTGGTGCAGTTGCAATATCTGTACAAGGTGTATGTTCGTGGAGAAATATAATAAATGAAATTAAAAAGATAAATGAATCTAAAAAATTAGAAAAGCTTTATGATAATTCGCCATTAAAAAAGAATTTAAAATTTTCAACTTTTAAATTTAATAAGAGCTATATATCTTTTGACGCAGATATGAACTACAAGAACCAAGTTTTTGAACAAGCAAGCAAACTATCTGAAGAACTAAGAAATCAATTATCTTTTATTACTGTTTATTCGCTATGGAATGAAGAATTCGGTAAAGGTATTGATGATGTCTTAATAAGATGTGATAAAGAAAATATATCAATTAATGAAAAAATGGTAAGCTCTTGTTGCGAAGATTGGGATAAAAAACACGCAAATTTAATAATTAAAATAAAAGAAGAAACAGATTATGAAGAAACAAAAGATATTCCAATGGAAGTAATGCAAGAATATTTTTCTAATATATTAAAACCACAAATTGAAATAGCAATTAAAGATGCAGAAAATAAAAGGTTAGAAAAAAAGCAAAATAAAAAGAAAAATTGCGATTATCTCTATGATTATAGAATTAGTGTTTAAAATAACGCAGGATAACTTTCCTACGTTATTTTTTTCATCACTTTTAACTAAAATATATAAATCTATAAAATAGGTATTTTTAATATTTAAAATTAATTTTTTTAGGCAGGAGGATTTTTACATAATGGCAAGAGAAATTTATATAACAGTCACAGGTATTAGTGCAAAACACCCTGGTAAACAATTAGTAGATGTCGGAGATACTCTTGATTTAATAAAAGAGGAAAATGAATTTGACAAAGATGCAATTGCTGTTTATTTGGGTAATGCACAAGTAGGATATGTAGGGAATAGTTCTAATACGGTTGTAGGAGGGACTGTGCCAGCGAGTGAAATCAAAGACAAGTTTAATGGTAGTCTAAAAGCAAAAGCGATTATAACAGAAATTACAACTGTATTTTTTAAAAGCAGAAGTTCTAAAGCATTTATATGTAAAGTAATATTTGAAAAGGCGAAGAGGGATGTAATCAAAATGGAAAAAGAATTTAAATTTAAGTTAGTTGGAGCAAGAACACTTTATCCACAAAAGTTTTTATTAGGGAATGAAATAGCAAATAAGGTTACACCAAAAGTAAATCTTGTTTTAGAACATGATAAAATAGTAGCTCAATTTAATGGTAATAATGTTGGTCACATAGATAATAAAAAAGAAGATGGTTTAAGTTCATATGATGACCTAAAAGAAATTTTAAAGACTGAAAGAGTTGCTACAATTATTGGAGCAGTAGGAACACATTTTATTGGTTTATTAAAAGTTGATGAATCAGAAATTGTTTCTGAGCAAAACATTAAAACATTAAAAAGCATTGTTGAAAAAATTGTTACAGAAGGAATCGCAACACAATCAGAAATAGACAAAAGAATTGCATATATGAAAAAGTATGGTGTTACAGAACGTCAAATGATTACTGTATTTAGTAGTTTTAAAAAGTATCCTGATGAAGTTGCAAAAAGAATTCCAAACCCTAAGACATTTTACATTGATAATACAGGAATTTTAAGAAGAGCGATTGGATATATCAATATTCGAAGAAATCTTCTTTTTGAAGGAGATAGAGGCGTAGGGAAGAACGTATTGTGTGAAACATTAGCGTGGTTATTCAAAAGACCACTTTATGAGTTTTCAATAAACTCTCAGCATAGTAACAATGATATGCTTGGTGGTAGAACATTTGAAGATGCTATGAATGAAAGTAAGGAAGAATCAGTGAATTTTATTAAAGGAATAAGTGGTTTCTTCAAAATAGGATTTAAAAAATTCTTTACTTCAAATGTTGAAGAAAACGAAGCAATACAATTTATGGGTATTTTTAAGAAAGTAGTTTCGTATTTTACTGGTAAGAAAATCACATATGAACCTGATATTATAGTTCAATCAGCAGAGTATGGTGGGATTTTGGTATTTGATGAATTTAATACTTCTTATGGAAATGTTATGTCATTATTCAACTCACTGTTAGATGAACGTAGAAGAATACAAGTGCCAGGTTATAAAATGGTAGAAGCTGATGATAATTTTTTTGCAATTGCAACACAAAATAAAGATTATCAAGGTACTTTTGAAAATAATGAAGCTACAGTTGACCGTTTCATACCGATAGTATTTCCTACTTTAACAAATATTGAAGATATTCTTTATTCAAAAGTTAAAGACGTTTCATATGACACTGTTAATAGATGTCAAAATCTATTTAAGAGCATTAAAAAGTGTGTTGAAGACGGGGAAATTAGTGAAAAGTCTTTAACATTAAGAGGGTTTATAGACGCTTGTATGGCTTCTACAATGCAAGATATTAGCTTAAGTGAAGCATTGTATGACAATATAGCAAACAGAGCAAGCGACATAGACGATAGAAAATCAATCCGTAATATGATTGAAGATATGTTTTAAGGTTAGAGTTGTAGGAGGACAAATATAGTTCTCCTACAAACAATTTATATAACAAGGAGATATAATTATGAATACAGTAAAGTCTGATACTCTTTCAAAAGTTAAAATGTTTTTAAATAAAGATAATGTATATAAGCAATTAAAAACTATGGTGTCATATTTAATACCAGATAAATCAGATGTTAAATTGACACTTAATATTGGAGGAGGCTCTTACACTGATGGGAAGAGCATAACAGTAGGTGTTCCTACAGTTTTTGCAGAAATGGAAAATGAAAAAATATTTACTGCATTAAGAGCACTTATAGGACATGAAAGTCAACATATAAATTCTTCTGATATGAAAATATTTGGTGACTTTATAAAAGAAATATCAGATTATTTAAATAAAAAATATAAAATTCACCCTGCATATGGAAAGAAAGTTGCTAAACATGTTTTTAACTCAGTTGAAGACGGTAGAATTGAAAAAATTCTATGTAATAAGCTTCCTGGGTATTTAAGATATATTAAGTTTCTTAATGGAACATTGTGGGAAAAGCAAGAAATTAACGGAAATTCTGAACTTGGAGATTTCTTATTTACTATAACTACATTGTCAGTAACAGGTTTGTATCCAAAAAAATATAATGAATTTTACAAAGGTACTAAGCTTGATGACAATATCAAAAAAATTGAAAATCTCATTATAGATGGAATTAATGCAATTTCTTGTAAGACCTGTGCCAATATCTGTAGAGAGATTATTAAAGAAGTTGAAGAATACTTATCTAAACTTCTTATTCATCAATCGAAAGAAGATGAACAATTTATACAAAACATCCCTGACAATATGGAATTTACAACAAGTGAAGAAAAAGAACAAAATTCTTCTGGCAGTCAAGGTATTTCAACTCACTTTAAACCTGAAAAGAAAAAAGAGAACAAAAAAGAAGAAGATAATGAAAATTCTGGTCAAGGTGAAAGTGAAAATGAAGAAATCTCGGATGAAGAAAATGAAAACAACTCAGGGGATAACGGTGACGAAGAAAATGAACAAGAAACTGCTGGAAAAGGTTCAGACGATGAATTAGAAGAAAATGATAATTCAGAAGAAGAATCTGATGACAATAGTGATAATGGTTCAAATTCTGATAATGAAGAAGAAGATGATGAAGATAATGAAAATTCTTCTTCTACTAAAGGCTCTGATGATAATTCTGACGATAAAGAAAATGAAGACGAAAATAGCGATAGTAGTGATAATTCAAATTCTGAATCTTCAGATAATGAAGATACAAAAGAAGACAGTTCTAATGATGGGGATGACGGTAATAATGAAATGTCAGACGAAGATGCTGTTAATGAGCAAATGAAGGAAATTGAAGACAAAGTAGTTAATGAGGCTAAAGAAAAACTTAAAGAGGATAAAGAAAGTTCTTCTAAAAAGAAAAAAGAGAATGAAGGCAAATTATCACAAGAAGATATTAAAGAACTTGAAAATGAATATAAGGATGAAAGAATTCGAGATTTTAATGAAATCAAAGGATTTCCTACAAATCATCAACTCCCTTCTGATTTAAAAAGAGATGGAAATAAATTTAGAAAAGAAGTGGAGAGAATCTTTAAAAACAAAGAAATTGTTAATCAAAAAAACCTCAAGAAAGGGTTACTTGATACGGGAGAAATTTGGAGAGTTGGAATAAAGGACTATAATGTGTTCGCTAAAAATGGCACTCCTGACAAAAGTGACTTTGTAGCATATATTCTACAAGATGGCTCTGGTAGTATGAGAGAAATAGCTAACAGAGGAAGTGTAAAAGTTACTAAGCAAGAATACAGTGCAGGAGCTTGTGCAATTATTGAAGAAGGTTTAAAAGGAATAATACCTTTTAAAATATCTACATTTTCTACTAATTCAGGTTATGTTATTCATAATGTAATAAAAGATTTTAATGAAAATACTTCTAATAAGAATTTATCATGGAACTTTTTAAAGCATAAACCTGCAAATGGTGGGAATAAAGATGGCTATTCTATTAGAGTTGCTACTAAGGAACTTGAAAATAGGTCTGAAAAGGATAAAATACTCATTATATTATCTGACGGACTTCCTTCTGATTACAACAGAGGTTATGACGAAGGCATGATAGATGTAAAAGAAGCAGTAAAAGAAGCAAGAAAAAAAGGTATCTATGTAGTTGCATTGATGTTTGGTTCTAAAGACTTTAGAGATGCTTACATTGATAATTACAAAAACATGTATGAAAAAAATATTGTATCTTGTGACCCTGATAAAATCACTAATCAATTGATTAGAGTTTTAAGAGGAGTTATATCAAGATAATTTATTTTACAAACATACAAAAAAGGAGATAAATAAATCATCTCCTTTTTTTGTATGTGAATTTATTTAATTAGATAGTCTGTAGTAGTCATCTGATGGATGTCTATGCATATTTTACCTTTTGGGGCTTTTGTTATATAATCAAGATAATTAGCCTGATTAATGGTCATTTTTAAATAATTTAACCTTGCGAAGTCATCTTTAGTAAAACACTATTTTTCAGACTCTTCTAACAATTGCAAAGCCTTGTCCTTTTTTCTAAAAGAGGAAACAAACTCCTTTAACTCAGATAGTTCATTTTCTGTTTTACTCAGAGATTAATTACTAAATATATTCTAAATTTAGATAAAAATAGAGGACAAATCATTTGACCTCTATAAATTTCATCTTAATCAACTAATGTTAAGTTTAATGATTTTACTGTGGGAATTGAAAATCATATCCATTAACCTCAAAATGAATATACATTCCGTCTGATTCAATACCATAAGTGTCACCACACATAAAATAATCATATGAAAAATCACCTAATGACTCTTTTAGCTTATTGATGCCGTTCATAATATTTTTATATTTTTCTAATGCAATTTTATTTGCATCTTCAAAATGAGTTTTAGCTTCCTCTTTTGAAATAAAACAGTTTCTGTTTGCACCATATAATAATTTTTCTTTAAGAATAAAATTATTACTATCTTCCGATTCGTTCTCAAATCTGTAATATTTTTTCTTTTCCATATTTCTTTTACCTTCCTATATATAATTGGTATGCCTGTTAAAATTGTTCTATGTGAACAACAATAGTTTTATTGATACTATATCATATACATTTGTGATTTTCTCTATAACTCATATACCTGTCAGTTTTACTGCATTTGAATATTTAGATATAACAAGAAATCCTACGAAGCAGAATTGTCATGATTTCGGTATTATTCTTTGGGTAGGTAATCCAGTGCTGATAATTTAATGAAAAAGTCAATATAATTATAAAAGAAATTAAGAAAAGAGGTAATATTTTTTATTAAATATAAAAAGGAATAAATATTAATATAGACTTTAGTCAATGAATAAGATATAATATACTAAAGTCTTAAAAGGAGGGTTTTTATATGTTAGAAATAATGTTGAAAATTATATCAACAAAACCTTTTACCCCAAATACAACTTTTGATGCTTGTTACGAAAGAGGAGTTATAGAATTTTTATATAAGGGTAAAAAAATTGCGTCAACAGAAGTAAAAGATTTAGATAATGTTTTTAAAAGAAGAAAGAAATTGAAAGCTGTAGTAAAATCAGCAAAAGATTGCGAATTAGATGTTCAAATTATTCGTTTTGCAGATTTACATGGGCATAGTGGAAACAGCTTACTTGATGGTGCTGTACATATTAAAGATAAGGTTAAGAAAACAGAATATGCAGGAGCACTTACAGACCATGGGGTAATGTATGGCATTTTAGAGTTTTATAATAAAATGAGAAAAGCTGGCAAAAAACCAATTCTTGGGTTTGAAGCATATTCGGAATCTATTAATGGTAAAAAAGACGCAAATCATTTAGTTTTACTTGCAAAAGACATTACAGGTTATAAAAATCTTGTAAAACTAACTTCAAAATCTTATAGCAACTTTTATTACAAACCACAAGTATCTTACGATATGCTAAAAGAACATTCAGAAGGTATTATTGCTACTTCGGCGTGTTTGGGAGGAGAAATCTCTCAACTTATATTAAATAAAAAATATGAAGAAGCAAAAAAGGTTGCAATAGAGCTTTCTAATATATTTGGTAAAGATGATTTCTATATAGAAATTCAAAGACACCAATTAAATGAAGAAGAAGTAGTGAATCCTCAACTTATAAAACTTTCAAAGGAGTTAGGATTAAAACTTGTTGCTACAACAGATAGCCATTACTTAAATAAAGAAGATTCTAAAGAACACGAAATAGTTCTTTGTTTAGGTACTGGAACAACAATGGATGATGAAAAAAGAATGAAATTCTCTGGAACAGGATATCACATTCATACACCAGAAGAAATGGAAGAATTGTTTTCTGACTTGCCAGAAGCATTAGATAACACACTTGAAATCGCAGAAAAATGTAATGTAGTGTTAGAAAATAAGATATACATGCCTCATTTTGACGTTCCAGCTCCATTTAATGGAGAAGCAGAGTATTTTGCTCACCTTTGTTGGGAAGGATTTAAAGAAAGATTTGAAGGCACTGAACATTTTACAAGTGTAGAGTATAAAGAAAGATTGCAGTTTGAAATTGACACTATAAAACAAATGGGATTCCCAGGTTATTTCTTAATAGTAAATGATTATGTAATGTTTGCTAAAAACAGAGGTATTTTAGTAGGTCCTGGTCGTGGTTCTGCATGTGGTTCATTAGTTGCATATTGTCTTAACATAACCGATATGAACCCTATACCATATGGATTACTATTTGAGCGTTTCTTAAATCCAGATAGAATTAGTATGCCAGATATTGACATCGATTTCGAAGATATACGAAGAGAAGAAGTAATCGACTATATCAAACAAAAATATGGTGAGAAAGCAGTATCAAGAATTATAACATTTGGTACTTTATCTGCAAGAGCTGTTATAAGAGATGTTACAAGAGTATTAAATAAACCTTATTCATTAGGAGATAGAATAGCAAAATCTATACCTAAGACACCAAAAATAACTTTAACTAAAGCACTTGAAGAAAGTGTTGAATTTAAGACAATGTATGAAAATGAACAAGAGGTTAAACAAATAGTTCAAATTGCATTGAAACTTGAAGGTTTGCCAAGAAACATAAGTCAACATGCTTGTGGAATAATAATTTCCCCTTCTGATGTTGATGATTATATACCACAAATTCTTGTAGAAAATGAGGATACTGGTATAAAGGAAGCTACTACTCAATATGTTATGGCAGAATGTGAAGAAGCAGGATTATTAAAAATGGATTTTCTGGGCTTACGTACAATGGGTGTATTCGGTAGAGCTTTAAAGGATATTAATGTTAAAAGATTAAAAGAAGGAAAATCAAAAATAGAACTAATGAATATTCCTATTAATGATATAAGAACTTTCGAGTATATCGCAAAAGGCAATACAGAAGGAATTTTTCAATTAGAATCTGCAGGAATGACTTCTTTTATGAAAGAATTGTTTCAAGACGTTCAAAATAAAGGCTACGAAATATTAAGAGAAGAATTAGGCGAAAACTTTGATAGTAAATTATTAACCAATAGAGATAAGTTTTTCGAAGATGATTTGTTAAAATTAGGAGAAAAGGGTAAGAAATTAATTAAAAAGTTCAATTCATTTGGAGGACAACTTTTTGAAAGATTGATAGCTGGCATTTCTTTGTATAGACCAGGGCCTATTGATGAAATCCCCAACTATATTAACAACATGATTAACCCTGGATATATCCAATATGAAACTCCAGAGTTAAAACCACTTTTGGAAAATACTTATGGTATAATTGTCTATCAAGAGCAATGTATGTTTATTGTTAGAGAGCTTGCTGGATTTACTAAGGGTATGGCAGATAATGTAAGGAAAGCTATGGCAAAAAAGAAAGAAGACATGCTTGAAGACCTTGGTAAAAAATTCATTTACGGTGAAGCAGATAAAGATGGCAATGTTAAAATTGACGGTTGTTTACGTAGAGGAATAAAGAAAGAAATAGCAGAAAGTATCTGGGATAAAATGAAGAAGTTTGGACTCTATGCCTTTAATAAATCTCATGCAGGGGGCTACGCAGACATCGGAATTCGAACTGCATGGTTAGCATATTATTATCCCGTAGAATACATGACAGCAACTTTAAACTCATTTATAACAAAATCAGATAAGATTAAACTTTATATGGCAGTTTGTAAAAGAAAAAACATTGAAATACTTCCACCAGATGTGAATAATTCACAGGAAATGTTCGGTGTTGACGAAAATGCTATTAGATTTGGTCTTATGGGTATTAAAAATATGGGTAAGATTGCTAAAGATATTATAAGCGAAAGAAACGAAAGAGGAAACTTCGATGATTTTCAAGATTTCGCAGTTAGAATGGCAGTTAATTATAAAGTAAATAAGAAAATTCTTGAAGCTCTCGTTTATTCTGGTGCAGTTGATAATTTTGAAGGAACAAGACGAGCTAAATTATCTGTTCTTGATAAAATATTAAGTTCTGCTTCTGCTGAAAGAAAAGATGCCATGTCAGGACAAATGAATTTATTTTCTATGTATGAAGATTTAGCTGATTATAAAAAGGTTGAAATACCTGAAATGGATGAATTTGCAAAGAATTTTAAGCTTGAAAAAGAAAAAGAATTTGCTGGTTTCTATGTAACGGAACATCCTCTTGACGACTATTTAAAATATCTTGAAAAAGAAGGAGTATATGAAATCGGGTTCTTGAAAAATGATGAAGAAGAATCAGAAGAAGAACAAATTTCCACTATTAGCTATGATGGTGAAAATGTTAAAATTGCTGGTATCATTAGAGATTTAAAATTATATTACACAAAGAAAGACCAAAAACCAATGTATGTTTTTAATGTTGAAGATAAAACAGGGGAAATGAAAGCTGTAATATTTAATAAAATGATAGAAGCAAATCAAGATAAATTAGTTGAAGGGAAAATTGTTATTGTACAAGGTAAAATAAAAGAAGACGACTTTGGTACTCAAATTATTGTAGAAAACATATTTGATATAGAATCTATAGCTAAAAGTGAAAGACCTAAGTCAGTATGGGTAAAAGCAGTAAGTAAAGAACAATTTGACGAATTAAATTCATTAATAATTAATAACGAAGGTAAATTGCCAGTATTTATTCGTTATAATGATAAAAGCTTCAAATCAACAAAATTAGTAAATTTAAATTATTCAACATTTTCAAAATTACAACAATTATTTGGGAAAAATGTAAAAGTTGTATATGAACAGTAATAAATACAAAAAAGCACATGTTAGTACATGTGCTTTTTTGCTTATCAATTATATTTTTGTTCTAATTCAAGAATTAAGATTAATTCCTTGGCTGTTATTTTTGATTTTCTCGATTCTTCAAGTTTTTCAAAAGTTTCTTTAATCTTCTTGATTGAAAAATCTGTATCATGCCAAACTGAATCAGAAAGTAAGATATTAAGGTAAGGTGTATTTGTTATATCGTATTTCTCTTTGAATTGATAACCTCTATGGCGAAAATCTTCCAGACTTTCTCCAAGAACACAGATAGGAACAATTTCATTATCGTTATAGTCATAAAAAACTCCTTCAATATCATAACAATAATCTAATCCATCCCTCCAAACAATGTGTCCGTATCCTTTATGCCAGCATATTTCACCATCAAAAGCATCCATTAATATTTTTGCAAAATAATAGCAATAACCTGCATGGAATAATAACCTAATGTCATCGCTTTCTGAATTTGGAGAGAAAAATAAAATATCCCCAATAAAACGTATAACATCTTCCCGACATCCTGGAAATTGTTTTAATTGACATTCTATCCATTCCAGTTTCTTTTTTGTCATATTTTTAGCGTGAATCATATGTTACGCCCCCATATTATATTTTTATATAAAATCCTTACTTTTGTTGATTATAAATAATATATGCAATTATATATCAAGTATAATGAAGTAACTTGTATATTGTTTATAGTATAAAAATGATGTGGCATTGACTACACAATGCAGTTATAGTATAATGTGCTTAGGAGGGGGGATTAAATGAACTTATTTGATGTATTCAATAGAAAAAAAGTATTAGATACTTTAGAAATAAAAACTACTTTAGCAAAATTACAATTTTTAGCAAGTACAATGGAGAATAATACAGACAAGGAAAATGATATTGTTCATTGGAAAGAGCAAATTGATTTATTAAATAATGCAGAATTAAACAATGATTATTTGTCTTACTTAAAACAGTCGTATAATACTCTCTATAAATTGTATATAAGAAAACATCACCCAGATATATTAAATAATATTAGCTACTAATAACATAAGAGATAATAAAAAGCAGAGGTTTTTTCTTTCCTCTGTTTTTTATTTTGTAAATTATAATAAACAAAATAATTAACTTTAATATTGACAATAGTCAACGTATTTAGTATAATGAATATATACAAAAAAGCTTTATTAAAGGGGATAATAAAATGTATGTAGACGACCAATTAGATGAAATAGTAGAGACCGATGAATTTATTGAAAAAGAAAAAGAAAAAGACATTCATAGGAAGAGACGCATAATTGAACAACAATTGAAAGAAGAAAAATCTAATAATAAAAATAAAAAATCGGACAAAAGTAAAAATCGTAAAAGAAGTATGAGATATGGATACTTTGATGATTTCGATAATTAATTTACTGCGTCTTAATATATGAGGGGAAATGGAAGAGAAATCTTCCATTTCATTTTACTTGCAACAACTAAGGAGATATCAAATACTATGAAGAAAATAGTGGTAGGGGAATGTAGAACTGGGAAAACAAGAATAAATGTGCTTTCTTTAATAAATAAACATAAGGGAGATATTATCTTTCTTAGTATAAAAAATGAATTAGAATATTTAAATTTACAATCTGAATTTAATAATCGAAAAATATCTGATATTAATATTGTAAGAGATTGTACTCATGGAAAGAATTTTATATTATGCAATACTGAAGTCAATTCTTTTTTTACAATTGAGAGATTATTGTTAGATACAAATATACTTAATAACAAGGACATGTTGTTGGTTATTGATGAAGGAATAAGTGTTTTTGCAGGATATTCAAGTTGTAAAATGTTAGAGAAATTAGAACAGTTATATGAAAAAAGTTGTGATGTTTTAATCACTATCCTGACATTAGATAGGTTAAAAAAAGAAACAAATCCGATAAATTTTGAAAAAGTTCTTTCAAAATGGGATATTGAAAAAATAGAAAAAAGAAATCTATGATAGGATGTTTAATTTATGAATATTGGAGACTTTATAGGTTGAGAAAAATTGCTAAAGAATTAAATGATATTAGATTCAGGAATAATTTAAGTGAAATTCAATAGAGAACAGAAAGTTTAAGTCTCGCTTATTATGAAACCCATAAACAATGAAATGAAGTAAATTTGCTAACAAGAGGTGAATGTAAATATAGAGACTGTAAAGTAATTTTAATGAAATTATCTAAGGAAACAAATGAACTTGAGAAAGACATGAAATATGACAAATATATGAATTATTAGAAGTAAATTTAGAGCTAAATATTAAAATTAAATTATTATACTAAAAAATTAAAGGAGCAATTATGAAGTACGATGTAATTATAGTTGGAGCAGGACCTTCGGGAATTTTTACAGCTTATGAGTTATCTAAAGAAAATAAAAACATTTCCATTTTAATGATAGAAAAGGGTAAAGCAATAGAAAATAGAATATGCCCTAAAAGAGTTACTAAAAGGTGTGTGAATTGTAAACCTTCTTGTCGTATAACTACAGGTTTTGCAGGAGCTGGTGCTTTTAGTGATTCAAAATTGTCTAAATCGGTAGATGTTGGAGGTGATTTGCCTCAGTTAATTGGATATGAAAAAGCACAAAAGCTTATAAACGAAACCGATGAAGTATATTTAAAATTTGGTGGAAATAAGTCTGTATATGGAACTAAAATCAATGGAGAAATTAAAGAAATTAAAAAAAAAGCTATTGAGAATAATCTAAAACTTATAAGTTGCCCAATAAGACATTTAGGTACAGATGGTGGATATAAAATATATACTGATTTTCAAAATCACCTTTTATCAAGTGGTGTTAATATAATTTTTGATACTATGGTTGATGATTTAATAATAAAGAATAATGAAATAAAGGGTGTGAAAATAAAAAGCGTTAGTGAATCAGATTTGATAAATGCATTTGATGAAGTTTCTCTTGAAGAAGAACCTTATCGTGACATGAGATATGTAAGTAAAAAGGTTTATTCTGACAAGGTAGTTCTTGCTGTTGGAAGAGAAGGTTCTGAATGGTTAGAAAATATTTGTAAATATCATAATATTAATACTGCAGTAGGAAGTATTGATATAGGTGTTAGAGTAGAAGTAAAAGATACCATTATGGAAAAATTAAATAAAAATCTTTATGAAAGTAAATTAATTTACTATACACCAACATTTGATGATAAAGTCAGAGTTTTTTGCAGTAATCCTTCGGGAGAAGTTACTACAGAATATTATGATGGAAACCTTGCAGTAGTTAATGGTCATGCATATAATGCAAAAGAATTAAAAACTGAAAATACAAATTTTGCATTACTTGTTACTCAGAATTTTAAAGAACCTTTTAAATCACCAATAGCATATGGAAAACATATAGCAAGACTTGGAAATATGTTAGCTGGAAATAAAATTATTGTTCAAAGATATGGTGACTTTAAAAGAGGGAGAAGGACTACCGAAGAAAGATTGTATAGAAACAATATTATACCAACTCTTAAAGATGCTGTTCCTGGTGATTTGTCATTGGTATTACCTTATCGAATTATGAAAGATTTAGTGGAGATGATAGAGGCATTAAATGGAGTAGTCCCAGGATTAGCAAGTGATGAATTATTGTTGTATGGAGTAGAGGTTAAATTTTATAGTAATAAGGTTATAATAGACGAAAACTTTGAAACAAATATAAAAGGTTTGTATGGTCTTGGTGACGGGGTTGGTATAACAAGAGGATTGATGCAAAGTTCAGCTATGGGGCTTCAAATGGGAAGAATTTTAAGTAAAAAAAATTACAATTAAAATTTTACAAATATATTAAGAGGATATAGGATATTCTATATCCTCTTAATATAAAAAAGAGAGGAGTTTGTTAAAATGGATACAAATACATTGATAATTTCTGCAATTATTTTATTTATTTTGATAATGTTGGCAGGTTGTTTTAATTTAATTATGTGGTTACAAAAAATAATATTAATTACATTGATTATAGCTTTAATAGGTGTTATTATAGCAGTTTTTGATTATAAAAATAAAGATTAAGTTCTAAATTTCAACAAAAAATCACTTAATACGTATCCCTTTATTATCTGTATCCTTATTGCGTAAAATAAAGAAAGTTAATAAGGAGGTAATTATGATAATTGGATGTAAGTCAGCTTTAATTGAAACGCAACTAATTGATAGGAAAAATAAGGGTGTAGAATATATTGAAATTCACGCATTTATTGATGATTTTACTGATATAAATAGTTTACTAAATCGTAAGAATTTATTATTAAAAAATAAATTAAAAGCTTATTGTGTACATGCTCCTATTGTATATAACACAAAAGACCAGATAGAATTAACAACTAACAATGAAGAGTTGAGAAAAGAAAATGATATATTATATAAAAAAGTAATACAGTTTGCTAATGAATTTTGTGATGTTCCAAATCCAATAGTAGTTATACATCCAGGTGGACTATTCATGCCTTCTGAAAATCAATGTTCAATAGAAGGTTTTTATAAAGAACAACGTGATAAATTTCATAAAGAAATCAGTGAAATACAAAATTTCATTACTGAAAACTATCCTAATGTAATAGTTGCAATAGAAAATAATGTAAGATACTTGAACATAAATAATAATACGTATATGTATGCCTACGGATTTGAAGATGACATTGTTAGTTGGATATATGAATTAGATTATGAAAATATTGGGACCACCTTAGATATTCGCAATTGCATGTCTGTTATAGATTATAATTTAAAAAATAATATCAAATCTGATTTCATTAAAATAGAAGATTTTATTGATGCATATATACCTAACTTAAAGTTAATCCATTTGTCAAAAGGATATATTGATACTATTAAACATGGACAAGCTTTCTTTAAAACTAACAAGGAAGATATAGATTGTTTTGAAAAAATATTTAAAAAGCTTAATAATTATAGATATAACGGAGCTGTTACTATTGAAACAAATGAAATAAATATAGATTATGCTCTTAATTATTTAAGTACAAAAAAGCAATAACTGAAGCATGCAAATAATAGATATATAAATAAATTATATAATCTTCTATTGGTTAAGTATTATTAAAAATTAATGTTTTAAGTATAATAAATAAAGCCTATACAAAAGGTGAGCATTTGCTTATATTAAAAAAATATAAAGAAGAAATTTACTTAGGAGATGGTATTATGTATTTACAAAGGTTTATTAGTTGGATTATAGGTATTGGAGTAATATGTGTTTTGTTGGGAGTTTTTATTGAATCAATAATAGAATATGTTCCATATTTAGTAGCAGGATTAGCTATGGCGACACCATTTTATGGATTATATCGTAAAATTGGCAAATATGGTCATTTTATAACTGTAGGACTAAAATCTGTATTAAAAGAATTAAAAGATGTATATAAAGAAAACAAAGCTTCAGTAGGTATATATATTGCATGTTTTTATATAGCAGTTAAATTTCATAAAGCTTTATTACTTATGGCTTTTAAAACAACAATATTTACTATATTAGGACTTTGCTTTATGTGTATTACATGGATGACTATAAGAACACTTTTAAAAATTGTAAAAAAAGTGGAAATATTGTCTTTCAAAGAAGCAATTATGGGAGCTTTGTAATTCCATTTTTTAAGAGGAAGATAAAAATTCCTCTTATTTTCTTATTAGGAGGTCATTATGAAGGAAAAAGAAATACTTTTAAAAATAGCAAATGATATAGATAAAATTGGAGGGAAAGTATTTTATGTTGGGGGATATGTAAGAGACTTATTTACAAATAAACCTAACAAAGATATAGATGTTGAGATTTATGGAATTTCTGTTCCAGATTTCTTAAATATATTATCTAAATACGGAATAGTTGATAAGGTTGGAGCTTCGTTTGGAATATTTATGATACATGGATTGGATATAGATTTTGCACTTCCAAGAAAAGAAATAAAAGCAAACGTAAATCATGAATTAAAACTTGTTAAAATTCCACATAAATATGTATTGAATTATATTTTACAAATAAAATCAAGTTATCCTGATTATGAAGTAATTATTGAAGAAAAGCATAAATTTGGTCATAAAGATTTTATTGTTATTTATGATACGTTTATGTCTTTTGAAGAATCAACAAGAAGACGGGATTTTACATGTAATGGAATGATGAAGGATGTGTTAAGTGGAGAAGTAATAGACTTATGGGGAGGAATTAAAGATATAGAAAATAGATGCATACGTCATATTGATAGTCAGACATTTATAGAAGATTCTCTCAGAGTTTTTAGAGCTTGTCAATTTGCTTCAAGATTTGAGTTTACTGTATGTAAAGAGACTTTGAATTTGTGCAGAAATATAGATTTAACAAACCTTTCTAAAGAAAGAATTTATGAGGAAATAAAAAAGTCTTTATTAAAAAGTGATAAACCTTCTATTGCTTTCGAAGTTATGAGAGAAATGGGAGTAATTAAAAGCACTTTTCCTGAATTGTATGAGATGATTAATTGCCCTCAAAATCCAAAATATCATCCAGAAGGAGATGTTTGGAATCATACAATGTTGGTTTTGGATAAAGCTTCTAAATTAAAAGATAGCTCACTTGATAGTGAAATTTTTATGCTAAGTGCACTTCTTCATGATATTGGTAAGCCTAAATCAACACAGATAATAGACGATAAAATAACATCAAATGGTCATGAAAAAATTGGTGTTGAAATTGCAAAAAGTTTACTCGAAAGAATTACTAATGATAAAAGAATTATTGAAGGTGTTCTTAATATTATCGAAAATCACATGATTCCAGTATCTTTATTTAATGGAAAAGCATCTGATAAAGCGATAAGAAAGTTTTCTTTAAAAACTAACATAGACAATATTCTATTATTTATGCAGGCAGATTTTTCAGGTAAGGCAGAACAAGAAAAAGAAATAAATGAGATTCTAATGTGGTTTAAAAGTAAACTTGTAGAAACGGGAGCAGATAAAGAAATAAAACCTATTATTACAGGAAAAGATTTAATAAATATGGGTTTAATTCCAGGTAAAGAGTTTGGAGTTATTTTAAATAAAGCTTTCGATTTACAACTTGATGGTTTGGATAGACAACAAATAATATCGAATTTTTTTGACTATAGTGAAATATTGTATTACAATAGGAAAGGTCATGAGATTAATATGTTGACTATAAAGCATAAATGAATTATACTGACAATAGTACGTTGGTATAATTTAAAGTTTTTAAAGGAGGACAATTGGATAAAATATTAAAAAAAAGCGTAGAACTTTTAGTAGAAAGTAATTTAGAGATATTTGTTCACTCAAATAGAGTTAAAGAGCTTGCTAATTCTTTTGGAATTTATTTGGGATTACCCTTTAAAGATATAATTAATCTTAGAACAGGTGCTTTAGTTCATGACATAGGAAAAGTTTTTATCCCTTCTGATATATTACTAAAGACAAGAATTTTAACAAAAGAGGAATTTGCTATTATAAAAAAGCATCCTGCTTTAGGACATGAATATATTTCTGAGAAAGAATATAATAATTATAATGATTTACTTTTTAAAGATATTGATGACATTATTTATCAACACCACGAAAGAATAGATGGTAAGGGATATCCTAATAAACTTATAAATAATGAAATTAACTTTTTATCTAAAATAGTATCTATTTGTGATAGCTATGATGCTATGGTTTCCCAAAGAGTTTATAAAAATCCTTTAACTAATCAGTATGCTTTATCTCAAATAGAAAAAGGTCTGGGTACACAGTTTGATGTGTATTTCGGTAAAGAGTTTATTTCATATATGAATAAGGAATGTTTAAATAGAAATGTAATTTAATGAGGTATAAAACTTAAATTAAAAAATAGTACTTGTATTATAGCAGGTGCTATTTTTTTATATAGTTTAATATTTTTAGCATATTTCAATTATCCATATAATAGAAATATAGTAAAAAGATACAAATTTTACTGGTAAATTTAATACGTTTGCTGTATAATGACATTGTTATTGGTTACAAATAAAAATTTATTCCACTATAACTACAGGATGAAATATGAGAAATTTTTATGATTTGAAAGATATTCTTGAAGGATATCCAGCAGAATTCAATAAAGGAAAATATCAATTTCACCAAGATGGAGTTGGTAATTCTAAATTAACAATTATGGATAGTATCGGAGATGGATTAGAATTAGAATTTAGATTTAGAGCAAATCCATATTTTGATTATGATACCGTTCATCCAATAATTTTGGAAAAGGGTGGCGAAACTTATAGAGATACTACATACGACAATTGTGCTATTACGCCTGAAACAAGTTTAACACATTTATATGATAGTAGTTATTGTAATCCAGAATTGTTAAATATACTTTTAGATTTATAAAATAGTGATTAATCAATAAATTATAATAACAAAAACACAATGAAGTGATATTATTTCATTGTGTTTTTGTTATATATTAAACGGTATTAATCATCTAAAGCATTGACTATAGTCAATTGACCTGATATCATATTTTCTATAAGGTTACATTAATTTAGAGGAGGCTTAATATGGAAAGTTTATCAGTTGGTGATTATATATTATATGAGTACATTACAAAGGAGTTTTACCCAGGGAAAATTGTGGCTATATCAAAAAACAATAAAGTTACAATTGAAATATGTATGAATAAAAGAAAAAGTGAAGGTATGGATACCGAAGTATTAGAGGCTAATATAAATAAAATTATACCGAGAAATACAATTTACTAAATTATAGTAAAATATAATTTACATATTGCTAAAAATGTGGTATAATGTATTTATATCAATTGGAGGTAAATATGACTATAGAAAATATAGGAAATAAAGAAAATATAGTTTTTATTATAGATGCAATGAATTTAATGCATAGAAGCTTTTACGCTTATCCAAATCTTAAAAGCAAAACTACTGGCATTTCAACTGGTGCATTTTTTGGATTTGTTCAATATATTAAGGGCTTTGTTAATAAATATAATCCTAAACATATAATTGTCTGTTCAGACGCACATAGAAAAACATTTAGGAATGATATTTACCCAGCTTATAAAGCTAATAGAAAAGAAACAGATGAAGCTTTAAGAGAACAATTCCCTCTCATGGAAGAATATCTTAAGCTTGCAAATGTTCCGTTTATTAAAAAGGATAGATACGAAGCAGATGACTTAATTGGTACATTATCAAAAAAAGCTAAACTATTTGGATATAAACCGTATGTAGTATCAGGAGATAGTGATTTGCACCAATTAATAAATGAAGATGTTACTCAGTTATATATTGGAACAAAAAATACTGCGTTTATGGGGGGGAAAGAGGTTGCTGAAAAGTATGATGGGCTTTTACCTTCTAATATGATTGATTTTAAATCATTAACAGGGGATACGTCAGATAATATACCAGGGGTTGCAGGTATAGGTAGGGTTTCAGCTATAAAATTACTAAAAGAATATAAAACACTTGAAGGTATATATGAGAATATTGAAAGTCTAAAAGGAAAGCAAAGGGAAAACCTTGAAAGAGACAAGGATATTGCATTTATGTCTAAAACATTGGTAACGATAAAATGTGATATGGACTTGAATTTTAATGGACTTTTTAATCCAGATACTATATTTCAGTTGGGAAATAAAAATGCAGTTACATTTTTAAGAGGTTTAGATATACAATTATTCAAAAATGAAGAAATAGTTGAAAATGAAGAGTTAAAACTTCCATTTGATATAATAGAGGATAATGAAAATAATGTTTATTTTCAAAGCATATTAAAATATCCTGGGTGCGTATCAAAAGAAGGCTTAGAAATATATGTATATTCATTATTATTTGACGATAAAAATAGAAATAAACTTAAAGAAATGATTTTGAATGCAAAATCAAATCTTTTAAATGAATTTGATAGTAATAAAAAAATGATTAACAAATTAGAAATGTCGAATAGTGAATTGATGAAAACTCTTGGACTAATATAAGTTCAAATTAAGCCTTTGAAATATAAGGCTTTTTTATTGCAAAATTTATATTAATTGTAATAGAAAAATACAAAAAACTTAAAAGAGAGGTATAAACAATGAAAATAAGAGATAATTTTAATGAAAAAAAGAAAGATTTCTTTAAAAACGCTTTCAAAATTACGATGGGATTAACTGTTTTTAGTTTAATGACAGTGACACAAGGTTTCTCTGTAGAAATGAAAACAACTGAAAATAAAATAGTATCAGAAACTTTACCAGAAGCTGTACCAGAACCATTTGTTTATTTTTCAGAAGCTGTAAAGCATGAAGAAGAAAATGGATTATTGGCGAATACAGTTAAAGAAATTGAAGAAGAACTTAGGGTAGCCGAAGAAGAAGCTGAAAGAATAGCTAAAGAAACCAAAGCTCCAGAGAGTGATTTCGTTCCGTTACCAATAGAACAACAAGACTATTTGTTTAAGTTATGTAAAGAAAGAAATGTTGACTATAAAACTGCTTTGGCAGTAATGAAAATAGAGAGTAGGTTTGATGTAAATGCTTATTATAAAGGCAATTACGGGTATTTTCAAATAAACCATGTTAATCATGATTCTTTAACAAAATTATTAGAAACTACAAGTAACCCACTTGAACCATATACTAATATTAACTGGGGAACACATATGCTTTCTGATTTATTTAAACAATATACAGATGCAGGATTAACAGGTGAGACATTAATTAATTCAGTTTTAAGTAGTTATAACAAGGGTATTGGTGGTTTTAATAGAACAGGTTATGCAACAAAATATATTGAGAAATACAACATAGCATTAGAAGAAATTAATGGTTGGTTTTAAAAATAAGAAAGCATATTTTTTTCTTTTTGATATTGACAATAGTCAATCATAGTATTATAATATCTATAGACTATATAATATATATAAATTAAAGGGAGATAAATTATGTCATTTGCATATAATAAAAACTTGATACTTGAAGAAAATGAAGAATTACTTGAATTGGTAAAATCCATTCCTACACAAAATATAATTACTACTATAATAAGAACATTAAACGATGAAGTAAGTATAGATAATTTAAAAGAGGAATTCGTAGAGCAATTTAAAAGATATTCAATCCCAAGAGTTGTAACAGGAGAAAATATTAAATGCTTTTTTACTATTACATTAGATGGAATGTCAAAAGTTTGGGAAAATATAATATCTGATAATTACGAAGTTTTTGAAAGTGAATATCCATTATATGAGAATGTTCTTGAATTTATTGATAAAACAATAGATGAAATAGATTTTGATGAAATATTTAAAGCAGAACTTCAGCTATTAAACAATAATATAAAATAAACAAATAAAAAGTTTTTAACTAATTTTTGTAAGTAATAAACTTTACTATAATAAAGTAAAATAAAATGATACTTATATAAAAGGTTAAAAGCTTTTTTTATTTTTAAATAGGAGGATAGATAGTATTGGATTTGAATATAGATTGTCAATTATTCTTAAAGGGCAAAAATGATTTTAAGCTTGAATTTTCAGAGCCATATCTAAATGATGATAGGGAAATTATATTTAAAAACAGTAGTTTACTATGTAAGTTGCCAAATTCAGAAATTATCGTAAATGAAGACAAAAAGGCGTTAGAGATTAGAAGTTATGATAAGAAAATTTTAATTTCATTAGATAATTATAAAGCAGAAATGCAAGAGATACTGTCTATAAAAAAATTAATTTTAAAGGATTTGTCTATATTATTGAAAAACTATAAAGAAGGAAATGAGAACATTATTGCATTTAATTTCGAAGAAGAAAATTATCCATTTTATATAACAACTCCTACTATTTTAAAGAATGGTCATTATTCGATAAAATATGAAAAAGGATTGGAATATTGGATAAAAGAAAGAGCGATGCAGTTAGGAAAAAAACTACAATTTATAGACTTTAACGACTTGCAAAAAAGGGCTGGAATGGCTCTTGCGAAAGCAAATCTAAAAGCCTTTAAAAAAGAAAAGAAGCAAAATTATGAATATTACTGTATTTCTTTTGATGAATTGATAAATTTATTATAAAAGATTTAAAAAGACCTAAAAAGAGGTCTTTTTATTTATTGTAAATGTAAAATATAATTGACATAAATTTTCAAAAATGATATAATAAAGAAAAAATATTGGAGTTATATATGTTAGATACTAAATGGGAAAAAATAATAAAAGATAAATACTATTCAGCTATAAGTAATTTATTTTTAATCTATGGAAATATTGGTGATTATTCAGTTCCTGGAATAATGTTTGATGATTATTTGATTAAATGCCTTGATAGTATGGGTATGAAAAAAATTGTCACATATGATTTTTCAGTAGGAAGTTCATATAGAAAAGGTTCAAAAGATGAAAACACTGACAAAATTGAAGGGCTTAATGATTGGGAGCAAATGCTTGTTGATTTATTAAATAAGAGTGAAAAAACAGCTTATATTATACAATACCCTGAATTTCTGTTTTCGAGCAATATTACATATGCTGATGATTTAAGTAAAAAAAGACTTATAGATATACATAAAGTAATTAACAATAGAAATTTTTTGAGTTCAAATAATATCTTAATTTTCGTTACTGAAACAAAAAGCAATATAAATTCTATGTTTATTAGTTCAAACGCAAGAACAGTGCCAGTAAATGTAGACTATCCAGATGAAAAAGAAAGACGTGAATTTGTTGAATTTTTAAAAAATACAAGTGATAGTAAAATAACATTTAAGATTGATTTAAATAGATTCGCAAAGTTAACTGCAGGTTTATCAAGAGTAAATCTTGAAGATATTTATTTGCTTGCTGAATCAAAAACCGTATTAGATAAAGACATGATAATGGAAAGAAAAAAAGAACTAATTAATAAAGAATTTGGTGAAGTTATAGAAATATTTGATACTGACGGTTATTCTCTTGCAGATTTTGCAGGACAAGAGCATATTAAGCAGTATCATAAAGAAGTTGTAATTGAGCCTATACTAAATGGAGATACTTCAATCGTTCCAAAGGGATTATTGTATATGGGTTCTCCTGGTACTGGCAAAACATATTTCGCCAAATGCATAGCAGGAGATGCTAATATTAATTTTGTTGAATTTAAAATGAGTAAAATCCTTGATAAGTTTGTTGGTGAAGCAGAGAAAAATCTTGAAAAAGTACTCAACTGTTTTAAATCATTAGCCCCAGTTGGAGTATTTATCGATGAAATTGACCAAGCATTAAGCAGGGGAGAGAATGATAGTAATTCTGTTAATAAAAATCTTTTTGGTATGTTTCTATCGTTTTTATCAGAACCCACGCATAGAGGTAAAATACTATGGATAGGAGCTACAAATTATCCTAATAAACTTGATGAAGCACTGAAAAGAGCTGGTAGATTTGATAAGAAAATTCCTTTCTTACCACCAACTAAAGAAGAAAGAATTGAAGTATTTAAAATTCATTTAAAAAAATCTAAATTCTTATTTAATATTCAAAATTATGATTTGCTTGCAGAAAAAACAGATTTGTATACTCAAGCAGAAATAGAAAATGTTGTAGTAAAGGCATTAGAAGTTGCACGAAGAAGAAAACTTACAGAAATTAATGAAGACACAATGCTATATGCTATAGATTGTATGATTTCTGCACAAAACGAAAAGATTAAAGAAATGACAGAACTTGCTTTACAAGAATGTAATGACAGAGAATTTCTTCCTAAATTTTAGGAGTAATTTTGATAAAAAAGGTTAGAAAAAAGGAGAGTAATATATGGATATGGGCAAATGTAGCACTTGTGCGAATCGTTTAATAGAAGATAATGAATCCAAAAAAGTTTGTATAGAGTGTATTAATTCCAGAATACCGTTTAAAATAAAACAAGACAATTATGTGCAGGAAAAAAAAGAAGAAAGTTGAATGGGGATAGTTTGTGTTTCCAGCATTCCTGTCATTGGAACTAATTTTTGATGATAATTTAATATCTCAAATTTCACAATTTATCAAAAAATTAAAAAATGTACTAATATAACAAAGGAATCTTAAAAGGCTTCCTTTGTTATATTAGTACATTTTTTTGCATTCGATATATTTTTAGCATATTACTTCCTTATAAGGTTCGGGTAATGGTTGCCATGCTGTTATATACTTGTTATAATCTTCTGCTCCATATTTCCAGCCAAATATTTCTGAAAAGAATATCGTTCTTGTCTGGGGTTCATAATCTGTAATTTGAATCGTACATAGAAAGCTTCTGTAATTTGGATGTTTTATATCAAACTTTTTACACTCTTCTTCACTTGGCAATCTTTCTTTAACAGGAATCCAACCGAATTGTTTTTTTATTATCATTTAACTTCTACCTCCAATACCATAATGCTGTTAACCCAATTAATTTTATTATTTTTACTGTGTAATATAAACAATTTCTAATTCTTCTTTCAATATCTTTTCTGCTTCTAATTTAGTGGTATTAAATGTTTCTACTGTTTCTAATGAAAAGTCGTTTGCACATTCCTTTAATTTACATAATATAGGAAAATCTTCTACCAACGACACATAATTTCCTATTTTGTTTATTAAATATATCTTCATATACACCAAAACCTCCTTATATATTAATATATTTATTATAGCATTATCATTGACAATAGTCAACGCCACATAGAAGCTATAAAGTGTTTAACCATATAAGACTGATTTATCGTTGATAATTAGTACGTATTATATATACTGAATCATATAAAGCAATAATTCAAACTATATTAAATATATACGATAAAGAGGGGGCAATTAAATGAACGTAAGAAATGAAGTATTAAAAACATTAGCAAGATGCAGAGTTCTTAAACTCACAGATGCAATTAAACAATTTGATATAACAGAAGAAGACATTGATAAAATGTTAGAAGAAAAAATTATAACTAAAGAATTTTTAGAATTTAAAAGAGATTTTGTTCCAGTTATTATTGAATATTTTCAATTGTCTGATAAAGGTGAGAAATTTGTAAAAGATATTATTGTTGAAATTAATGAAATTTACAGGGGATTTATATTGGAACATGACCTTAGTTTGTGTGAATATTATCTTGAAAGAACAAAAGAGGAGCGAGAAACATGGCTTACAAGAGATGATATGATTAAAAGGTATAAATCTACAGGAACTATAGATGGTGCTTTTATGAACAAAAACAATCAGTTAGAGGGAATTGAAATAATGAGTAAAAATTCCAAGCCAAGTGTAATAGAAAAAACAGAAGAATTTATAAAAATAGCTGAAATAAAAAAAATGAATTATATTTTATATTAATATAGTAATTGATACTTAAAGGATTGAATTAGTAAAAATTCAATCTTTTTATTTTACCCATTGACAATAGACGATAAAAGGTTTAAAATATATACTATAGTCAACGTAAAGGAAACAAAGAATATAGTTAAGAAAGGAGATTAAATGATTACTTGGTTTATTATTTTACTTCTATCATTAATTGTTGAACTAATGACAACTTCATTAACAACAATTTGGTTTTGTATAGGAGCGATTTTTGCAATAATAGCTTATACATTAAATGCTTCTGTGCCTGTTCAGTTTATTGTTTTTGTTATTACCTCAGCTTTATCCCTAATATATACAAAACCATTAGTTGATAAACACATAAATAAAAAAATTATTAAAACTAACGTAGATGCAATTATTGGTCAAAAAGGTATTACATTAGAAGACGTTGATAGCTTAATATGTGCAGGGCGTGTGATGATTAATGGACTTCCTTGGAGAGCAGTAAGTCTTGAAGAAACAATTATTTATAAAGATACTGTTGTGATAGTTGAAAAAATTGAAGGAGTAACTGTATTTATTAGAAAAGCAAATTAAAAAAATTAAAGGAGGAATTTACATGTCAGTTATATTTTTATTAGTTATTATCGCAATGTTAATTATTATCAGAAACATTCGCATTGTTCCACAAAGCCAGACATATGTTATCGAAAGACTGGGTGCTTACAAAGAATCATGGGGTACAGGTATACACCTTAAAATACCGTTTATTGATAGGGTTGCAAATAAAATAAGCTTAAAAGAGTTGGTTTACGATTTCCCGCCTCAACCAGTCATTACAAGTGATAATGTTACAATGCAGATTGATACGGTGATATTTTTTCAAGTGACTGATGCAAAATTATACACTTATGGAGTTACTAATCCGTTAAATGCAATCGAAAATTTATCAGCTACTACATTAAGAAATATAATCGGTGAACTTGAACTTGATGAAACTTTAACTTCAAGAGATATTATTAATACAAAAATGAGAACTATTCTTGATGAAGCCACAGATGCATGGGGAATAAAAGTAAATAGAGTAGAACTTAAAAACATTCTTCCACCTAAAGATATAATGAATTCTATGGAAAAACAAATGAAAGCAGAAAGAGAAAGAAGAGAATCAATTCTTCAAGCCGAAGGACAGAAAACTTCTGCAATTCTTGTAGCAGAAGGTGAAAAACAAAGTGCTATATTAAAGGCAGAGGCAGAAAAACAAACTACTATATTAAGAGCAGAGGCTGAAAAAGAAAAGCAAATTAGAGAAGCAGAGGGTAAAGCAGAAGCTATTTTAAGTATTCAAAGAGCAAACGCTGAGGGAATTAGATTAATTAACGAATCAAAACCTTCTAATGAAGTTTTAACTATTAAAACACTTGAAGCATTAGAAAAAGTTGCAAATGGAAAAGCAACAAAAATAATTATTCCTTCTGAATTACAAAATCTAAGCGGATTTGTAACTGCTATTAAAGAAACTGTTACCGAGCCAATCAAGTTAAATGAAGATAAAATTACTGATATATCTAATGAAAAAGTAATCCATAAAGATATAATCAAAAACGATATGTTAGCTGATGAATATTAATATTAACTAAGGAGGTTAAAGACCTCCTTCTTTTATAATAAAACTAACTAAGAATGAGTAACATATAAAATAAATAATATCAAAGGTGTTTATATTTAAACAATATAGAATTTTAATTTCAAATTAATTATTAAAAGGAGATACGCATGATAAGTGTAAAGAATTTCGTAGAAAGTTTTTTAATTAAGTTAGGATTAAAAAAAAGAAAAGAAGTTATATATATTATAACAGGACCAAGTGGAGCTGGAAAAACTACTTTAGGTAAATATTTAAAATCTTTAAATATACCAGAATTAGTTTCATGTACTACAAGAAAAATGAGAAAAGGTGAAATACAGGGTATTCATTATAACTTTATTTCTAAAAAGAAATATGATAAATTAGATAAAATAGAATATACCGAATATGCAGATAATTTTTATTGTTTAACAAGAAAAGAAGTAACCCGAAAATTAAAAAAATATAGTGAAGTTTTTGCTGTTACAGATATAGAAGGTGTTAACCAAATTAAAAATAAATTTAAAGAAAAAGTTAAAGTTATTTATATTTATACTCCTTTAGATGAAATGAAAGACAGAATGAAATTAAGGGGAGATAAAGAAGAAAATATTGAAGAAAGGTTAGAATACGCTAAGTTAACAGGTGAATTTAGAAATTATATATATGCTGATTATATAATTGAAAATATGGAGTTAGAAAAGAGTAAAGAAAGACTTGCTAAAATCATATCAATAAATAAAGGTAAACACTTAGAAATTGAAAGAAAGTTTTTGGTGAACCATTTGCCAGATTTATCAGATGTCCCTCATTGTGAAATAAGACAAGGATATTTAGATACTGAAATAGAAACAAGAATTAGAAAGCAGGACAATGAATATTATAAAACTATTAAATCTGAAGGTGATATGGTTAGAGAAGAAATTGAAACAATAATATCTGAAGAAGAATTCAATTTTCTAAGTAAGCAAGTAGTAAATAATTTTGTTGAAAAAACAAGATATTATCTTTTAGAAGGTAGCAATGTCATTGAACTTGATATTTACAAAAATGAATTAAATGGTTTAATAACAGCAGAAGTTGAATTTTTAGATTTAAAAGAAGCAGAAGACTTTAATGCTCCTGATTGGTTTGATATAGAAGTTACAGAAAATAAAAATTATAAAAATAAAAATCTTTCCAAATATGGATTAAGTAAGTCAGCTTAAAATTATAAATTGTGATATTAAATTAAATATTTAGAGGAGAAATGATATATGAAAGGGCAATTATTTGTAAGAAAAACAGGGACAATGATTAATGGAGAAGAAGCAGTAATTATTACAGGCGTTGTAACACTAAACGAACTTGAAAAGTTTACCATTAATTCGGAGTGCCAGTATACTATAAAAAACATAGAACTGCATGAGAATTCATGTGTAAATAGAAATGAAATGGCAAAAGGAATGAGTATTGATGGTCTTTTATGTTCACCAATCTGGAGAGTATAACTGCACAAATAATACGTAAATTCAATTAAAGAAGATAAAAAAAGAAGATGAAATTCATCTTCTTTTTTACTATAAATTCTTTACCCAAATAATTGCTCCTCTTGGATGCTTATATGATATAGGATTTTCATATTTAACAGGATTTTTAACAATCCATTTGTAAGGAGTCTTATATTTTTTTAGTAAGTCATTAAATGAAAAGTCTTCAATCGAAATTCGATGTTTGTTAAAATTATTATTATAATCAATCATAGTTAAAGGTTGACTGTCAATTAAATCAAATTGTCCAACTATTAAATTGCTTCCGCTTTCAATTAAATAAAATGTCCCTCTCTTTTTAGTATTCGAGCCTCTTATTTCCCATATTTTAAATCCGTTTAGTATAAGCTCGGAATATTTCTTCTTTATAATTAATCCATCCATTAATTAACCCCCTTGATATTCTTTTGTATTAAGAACCATTACTTAAAGATATTTTACCTTTATAATTATTTACTTCTTTAATTTTAAGGGTAGGTTTTTCATACCCATGTTTGGTTAAAATTTCTTTAAGAATATATAATTCTTTTCGTAAAATTGTTACTTCAATAACATATCTTTTTATTCCAAATTTTCCGTAAGATATATATGTATTAACCGTATATCCTTTATCTCTTATTTCATCTGCTATTTGTTTCATTTTATCTTTATTATTTACAAATATATCAACCTCAGATATCCCAAGTGCAAGCTTATCCTCTAATTTATTTGCTATATAAGCTCCTAATACTTTACCAATAGCGTATGCAGTTATAAAATAAACTCCATTGCTTGAATTTGATACTTGTTTTATTACAGTTGCAAATATTATAGCATCAATAAATGTAATTATATAAAGAGGTTTAACAAATTTTTTAGCAGTAAATATGTTTTTCAAAGTACCAAGAGTATTACTAATAGCATTAATCAATATTATGCCTAATAAACTCCATATAAGCATTTTATCTATATAAATCACCTCCTAATAGCTATCGTTACTTAAGTATTATATCATAATATTTAAAAAATGTAAATTATTATTTACATAAATCAGAAAATGTGGTATAATACAACAGTATTAACATATAATTGCTTATGCACTAATTTACATGTTGAGGGAGTAGAAGCATCTCTAATTTAAACAATAAAAATCGTATTTTATGAGGAGGATTTATTAAAAATGGCGAAGTTATATAAAGTAGAAATGTATGTCTTAGACATAAATGAAAATTATCATAGTTTAGGTGGGATAATAGAGGATGCTGAAAATAGCATTGAAGTTGATTTTATACCATTTAATGTTCAAGAAACTGAAATTGAATGGGATGATGACATTGATTTAAATAAAAGAAATGTACTACCATTAGAAGCATATAGAAAATATTTTAAGTAGATTAAGATGTAAAAATTTAAAATTGGACAGAAAGGAGAGATATTGTGATTTGGCAATTTTTAATTATATTTATAGCAAAGGTAATTGAAGTATCTCTAAGCACAATAAGAACAGTATTTGTAACAAGAGGGGAAAAATTAATACCAGCAATAATAGCTTTTTTTGAAATTATGATATGGCTTAATGTTGTTTCAGCAGTAATAACAGGAATAAGTGAAAGCCCTGCAAGAATGATGGCGTATGCACTTGGATATTCTTGTGGTGTTTTTATTGGAGTATATATCGAAGAAAAATTGGCTATTGGACTGATTACTATAAATGTTGTTTTAGGAAAGCAAGAAGGTATTAAATTAGCACAATACCTAAGAGAAAATAAGGTTGGTGTGACTGAATTAGAAGCAAAAGGAAAAGATGAAGAAAAGACATTTTTACTATTGCATGTTCAAAGAAAAAATAAAGAGAATATAATAAAGTTAATAAAAAACCAAGATTTAAATGCATTAATTTCTGTAAATGCTGTAAAAAATATTTATGGTGGGTTTGGGCTTGCAATTAAATAAATATTTACAAATAAGACATTATTTTGTCTTATTTTTTTGCAAAAAAAAAGGGATTTACCCTTTTAAAATTCATTCTAAATCAAGACTGATTTTTATAGTTTTATTTATTTTCCTTACAGCATAGTCACTAAGAGTTCCAACTTTTCTTCCAAGTCTCGCTTTAGACACAGTTCTAATTTGTTCAGCAAGAGATGTACCAGAGATTGTATCTTCTATAAACTCAAATAAATCTTTCATCATTGTAACATGAGTTGGCTGACATTCCTCTCTATGGCTAATAGGCAAAACAATTGTTGTTGGCGAACACTTATTTCCTTTGTTATTTTGGACAATTATACAAGGTCTAACTTTATTTACTTCTGAACCTATATTTTCTCCAAGATTTACTGTCCATACTTCACCTTTTTTAGGCATTACGCTATTTTTAACTAATCTTTCCTTAACGTCTAATTCCATCATATCACCTGCCCATGATAAGATAGATTTAAACCTTTCTTTGTCTGAGTCCTGTATATTCATAAAAATATTATATTTTTCAGCTAAATGATATAAATTTTGTTCCAATTTTAAATTTCCTCCTGATGTCAGTTATTTTTAGTAAAAATTCCTTATATATAATGACTTATATATTTTACACAAATTAAGGATTAAAAATAACAGGCAACTTTTAAAATATATCAATATCGTTATGAATTAAACATTTTTAAATTTTTATAATTTAAATTGTAACTAATTGTGATTAGCTATTATAATTAATGTTTCGTTAAATATAATTAATTTTTATTATTAATTAATAAGAGCCTTGGTATCAAATTATATTTACTGATACCAAGGCTCTTAAAATAACTTATTATTTAACAAAAAGATTAATTTTACTTTTACCAAGAGTTGAATTTATCTCTTACTTCGTCTCTTAAACTATCTAACTCTTCATTATTTAGTTCTTTATTTTCTTTCGTTATAACAGTTTCATTTAATGATATGTCCTCAGAAGGTTTAACAGGTATAGTATTTATATCATTATCATCTGCTTTATTTTGTGAAGTTACAGAAGAAACAAAGGATTGTTCTTGAACATAATTATTCATTTGTGGGTAGTTTGCAATTGGTGTTCCAAATAAGGACTGTACTTGTTTATTTGCATTTAAGATATTTTGAATAACCTGCAAGACTTGCCCTTCAATATTAACAGGATTTTTGTCTCTATTATATTTTTCTATAATTGCCTCACAAATGAATCGTGAGGCAATGGGGGTTTCTTCTAATATATCATAAACTTCCTTAAATTCTTTTGAGATTGAGAAGATTTTCCTTTTGTTTTTTTCTGAACATAGTTTCTTTTTCAATACATTACCTCCTTAACCAGTTATGCTATTATAGTCCTACTACAAAGCCAAAGCCCTCTACATTATCCCATATAGCATTTTTACTGATTTCTGCATGTGGTACAGCTATTTTAATTTCTTCGTTTAAAAGCAAGCTACTGCCACCAATAAATATGAAGTCCATATTATCTATATCCCAATTTCTCTTCTTTGCTTCTTTCATTATTTCATCTACATAATCTTGTAAAAACTTAGAGATGACTTTTTTGCTTTCTTCTGGATTTTTTCTAATGAATCCATCTTTAATTACTGTTTCCATTTGCCATTCTTGTAAATTTGATTTAAATTCCTGGTTTAAGTGAAGTCTTAAAT
Organism: Clostridiaceae bacterium; assembly: GCA_029256485.1. Next base: position 132,452 of record JAQSXU010000001.1, read on the forward strand.
CATTTAACAATACATTGCCTCCTCTGTTAAGAGTAAAACAAGTGTTTTTCAAGATATCTCCTCTATCGTAAACACAAGCGTTAACGTTAAGCCCTCCGATGTCAACTACTCCGATTAATCTATCCTTGTAATAATCAAACTTTCGCAAAATAATACCAGAGCTTTCTGGAAATATTTTAGCTTCTTCAAGTGTGAAAGAGAAAGGTTTGTTATTTACAATTAAATTTACTTTTTTATCTTCTGTAAGAAAATTAGAAAAAGATTGTCTTTCATCAAAGTTGTTAAACAAGTCCATTGGGCAACCTACAGCAATTTTAACTGTATCTCCATCATCAACCAATTGGCTTATGGCTGTAAAAATAGCAATTTTATGAAGTATTTTTGTTTTGTCTTTATCATAATCAATTGCTTCAGCTTGTTTTCCAATCAATACTCTTTTGCCCTGGAATTCAACAACGTAACTCTCTTTTGAAGTTGTTAATTTTTCATTTGTGTCATCCATTTTTGTTCTAAAGTACAATTGTACAATATTACCTGCTGAATCCTTTGTTATTGCTTTTGTTGCAAATTTACCAGAATCAATAGCTACTGCTCTTTTCATTTTGTTAATCCTCCTAAAATATAAATTCATAATTTATTAGTATTTTATATTTACTTATTATATATTATACATTATATCATAATAATATTAAAATGGCAATAATAATTTACAACATATAGCAACCTATATATAATATATTTATAAAATATGTATTGACTAAAATTATAGATTATAATATAATTATCTATGGACAATAGTCAATAAAATTAAGAAAAATAATATTTAAATATAAAAATAGAAAGGTAAAATAATATGAAAATAATAAAAAGAATTAAAACAAATAGGAAAAAAGCAACATCAATCATTGCACTCATATTAGTTACATTAATGATTGGAACAACAGTAATTTCTTCTATAAGCTTTTTGATATAGTGAAATTTTAAATTTAAGAAATAATAGGAGGCGAAAATAATTAATATTAAGCCAACATATATCTTTCCTATATTAGTGCAGGATGGTTATAGTTTTTACCCAGTTATCCATAATTCTAAAAAGTATATAGTAAGGATACAAGCAGAATTAAATGAACAAAAAAAAATATGCAAATATATTATTTATGAATATAGAGAAAAAAAGAATATTTTTCTTGGTCATTTTGGCAAAAGAGTAGGGAGTAATATTGTACCATTAATCAAAATTGATAAAGATATATTTCTTAATCTATTAAATATCAGTGACACTGATATGAGGATATACGCTAAAGAAATACTTAAATCAATCTTTGCTGACTATGAATCTGACATAGTTAATGATTTAAAAATTAAAAACGATATTAAAAAAGTCTTACAATGGGATGGTAACATAGATAATTAAGTACATATATATATAATAATAAAATAGCCTCTAATGTTAGAGGCTATTTTATTTCATAAGATATTTGGTTTAAATCTTCATTGATTGTGTAATTAATATTTCTTGCTTTTAAAACTTCAATTAATTCTTTATTTTGTGCTAATACACATTCTAATTCTTGATTTATATAAAATTCCATTTTGTCTTTAATGGATTTTTTGTCTGAGTTTTCATTTAACATGTTACTTATATCTTTAGACATTTTAATAGAATTTAATAATCTATTTTCAGTTGATTCGTAAAATGCTATGAAATTTTCATTCTCGAAAATTTCTTTTGAAGTCACAAGATAAATATATAATTTTTCTTTGGAATTAATAGAACTTTCCAATGTATTTTGTAAAGCAACTCGATTGGTTTTCTTATCAATATATGATTCAATTTTTGATACCTCTATATTTAGCTCAAGTACAGATAATTGATTTACAGTATTAACTATGGTTAAAGCTTTCTTAAAGGGGCTTTCTATGACTTCTGGCTCAGTATCTATTATTATCTCCTTCTCCACATCCTTAGTATCTACAGGTTCTGTAATTTCATTATTGTTGTTAGGGGTATCTTGTTGTGGATAAGAGTCAGTTGAAAAAGTTTTGTATAAATCACAAACGGAATATATGAAAAATAGTATTATTAATAATAGTGCTAATGTTTTTAATAGTTTAGAATTGATTAACTCCTTAAAATTTTTAATTGTTAATTGTTCTTTATTCAACTTTAACGATTTTAATTTATTTTGAATAGTTCCAATTTTTATATCATCTTTATTGTCGAAAAAATCAGTTTCTTTATCTATTACTTTTTTACTAACTTCTTTTTTCTCAATTTCAACTGTTACTATTTTTCCGTTTTCATATTTCATATATTCTTTAAGGTTTTTATTTTTCTTAATAAATTTAAGCATTTTAACCATCCTTTCATAAAAATATCATACATTATAATATGTTTTAATAAGTAAAATAATCAGTTTCTTCAACGCTATATGATTTTAAGTCATTTTTAAGACATTCAAACAAGGTAAGACAGTTTTAATATTGTGTAGATTTTTAATTTATGGTATATATTATATGTATTCAAGAGTTTTTATTTGAATATGATAACCAATTGATAATAGGGAATCTATTTATGCCTGAAACACACTTTGGTCAAGGTGTGAAGGAAGTATGAGGAAATGGATGAATGATTAAAGTAGGTGGGTGACTTTGATAAGTCCTTTTGAGATGAAGGGCGACTAAGTGCTTAGGTTTTAGTTATGGTTGGAAGAAATCCCGAACTTCATAGAGATAACAGGACTCGGATAAAGCATAAAAGCTTTCTGTTAGTTGAAAATCAACTATAAAAGTTACTCCTCCTTAAAAGGTGTTATATATTCTAATCCAGAAGATGTATGACTGCAGGAGGTATTGAGGAGTATCTAAGTGCAACCTTTTAAGTAAAAAAAACAGAAAAATAGCCTGACTTATTGCCAGGCTATTTTTATTTGCATTTGATTAAATTAATGATTCTTTGCTATATTCTGCATCTATAAGCTTTAAGATATTTACTATTTCTTCTGCAATTGGACTGAGTGATAGTCTATTTATATTACTCATTCTATCACTAAATGGAATTCTAATTATAAAGTCTATATTATAGTAATGATTTTTTTTATTATAATACACTTTTGAAATTTCATAATTTAATTCGTATCTAAATCTGCTTTTTTCGATAGATTAGTAGCCTTTTTAACCATATCCTTAAATATAGCATTAAGCTTAAGATTAGCATACTTTTCAATAAAACCATTAGGTCTCATTAATTCCAAAGCTTCGCTTTTACTTAGTTTAAAGTTTCTCATTACTAAATCGAGGCTTATTCCATATTTTCTAACTATTAAAATATCATTAGTATCCATGTCCATTATAGGTGTAAAATATTTGATTCCTCTGCTTTCCAACATATGTGACAAATTTTCCATAAAATCTTCTTTTGATTTTTTAAGAATGGAGTCATTTGTAAAACTCCTATTTTTAATTACTTCTAATGAAAATTTATCTTCACTTATATTTTGGTCTATTAAAAGTTTATACAAATTTTCATCAATAGTTGATTTATCTAAATTTGCAATAAGATTATTATAGACTAATGGATTATTACAATTGTTTAAAAGTACCAACTTTAATCCAAGTAGGTTTAAACCTTCCTTGTTTAATATGTCTGCTTGAGTATTTATCTTTTTTATAGTCATTTTTTAATATCTCTCCTGTTAAGTTATTATTAAAACCTTTTTTATTAATTTTTTTTATTATATTTACTTAAAATCACAATTATAATTATTTAGGTTAAAATGAAAAATACCCCCATTTAAAAAAACGGGGGAGTGATAATACTATCTTGTTGCAAAACCAAAATGATTAGCTAATAACAATTTTTCAAGATTATTTGATTTTCTAATTTCTCTTGTAGTACAATCATTTTGTCCTAATTTTATTTCTACAACATCATTATTTAACATGTGAACAAAAATTCTATACCCATATTCAAACCACATTGTACTACAAAAATGTGTCTGTACGGTATCAACTCTCTCGGCATAACTAAATAATGCCTTTTGCGTAGAATCATAAGTGATTAGTAAATCATCTTTATTAAGATAATTCTCTCCCATCCATATGTGAAGTTCTTTTTCCATATCTTACCCCCACTATTTAAATTTTTATTTTAAACCCTGTTTATTTGTATATTAGTTTTATTATATTGAGAAACCAACATATGTATTACTTTAATAGCCAGAAAATAAACAGGAGATTATTCTTTTATTTCTTCGATTGTTACACTAAATTTTTTATTTTTAAATTCAGCAGTAGCATTAATAGTTTCAACCAATTTTAAATCATCTTCTTCTTCATTTTGGTATCTAAATTCATAATCGTTTGAAAACATATCATCTATACTTATAACGGAATATACCCATTTGTTTTTCATACCGTCATATCCTTTATTTCTAATTATTCCAATTACACTACAGCTTTCAACCATATCTCCGATATTGAATTTAGCAATGGGAGGAGCTATATGCATCTGTAAATAATCAATTATTTTTCCAGCTTTAAGCTTTTGATATTCTTCCGTAGATATTTTAGTATAGACTTCTTTATTGTCAATTTTCCATATGATAGTTAAAAATTGGTCTTCATTATCAATGTTATGAATTTCGCCAATTGTGTTCTTTTGAATTAATTTGTTATCTAAGTACAATCCAACTACAGGGTTTATGATTTGTTTTCCTAATTCATCTATTAATCGCATTAATACCTCCTATTATGTAAATAGCCATAATGCTTTTTCACACTTTTCACATACAACACCAACAACATCGTGCATTTGCCAAAATCTAAAGTTCTCAACTGTTACGTATTGACCTTCCCCTTCTGTAATACTGGTTTCTTCACCAGTATCTATATCTATTGTATTAAAGATTGTTTCATTTCCACAATCGCATATAAGTTTCATATTCTTAATCTCCTTTTGTTTTATTTTTTTCCTTTTCGTTTTTATAATTATCGAATTCAACAAGTGCTTTATATACTCCTTCGTAAATAGTATCTTTTAGCAGGGATAATGCAATAAAGAAAATTATAACTCCCAATAGAATTTCCATATTAATTCCTCCTTAATTTAAATATTTAGTTTTAATATTAATTATATTATTTTAAATAGCTGTATTGTCATTATAATTGAAATTATAAGGAAAAATACTGCTCCTAATATTTTTATAATATGAAGCTTGTCTACTAATTTTTGAGAAATATCCATTACTTCTTTGCCTTTATATAGTGCGATACATATTGCTATCAATGGTGTTATAAAGGCAACATTATATAAAAATAAATAAGTAATACCTGTTGCAACTGAATTTTTTGCACTTAAAACATAAGAGATTGTAGGTAGATATATTTGTCCAGTACAGAAAAACTCTAAAAACGATATAATGAAGCCATTTACAAAGGCAGTAACATAAATAAATTTTCGCAAACTATTATTTCTTATATAGTTATGTATTGTATGTTTTACTCTTTTAGGTAATTGCGTTTTCACCTTTTCAAAATGCCCCGATTTAATATTCGTATAATCTTTATAATTTAATATCATTAATATAATTGACATTATAATAGTTGAAGAATAAATTCCAATCATTATTGATTTAGCACTTTGAAATAAATTAGCGAACCTGAATATTCCTAAACCAATACCAAAATAAGCAATAAATACACCAAGAATATAAGAAGTTCCAGTTAGTAAAATTTCTTTTCCATTTCTATCCGACATCATTAAAAATGAAATAAAAAATAATAACATAGCAATTGCACAAGGATTAAATCCGTCTAAGAAGCCTGCAAGAATAATTGTTAAAGGAGTGAAATTGTCCAAAATTTCAGTAGCTTTTTTTAATAATACTTCTTTATCTGCAGATTGTATTTCAATAGGGAAGTATTCTTTTTTCCCATTAACAATATCAAAAATTTCATTTTCAAGATTATTCATAACTTCTTTTTTTCCAGCGAAGAATGTGTCTCCAATAAAAACTGTTGGAATAATTCCTTGCTTATCTTCTGGAACACTGTATGAATTACTGTAATCTTGAAATAATTCATTATCTTTTTCATTTAAGGTTTCATATTTAAACAAATTAATTTTAATATTTTGATTATTTAAATTTTCTATTAATTTGTTAATATAATTACTTGATTCTATACAATCAAAGCAAGATTCTGTCCCAAAATATATAATATCTATATTGCTTAATGCTTTTGCTTCAACGATATTTGTAGTAAATATTAAAATTAGAATAATTGTTACAAGTAATATTTTTTTCATAAGTTCTCCTAAATTATATTTATATATTTAACAGAATCGTTAAAATCAGCAATATCTTTAATAAAATCAGGACAATCCTTAATTGCGAAAGACAATTCTTTAATATTATTAAATCTATTATTAATATCTTCAAGCATATTAAATCCTAATATATTTGTGCAGTATGTGTAATGAATAATACAAGGGTCATCATCCATGAATTTCTTAATGCTTGTTTCTAATACCTTCTCTTTTTTAAAAGGAAGCTTATTAACAGCAAGTGTTGTAATTTCATTTTTGTCTTTATCTAATAATGTAAATAAACCTTTCATTATTTCCTCCAAAATTTTATAATTCATTATATCAAATCTATTGCTTATAGTCAATATAAAACGAAACAATAATGTAAAAATTAATTTACAAATATATATTAATATGATACAATATATATAATACACTTGATAATTTTAAGCAATAATTATGAATGATATAGATGTGTTTAAGAAGGGAGAAATAATGGAACTCGAATTGTTAGGAATAAATAAAGCAAAAATTAATCAATTTAATAAAAAAGGAATTTTTTCTATAGAAGATTTAGCAAGATTTTTTCCAAGAAAATATTATGATTTTAGAAATATAACGCCTATAAGCCAGGTAAAAGACGGTGAGATTTTGGCAGTTGTAGGTAAGATAATAGAAATAAATACGACTTTTAAAATGATTAGAGTAAAGATACGAGATTCATATGGAAAATATATGTATGTAATATGGTTTAATAGTCCATATCTTGCAGATATACTTGAAAAAGATAAGGAAGCAAATAAGGAATATATTTTTTGTGGAAAAATACAAGTTGATGAAAAATATCATTCCAAACGAATGATAAGTCCATTGTATTATGGAACAAAAATAAGTGAATATCAGACTATTATACCAGTATATTCAAAAATTAAAGGCATGTCTGATAGCTTTTTAAAACAATCAATAGATTCTGCTATTGCGTTAGTAAATAAAAATGATTATTTAGAACCCATAATGCTTAATAAATTCAAGATAGCTAAGACTTCAATTGCACTTAGGGCTATACATCAGCCTAAAACAGATGTTGACTTAAAAATAGCAAAAAAGAGGTTTATTTTTGATGATTTATTTGAATTTGGAATGAAATTGGAACACATGCAACAATCTGTAAATAAAACTACTAAATACAAAATGCCTAAGCATGACATAACTGATAAATTCATATCACAACTATCTTTTAAATTAACAAATGGACAAAGAGATGCTTTAAATGCGATTTATAAAAAAATGAGAGCTGAAGAAAGAGTAAATGCTTTAGTACAGGGAGATGTGGGTTGTGGTAAAACTATTGTAGCTATTATTTTAATGCTAATAGCTTGTGAAAATGGGTATCAAAGTGCTTTAATGACACCAACAAATGTTCTTGCTAAACAGCATTATCATGAATTATTGGAAAGGCTAAAAGATATGCCATATAGCATAGCATTTTTATCTGGTGAAACTAAAGCAAAAGAAAAGAAAGAAATACTAAAAAAGCTTGAGTTGGGAGAAATTAATATAATAGTTGGAACACATGCTGTAATTCAAAAAGAAGTTAAATTCAAAAACCTTGCTTTAACAGTAGTTGATGAAGAACATAGATTTGGAGTAGTTCAAAGAAATCAGTTACTTGAAAAGTCTAAAGAAGGTGTTCATAATATTACAATGAGTGCAACGCCTATTCCAAGAACTTTGGCAATGACTATTTATGGTAATGCCCTTGATGTTTTGAATATAACAACATTGCCAAATGGAAGAAAGCCAATAGTAACAATTCAAGTAAAGAATGAAGACAAAGCATATGAGGCTATGTATAGACAAATAAATGAAGGAAGACAATGTTATGTAGTATGTCCATTAATAGAAGATTCAGAATGGGAAGGACTTGAAGATGTTGATTCGGTAGAAACTACATATAAAAAAATGACAGAATATTTTAAAAAATATCCAGAGGTTAATATTTCAATGATTTCTGGAAAAATGAAACAAAAAGAAGTTGGTGAAGAAATTGATAAATTTTCAAAAAATGAATATCAAATAATTATTTCAACAACAATAATTGAGGTCGGTGTCAATGTTCCAAATGCCAGTGTAATATTAATAAAAAATGCAGAAAGGTTTGGTCTTTCTCAGCTTCATCAGTTAAGAGGTAGAGTAGGTAGAGGAATACACCAATCATATTGTGTTTTATTATCAGATAAAAAAGACAATCCAAAATTACATGCTATGTGTGAAATAATAGATGGTTTTAAGATTGCAGAGAAAGATTTAGAACTTAGAGGTACAGGTGATTTCATAGGGACTAAACAGTCTGGTCAAAATAAATTTGTTATGTTAATGCTATCTTATCCTAAATTTTTTGAAAAAATAAAATACGAAATATCGGAAATTTGTAAAGATAAAATACGATTTAATAGGTATAGTTTCATTAATAACATAGAAACTGTAGACATTTTTGAGGACTAATAGTAAATAATAATTTACAAATTATAATGAACATGATATAATAAAATTTATAATATATGTCAAGTATACTCATGATATAGATAAAAGGAGAACGTGGAATATGGCAAAAAGAAAAATTCATAAAACTCAAAAGAGAATTGATTCTAAATATGATGATGCTATTAAAGATTTTGTGGGGAGAACTATAGATAATCCAGAATTTTTTAATATGACACCTGAAACTCAATATAAGTTTTCAATGAATGTATTACAAGAGCATTTAAAAGCAGATGATGAAAAGGAAAAACAAATTTAGTATGATTTTTAAACTTCCTAAAATTATAAATATTCTCCTATTAAAAAAATCACTTTATATTAAAGTGATTTTTTTAATTTAAATTCACGTTGTTCAATTTTTAAACTTTTTTCATAATTGATTTATATTTAAAATTTCTGATTTAGTTTTGACTAAATCTAAATTTTCTTTATAATTAGTTGAAAAATATCTATATAAATTTATTAATCTATCTTTATATTCGGGATTTTCTTCTCTGTTATACAATACCTTATTAAATACAATTTTTTGAAGAGTTTCTTCCATAACTCCTAAAATACAATTAATTTCAATTAGTGAAAAAGTATGAATTTCATCAATGTTCTTAATGTTCCCTAATTTATTTATAAGGCACGTAAATGTGTTTTTTATATTCACCCAGTAACAAATTTGTGTCTTTTCTTTTTTATTACACGCAATGGTATAATCATCGTTAATTTTTTTTAGTTCACTGTATAAAAGAGTTAATATGATTTTTATATCTTCATCTAAAATACTTACTTCTATAGAAATATTGTTATGTAATAAAGATTTCACAGTAACCCTATCAGATAATGATTTATTTGTATAATTTAATAATTCTTCATTAAACTTTATTATTTTTTTCATAAATCACGCTCCTATAATTTGAATTATACTATAAATTAATAAAAAATGCTACATTTTTTATTAATGTTCTATAAAGCATAGCTATTTTATATCGAATTGAAAAAATACATATAATTTAAAATCAACTCTATAAAAAATAATAATGTGATTGGAGGAATAATATTGAATAATGAAATAAAAGAACAAATACTTGCTTATTTAACTGATATACCAGTAAATAAAGCGATAACGAAATTAAAGTTGGAAAGCGATTTAAAAATTTCTAAGGTTGAGAGGAAGATATTTGAAAATTCGATTAAAGAATTAAAAAAAGAGAATATTGTCCACACAACAAAGAAAAAGGGTTTAATGATTAATAAAAATATAAAGTTTATAATTGGAACATTTTTTTCTAATTGTAAAGGTTATGGTTTTGTAGTTTCACAAGATGAAAGTATTCAAGACCTATTTATTCCACAAAGCAAGGTAAATAACGCACTTCATAAAGATAGAGTTGTAGTAAAGATTATTAAAAGACCTGAAAATAACAAAAGGGCAGAAGGTGAAATTATTAGCGTATTGTCAAGACAGTTAGAATCTATAATTGGCACTTATATGGCAAATGAAACCTTTGGATTTGTAATTCCTGATAACAATAAGATAAATAGAGATATTTATATACCTCAAGGTTGCTCTAATGGTGCAAATTCTTACGATAAAGTAGTTTGTCAAATAACCAAATATCCTGAAAGAGATAGAAAACCAGAAGGAGAAATAACTGAAATTATTGGAGTTAAATGGGACAAAGGGGTTGATGTGTTATCAATAATTAAAGATAATAATATTAAATCTGATTTTCCTCCTAAAGTAATTAAATTTGTAGATAAAATTCCTGAAGTGATTAAAGAAGAAGAATTAAAGAGAAGAGAAAATCTAACAGATTTAAAAATATTTACAATAGATGGCGAAGATGCTAAGGATTTAGACGATGCTGTTTCAATTAAAAAGCTTGATAACGGAAATTACCAGTTAGGTGTTCATATAGCGGATGTATCACATTATGTTAAGGAAAACTCAGTAATAGATAAGGAAGCTTTAGAAAGAGCAACCTCGGTATATTTAATTGATACTGTTATCCCAATGTTACCTAAAAAGTTATCAAATAATCTATGCAGTTTGAATCCTAACACTATTAAATTAACATTGTCAGTATTTATGGATATTGATAAGCATGGAGTAGTAGTAAACCATAGAATTTGCGAATCTTTTATCAATACAGTAGCAAGATTAAATTACACAGAAGTTTCAGATTTCTTAGAAAATAATGATACTTCATTTAAAGAGAAATATCCATTTTTATTAGAAGATATAAAAATTATGGAAGAGCTTGCTAAAGTATTAATGAAAAAAAGAAATGATAGAGGAGCAATTGATTTTGATTTTCCTGAAGCTAAGATTATTTTAAATGAAGACGGTAAAGTTAAAGACATAACTAAATATGATAGAAGAATATCTAATAAAATAATTGAAGAATTTATGCTTGTTTGTAATGAAACTGTAGCTGAGATTTTCTTTTTAAAAGAATTGCCATTTGTTTATAGGGTTCACGAAAATCCAAGGATAGATAAACTTGAAGAATTTAGAGAATTTATAAAAGAGTATGGTTATTATCTACCAGAAGATTGTGAATGCATCAATTCTATTATGTTACAAGACATTTTAAATGAAGTTAAAGGTAAAAAGATGGGGCAAGCCTTTAATCTTGTGCTTTTGAAAACTATGCAACAAGCAAGATATTCACCAATATGTAATGGTCATTTTGGTTTATCAACATCATTTTATTGTCATTTTACTTCACCAATACGAAGATACCCAGACCTTCAAATTCATAGAATTATTAAAGAATCATTACATGGAGAATTAAGTGTTATAAGAAAAGAACACTTAGAAGAAATTGTTAAGAATAGTTCTAAAATATCTTCAAGAAGAGAGAGAGTGGCTGAACAAGCTGAAAATGAACTTCATACAATCAAAAAATTAGAGTTTATGGAAGATAAGATTGGTCAAGTATATGAGGGAATAGTGACTGGATTTAATTCAATTGGAATTTTTATTACTCTTGAAAATACTGCAGAGGGTATATTAAAAATAGATAAAATTAAAGATGATAATTATGAATTAGATAGAAAGCAATTCTCATTTATTGGCAAAAGTACTAATCAAAAAATAATGATAGGTGATAAAATTTTAATTTCGGTAAACAAAGTAGACGTTGATTGTAAAGAAATGTTGTTTGATTTCATATCTAAATAAACTAATAGTTACTTAAAAGCCAATCATGGTAAATTGAACAACAGAAATAAAAAAAGATTATGTAAAAACATAGTCTTTTTTTATTTGATTTATTATTTACTTTCAATTATTCATTAAGTATTTTTAACTCTTTCTTTGTTCCTTCAAAATAATCTTTTATATGTTTGCTCATATACTTTCCTATTGAATAGAATTTGCTATTCGATATAAATATCATGTTATCAAACTTAACATTAGCATTTTTGTCTAAAACTAATTTTTTTGAAAAAGTATCTAATATGTTTTTAGAAGTATCAAAGAAAATAGTCTCTAAATTAGCATTGATTTTGTTATATTTTTTCATCTCACAATTCAAATAATTCTCTCCTATGTTAATAGCAATTGTCATAGTAGGGTTAACTTGGAAATTTTTCATTACTATAAAATAAGTAACTTCTTTGTCAATTTTAATAATAAGAGTCATGCTTTCTTTAACTTTATTTAATATATCTTTTCTGTTTTTTATTATAGAAAGAATTTCTTCTGTTACTATTTTTTTTATTTCTTCCATTATGATTATTAACTCCTTTTGTATTTATCAATAACCTTCTTCATTATGTCAATTACATTAATCATGTATACTTGCATTTATACTAATCATCTTTTTCCACCTTTCTTTCTAACCATACTTCAAAAGATGTTTTTTCACCTTTCAATATCTTAATTCTATCATCTAACAACAATTTGCAATTATCATTTAAATAATAATCTTTCTTTATCTTTTCAAGAACTGATAAATCTTTAATACCAAAAATAAAATCTAAAAATTTTTTATTAAGGATATCTTCTTGGTGTTTAATATTAATAGTATCATTTACTATTTGAGAAAATAAATTCAACGTTTCATTATCACAATCATAAAGATTTCCCAATTCTGCAAAGTGCGTTTCAACTACTATATTATTTATTAATGCTTTCATAACATTAAAGTCATTAGTATCTCCATATATTGAAAAATACCAAAGTTTTTGTTTTCCATTTTGTTTTTCAGATATTGACTTTAATTTTAAATTTAATTTTTCACATGCCTTTAAAACGGAGCATCGTTTTTCATCATTAATATCTCTTATCATAAGAGTTATATCTCTTTTCAAAAAATCAACTTCCTTCCTTTTAATCTTTATCCTTTAATATATATTTGATTTATTTCGTCAAATCCCCTTGTGATTGAGACTCTGCTATTACTTAATTCTACTTTTTTGTATCTGTAATTTAAATCTGTTACAACCCATTCGCCATCGTAAATCCCATCATTATTTCCATATTCTTCTTTACATTTTTCAGAAATTGTTGTATAAAGAATTATTTGTTTTATATCCATTTACATACTCCTCTTAATTTATTTTATGTAAAACACCTTTTTAATATATATATTTATTATATTATAACTTTTTACAAAGAATTATAAATTAAGAATCAGTGTTTTGTAAGTTATTATAGTCGATTTTTATTAGTTCATCTAAAGAACACTCCAAAGCAGAACAAATTTTTAATAAATTTCTTAATTGTATAGTATCTATATCTACGTTATTATCAAGGTTACTAATGACTTTCCATGATATATTTGCAATTCTACTTAGTTCTCTTAATGTCTTAATCCCTTTTTTTGCCATTAAAATACGCAAGTTTGATGTAATCATTTTATAAATCCTCCTTTCAATTTTCATTAAAGAATATATCGAGTTATATATTTAAAAACATAACACATAATAGTCAATATGTCAATTGAAATTGGCAATTACAACTTCAAATTGATGTTCGACAATTGTAAGATAATTTTCGCTTGACATAAATAAACTATATGTTATAATGAATTATAACTTGATTATATGCAATAAACAATTATGTTAGTAATAAATTTAATTACAATGTAATATAATTAAATTATAATTGAGAGTTATCAAACATATTTTGAAATTATCATGGAATAGTTTCAACTATAATACAATATAATTAAATTATAATTGACAATTTAATATGAGGTGCACTTAAGACTACATTTTGAAAAAAATACAGGATTATCTAATAATACAAATATTTCAGGGGTATATAATAATAAATACGCCTGGATAAAAAAGTCTTAACATTAATTCCTTATATTAAAATTTACTTGACGATGGGTGGTAAAATCGTTCCATGTGAGTTGATGTACAACTCCGTTTAGGTGGTTAGGGCGATTAAATCACTATTATGAAACTCGTTTCGGGGTGCTTTCAAGACTACATTAATTTGAGATTTTTTAAGAGATAGAAATATCAAGTTATATTAACGGAAGTTGATATAACAGTAATAAGTAAAACAAATGTCTTGAACCAATTTTCTCTGAAATTTATTTTTGAGGTGCATACAAGATTACATTAAAACAAGAATGGTATCTATTTAAAATAGAAATTATCAGATATTGAATATCAGATAATTATTTAAAACGAATTACGTATCAAGTATGTAATATTTGATATGTAATAAGAAAGAATTAAATCCAGATTAAAAATCTGAGATTTATTTGTATCTTGTGATAATTTTCCTTAAAACTAAAACTTAGAAAAAACGGTTAGACCGTTTGGCATTAGGGGATACGTTCTATTAATGTTTAAATAAAATTAAATACCATTGTGGGGTGCTGTTAAGACTACATTCATTTGAAAATAAAATTAAAGATATTTAGTTACCCAATAGGGGTAACATTGCTGTCTTAATACACTTTTCCCTACTAAATCAATCAATAAGAGGTGCTGGAAAGACTACATTTAAAAATTTAAAATCATACAAATTATAAAAATAATTTTTTGAATTAAACAATTTAGTGTAGAAATACCCAGATAGAACAAAGAAAACTTTTTGATAATAGAAATAAATTTTGCAAAAATTTATTAATCGTAATCAACAGTCTTTCCGAAATTTTCCTTTTATTATGTATTGAGTAAAAATTAGGGATAAGCCAAAAATGACTTATCCTTTTATATTGATAAATTTAAAAATAAAAAAGAAAATATAAAAACAAAAGGAGATATAAATATGAAAAATATAGAAAAAGCAACAATGTTATTAAAATGCAAAACACTAAATGAAGGTAGTCTTATATATAAAGCTCCATTGAAAGAAACCATAAAAACACCAGCAACTGAATTAGAAAATGGAGATATTCAGTTATGTATCAATAAATATACAACTAATCCTGTTATAATTCCTCATAAAGATAGATATTTAAATACGCTGATATTAGGTTCTACAGGTGCTGATAAAACCTCACAAATATTACTTCCAATGATTAATCAGGATATGCAAAATCATGAATGTGGAATTACAGTAATAGAATCAAAAGCTGACCTTGCAGAAAAGGTATATGCAATGGCAAAGCACTATGGAAGAAAAGTTGTATATTTCAATCCATTATTACCTGATTGTCCATCATTTAATCCGTTTTTTGGTGATGAAAATGACGTGATTGAGAATATATCTATGACATTCAGAATGCTAAATTCCGATTATTCACAATTCTTCCAAGATATGAATGAACAATTAATTAGATATTCAGTAATAGTTTTAAAAAGATTAATGGGGAATAAAGCTACTTTTGCTGAATTATCAATGCTTATACGAAACTCTGATGGAATAGGAAGAAGAATGGTAATTAATTTTTCAAGATTAAGTGCAGAAACAGAAGCCATAGCAAAAGAAAATAGAGATATAGCTTTATGGTTTTTAACTCAATATTTTGATGAAAAATCAAAAACATATGAGTACTGTGATGGGCTTCGTTCAAAAATTGCAAAAATTATGTCTAATACCCATTTAAGACAAATATTAAATCCTGATAATGAAGAAAGTGATATAGATTTTAATAAACATCTTACAGAAGGTGGAGTTGTTGTTATTACAACTGCACAAGGAGTTTTGGGGAATTTAGGCGAATTTCTTGGTTATTCATTAATCCTTAACTTCCAATCAGCAGTATTAAAGAGACCTGGCAATAAAGATTCAAGAATACCTCAGTTCTTGTATGTAGATGAATTTCAAACATATTCTAACCCAGGATTTAAATATATGCTCTCACAAGGTTATTCATGTCGTGTTGGTTGTCATCTTGCTACGCAAAATAGAACACTTATGGCAATGGGTGGGGGACAAAACAATAAAAACTTTATTGAATCGATATCTGAAAATGCAAGAAATATAATAATATTCCCAGGTATAAATACTGTTGATACTAAATATTATTCTGACCAGTTTAGTGAATTACTCAAATATGTTATTCAAAGAGGTATTCCAGTTGAATGCTGTTTTTCTCCACTGGATTTAATTTATAGGGAACTTGGAGAAATAACATACTGTGTAATTCAAAATAATACAATACAGCCTCCAGGAGTTGGGATAATTGAATATATTCCAACAGAATTAAATGAAAAACTTGATGCAATAATAGAAGAATATAATACTACTATAAAAACCAATAAAGTCATTAAAAAAAGGAATCTTCAAACACTGGATTTTAAAGAAACTCTTGCAGAATTCTTCAGTCTTGGTCTTTTAAATGGCAACTTCTATCAGAATCAAGAGGAAGTGTTAAAAGATGCTAATGATATATTTCAAAGAGCACTTGCAGAATGTCCAGAATTTGCAACTAAGTGTGCTATATTTGGTCACAAACAAAATTCACTTAGACTTGTTCCTACAGTTTGGTTAGTTTATCTTTCTACTTTAGAGGATAAAACTCTATTTAAAAAAGCATTTTCACAAATAATCTCTACATTCGATATGTTGTATGATTTTATGGAAATTGCAAGAAAGGGTAAAGTAAGAGAAGGTCTTGGTAGAGGAGTTAAAAAAGTAATGAATGATAGATTTATTTCGTTACTTAATGAATATCAGGCATGTCGTTATAAAGGAACAATTTCAGAAATAGCTAAAGTTACAAGACCTATAAATAACGATGATAACTTCCAAAAGATTATGAAATATGTATCTAAGGATGAATTGACTTTTGAGCGTATTATAGCATTAAAGGGAGTTATTGATAAAATGCTCAATGGAGAATCAAGTAATGAAATCCTTCAAACGATAAAAGAAAATAGGTTGCAATTAGAGGAACTTAAACATTCTACTTTCAAATTAACACAAGAAGGTAAGCAAAAGATTTACAGTGCTCTTTATGAAGGAATTAATTATTCTGCACTTGTTCGTAATCTTGTTGCTTTGGAAAGAGTGTTTGCAACTAAAACAGAAAGTGTTGAAAAATATTCACAAGCAAGAGGTTTCTTTACTCAAACTATAGTGCTTGAAACAGATATTCCATCAGCAATTGTTGACATGGTTTCTAATAGATTAAATGATGTTAGTATGTATAGAAAATCTAACATGTTGCCATTTGGATTATTAACAGCAGAAAAAATGAGCATTACTCCAGAGTTTCAACAAGCACTTGGGAAAATGCTAAGAAACACTGCAGAAGATTCCTTTAAAATTAATAAGGATATTTCAATTTTGCTTGGTGTAGATACTTCTGGTTCTATGTCTGGAAATATGGTAAATGATTCATTAGATTGTGCAGAGGTTTCTTCTGTATTTGGTTCTTTAATTAAAAAAGCCCATGCAAATACAGATGTCTATGCAGTTGCGTCTACCATGAAAAAGGTTAATTTAAACAAGCAAGACGATGTATTTGAAATGTCAAGGAAAATTCAGGCAACGAATGTTGGATGTGGAACTTTATTTAATCAAATAATGAAGCATTATAATGGACAAAAGTACATTATCTTAATTACTGATAATGAACCAGCCGATAACTTAGAAAAAGCATGGTTATCAGCTAAGAATAAACCAGAGGGTGCAAAGCTTATTATTTGGAAAATGGTAGCCAATAAAAACAAAACTTCAAATGATAAATCTGTTGCTCATGTATTTGGATATTCAGACCGAGTATTAGGGTTAATTAAGAATATCATTGAAGACAAATGTGGACAAGTTGAGGAAATTGAGAAGATAATAATTTAAATTTCCTAAAATAAAAGAACTTTAATAATCAATGCAACGGGTTCAGTGTTGATGTGCAAAATATTAAATTCTCATTAGTTTTCACAAGTAAAATCACATGCATTTTCGCATGTGATTTTTTGCTTCATATTGTAATGTTTATAGACTATTTTTATAGAGAAAACATTAAAATTCACAAAGGTTTTCAATTAATAATAAATTTATTATCGTTGTAAATTTGCTTGTGAATATCGTTGTGATTTTCTATACAATTACCTCTGAAAGAACATTCTCTTCAATTATTAAATCTTTATAATTCACATCTAAGACCTTAAGCATTTCTAAAAATTTTTCAATTTGATTCAAGTTATTTCCGTTCATCCAGCGTGACACTGTGTTAACATTCACGCCTATCTTTTCAGCAAGCTCAATTACTGTCATATCTTTTTTTACTAATTGAATTTTCAATAACTTAGTATTCATAATTATCTCTCCTAACACTTTAAAGTATTAACTACATAATATACTATAACAATACAATAGTCAATATATTTATACAAATTAGTATTTCATCAATTATATTTCATAACATTATTGTATAGATTTATACAGTACAATCTCTTTTGTAATTATTTTCCCATAAATAAGGACATTACTATAAAGTCTAACTATTTAACATAACAACATGTAAAAAATCACCTAAAAAATTTATGATTAGGTGGTTTTTTTTGTGTGAATAGCTATGAGAATTTTTAAAATTTACCCTCAATTTTTATTGTGAAAATGCATGTAATTTTTGGTGTGATTTTTAAATTTGCACCTCAAAACTGAGCCTGTTGTAATCAATGTTAGATGTCTTTTTTCTATATAAATTAAAAAAACTATTTAGAATTAGGACTAATTGGCTAATACTTTTTTATTAGACTTTTTTACATGGATAAATTCTTATATTCAAATTTTTCTATAGTATAATAAATTAAAAAACTTTTTAGAAGGGAGATTTATTAATGTTAACGATTATTAATTTAAAGAATAAAAAAGTAGAACATTATGATTATGAGGAAATATATGAAGGAATGAAAGATGTAAATAGGAATAACTTTTTCAAACAATTATATGAAAGAAATAAGTTAAAAGAAATTCATGCTTATTGTACATGTGTACCTGATAAAGAGATACCATTAGTTATTTCTAAATGGAAACATACTTATTACGTAAAAAGACAAGATGCCTCAGTAGAACATAGTCCTACTTGTAAGTTTGATGGTGAATATGTTCATAGTTTAAAGGGGTGGGATGTACAGACGGATGGTCATATAAATGTTTCATTAAAAGATAGATTATTTAATCTAAACTCATACAACAATATAAAAACTGGTAATAAATTAAGCCTTGAAGAATTCGTGAGAAGATATATGGGATTTGTATGGGAATTACAATCAAAATATTTTCTTAAGAGCAATAAAGAGTGCGTGACTTATTCTGACTTTTATACTGGATTGCAATATTGGGCAAGTAAAATTAAGTTTACCGAAAGAATAAGTTTAAAAGAAATATTAGGTAATAGCAAAAGCAAGTCATATTCATTGTTAAAACAAAATCTAAGAATGTTCGTAATAAGTCAATTTGAAAGAAAAGAAAAGATTGATAAAACCACATATTTGATTTATTTAAAAAATCCAGACAATAATTATTTAATTGAAGTAACATGCCCGATAGAATTATGGAATGAAAAATATAAAGCACTTACAGTATCAAAAAGTCCTATATTAGTTTCTGGATTTGTTGAACTTATTAAAGATAAACCATTAAATTTTGTAGATTTTGTGATAGTTCCTATATCAAATGAAGGCGTAGTTATTGATAATGAATATGAGAAAAAGTTATTTAATGCATTACATAAAAAGAAAAGGGTTTTTGTTAAATCATATGAAACATATAGAAATTTTCAAAATATTAAACCAAATGTAATGTTAATAGATAGTACGCCAGTCACACTTGTCGAAATATTTGAAGAAGATAAAACTAATAATGCTTATTACGAAGACAAGTTAAATAGATTAAATTATTTCAACACATTAGATAATTATAAAATTATTCTTTGGGATGCTTTTAATAATGAGAAATTATTTAAATTTTAATAAAAGACCTATTTATTTAGGTCTTTTATTGTGTTTGAAAATAAACTATATTGTTTTAAATCAATAACGTTTTAACTATAATATAAAAATTGTAGAAATAAGGTATGAATTTAATTCATATGTATTTAGTGTGGAGGTATACTTATGAAATTATATCATGTATCAAGGGATATAAATAAAAGGGAAGTTGAATTTGTTCCAAGGATTCCAAAATATCGTTGTGAAAATGAAGAAAGTAAAACCAAAAGAATATGTGTTTGTCCAAGTATTGAGGATTCAATTAGCTCTTTCCCATATAGAAATTATTTTGTTAATGTAGCTATGAGATGGAAAAAAAATAATTACTTAGCTGTTTTTAAGATTAATACTGAAAAGTTTTTAAGTAGTGAAGAACTTATCGACAAAGTTCCAGATGCTTTTTTAACAAATGAGTATTGGATATTAGAACCATTCTGTGCAACAGCAGAATTAATTAAAATCAAGAAATTAACATTATCAAAATTTGTTAAATATGTATCAGAATTTACTGGTAATGTCAAAGAACTTGAATATGAAAGTGAAGTTACTAATTATGATAGAGTAGAGGAATTTATTTTAATAAATAAAAGGAATTATAAAAAGTTTTGTAAAATAGCAAAAGAAAATAATATGACAATTGAAATATTAGAAGACAAATATGTAAATTTACAACATTATTATTATTCAGCAACTACAAAAAACTATAGGTGGATAAAGGTTCGTGTATTTATTCCTGCAGGAACAAATATTTCACCCCTTTGGTTAATAGACGATAGACAGAATGAGTTTGCTCTTAGAAAGAAGTTTTCTATTAGAGAATGGACAAAGGATGATTACGAGAATTTTGATTGTAACGAGGATGATAGTTTAATGGCATATTACTACAATAATTTGTAAATTGTAAAGAAAATGAGAATGCCCTCCACTTTAGAAGGTGGATGGTATTCTTTTCTGTTTAAGATAAACAAATTTTATATATTCAAGTTATAGCTTATATCAAAATAGAATATTATATTATATGAGATTAATTTCTCTTATTTCATTAATCAGGTTTATATAATAGTTTTTGCTGACTATATTTAAAGTTAGATATATGCCTAAAAAGAAGCCTCTATTAATGAAATAAAAAAAGAAACCAGTTAAGGATACTTAATTGAGTTTCTTTTTATTTTAAATGAATTCTTATTATTCATACATAAGCAATTTATATTAGTCAATCATATTGACTATAGTATGCAATTATGTTATTATTGACTATGAACTATAGTCAATAAATTATTTACATTAGTATAAAGGAAAGGTTAGAAATATGAATTTATTTGAAGATATGATTGATGAAATAGTTGAGCCGACTGATTTAATACATAATATGGCGATTAATAACTTCAACAGAGAAGAATTGAAAAAATACAGAAAAAAATACAGAAAATTAGATTCATGGGAAAAGCAAAATTTATATTTATATATTAAAGATAAGCTAAATTGTGTATTAGCTTTTAAAAAGATTCAAAAGTCAATTTCAGTGCAAAGAAGATTTATTGATAACTATGAAGACTTGTTTGATTTTTTCTCAAAGATTGATTTAGTTAGTTTAATAAAAAATGCTGAAAAAACTGATAGCTACTTCCCTTGTGTATTCATTAATGGGAATGAGGCATGGATTAGTAAAAGCTCCAATGGTCATTACAGGTATTTTTCAAAAAATAAATGCTTAGATACAATAGGGTTTGACTTTATAGATTTATTAGAACTTTATTATGGAGAAACAGCATCACAGGCAATAAAAAAAGCAATAAAAGACTTTAGAATATGTTTTATGGAGGATTCTTATATGAATGAACAGAACAAAAAATACTTATCAAATTTAACGATTATACACAATTCGAAGAAGCACATTTTAAAAGATTATCCTGAATTATTTGAATATATCAAAGGTCATTTGAAATTACTTGAAACTATGAATGTACTTGGAAATATTAATATTAAAAAAAGAGAGTTTAGTTATAAAAACAACAATATTTTCTTCGCTTCAAATTCCTATATTGCTGATTTTTTAGGCAATTATACTATTTCTACCACAAATAAAGTGCTTAATATATTTGCGATACTTGGGCTAATAAAGAAAATTTCAAAGGAAGATGTACCTTCTCAATTATTACACGAATCCCAAGCTATTGCAGAAAGAAGAAATTTAGGTAATATAATTAGTTACTATATTGTACCTTCAATGATTGATATTTTGGATACTGCAAACAAAAATGCAATAATAATGAATGAACATAATATAAGATACTCTAATATTTGTAAAGATAGAGTTGTCTTAGCTTTTGGAAAAGAGTTTGCGGATGAAATATATGTCCAGGAAATACAGAAGAATAAAATAAAAAATATAACACCTACAGAGTATATCCATAGATTTTTAGAAGAAAATCTGATTAATTTATTAAATACACAAGGTTATGCAACAAAATCAATGATATATAAAATAAAAATTGCAAATTCAACTGAAAAACAAAAGCAGAAGGAATTAGAAAAAATTTGGAAGAGTTTAATCATAAAGCATAAACTTGAATATTTAAAGCCAACACAAGAAAATAAAGAAAAATATAAATTAATAAACAGTGAATACATTGCTATATATAAAAATATGAAAGAAGAGGAAATATAATTTGAAAAAAATAACATATGCCTTATTAATCATGGTATTACTTGCAGGATGCAGTAATACTGTTAATGAAAATAACAAAGTAATAGAGACTGTAACAAGCAACCTTAACGATTCAATAAATGAAGAAACTCCTTATGAAATTGTAGCTACTGATATAGAATTTGAGGGTTTTGAAGAATTAATTAATAGTGTCAAAGGAACAGAAAAACACTTCATAATAAATGAGACAGAAGAAAATTATTATATAGCAATTAGTTCAGGCGAAAAGCCTACAGATGGTTATGAAATAGAAATAGAATCTGTGAAAGTTGAAAATGGAAGATTAATTATTGTTGTTGAAGAGATAAATCCAGAAAGAGGTTCGTTTCTCTTAGATGCATTAACATATCCAACAAAGGTTATTGAAGTGAACAAAAATGAGATAATTGACATTTCTGTTAGGAATACTAAAAATGACAAATATTCGTTTAAATAGGAGGTATTATGCCATTGATAAGAAAAGGAAAAAACGATGTTAGTATAGAATATAAATTGCCCAAAAGAAAAAAGAACCTTCTTACAAAAGAATTTTTGCAAACATTTAAACAAGAATTGGATGCTGTGTTTAACAAAAAAAATGATTATGAAGAACTGGACAAAAGAAACTATTGGAACACATATCAGTATATGGAAGGTACTTGTGGCTTTTACAAAGCTTTAAAGATAGCTTGTGCAAAACATAATTTAACTAAAGCTATATATGATTATGCTTGTAAAATGCCTTACTATGATAGTGATTTATTTGATGATGACATAGTTTTATTAATGGTTGAGTTTGGAGTTATAGAAGAAGGAACTATTGAAGAAATATGGGATATAGATTATGAAAACGACAAAGATTTTGAATTAATAATCACTGAGCAAAAACTTAAAGATTGCACAATAATTCATAAAGATTGGCTTTTAACAAAAGAATGTAAAGACAAACTGTGTATTAAAGATATTGTTTAAATAAAAAAATGACTGTTTTTTAACAGTCATTTTTTTTGAATCATAATCATTATTACTTACTATCTAAATAATTATCTACTTTTTTATCTAAAGATGATATTTTTGAATGAAACTTTTTAAGATTATCTTCATTCCAATCTTTTATTGTAAATTTAATATCCCACCAACCATAGTGTTTTTCACCCATACTGTGAGAAAATACAAAGTCAAATTTATATTTTTTACTCAATTCCATAATTTCATTAAAATCATTTCTAAGTTCAACCATTATTTTATCGGCTGTCTCTTTATCAATAGATTCTGTTTCTCTAATATAAACACTTTCTATTTCATCAAGACTATTAAAGAAGTCAACCCTTGCAGTTATTTTCTTACGATTGTTTTTAGGAAAATAGAATGTTACAATGTCATCATTTAAATCTACATCTACAGTAGTTTCTCCATCATCGTTTTCTTCGATAAAACTATTGTTATCTGCGATATACTCTTTCATAACAGAAGGAATATTTTTATATTCTTCTTTATCATATTTTGACCAAATACAAACTCCATTTATAAAAATATCTGCGTTTGTAGTTTCAATATTTATAATTGGACATTTTGCATTATCTTCTATAACCACTTTCGTTCCTTTTAATTCAAATATTTTTGGTTTCATTTATTTCTCCTTTTTAAATTTAATATGTAATTACCTGTATTATTTAAATCTTTATATTCTATACGTTTATCACAAATTTTATAAAAGAACAACTATTTAAATAAAAATAATCTAACATTATCATTGCATATAGTCAATATTAATGATATAATTAACTAAAGTAAGCACAGAAAAGGGGATAGAATTTGATAATAAAACCTGAGAATACAGCAATTACAACTGGAGTTGCAAAGAGTGCCTTAGAATTAGAAAAAAGATGTAGAGTTGTTGATAAAATACTGGATTATGGAGCAGGAAAGTTGAGAAACTCAAAATACTTATTGTCTAAGGGATATAACGTTTCAATTCTTGATACAAAACTGCAAATTGAAAAACAAAAGCAATCAGATTTAGAGTTATTTGGGAAGATATATACTACAGAAGAATTTCCTGCTATTGAAATGTATGATGCAATTTTATGTAGTTTTGTGATAAATGTTATTGCAGAGCCATTTGAAAGAGTTAAAGTTTTAAATAAAGCTTATGAGTTATTAAAAGATAATGGTTTACTATTTTTAGAAATTAGAAAAGGAAATGGAATATCTCAAAATAAATACAATGTTCCTTATAGTGACGGGTTTTTAGTTGGTAAAAATGAAATAAAAACATTTCAAAAACCATTTAATAAAAATGATATATTTTTATTATTTAAAAATACAAAATTTGCAATTATTGAGTTAAAAACTTGTTCAGATAGTTTAATATTAATCGCACAAAAATTAATGGAGGTAAATGAAAATGAATATGGAAAAATTAGAGTTAATTAATGTTGTTGAAAGGAGTTTAATATTTGCAGTTGAATATGAATTAGATAGAGAAGAAAGAATAAGTGATAATATATTATCCTTTTTAAAAGAGAAAGTTAGAAACATGATTGATGTAACGGGTTTATGTATTAACGGAATGACTCAATCTGGAACTTTAGAATTAGTTAATATGCATATTTTTGATTGTGGGGTTATATCTGAATTAATAGAAAAAATGCTTAATAATAAGGATATTTCTTATATACAATTAACTGGAATAAATTATGTTGTTGAAATGAATAATCAAGATAAGTATATATATGATACAGGCTTAGATATGAAACATATTTTAACTTCTATTGAAAAACTTAAAGACAAAAATAAAATCTTATTAAATAGTGATAAATATGAAATAACTAAAGAAAATGAAGTTTTTTCTATTTCAATAAATTCAGAAATGATTAACCCTTTAGTTTTTATTGAAAGGAAAATAACTAAAAGCGAATCCAATGATTTAGAAACAGAATTATTAGATAAGTTACTTGCATTTAAACCAAATAATGATTCTGAAGTTTCATTGAAAGATATGTTAGACTCAGATAAAAAGAAAGAATTTGAAAGCGAAATACGTAATATGATTTATTTTGTAAAAAAAGATATTGCAAAAGAAGTAAATGATTTAATTAACAATAATTTAAAAACATTTAAAAAAGCGTTAATTAACGAAGTAAATGGAAAGTTGTTTGATATTGCTGATTGATAAGGAGAAATAATGAAATTAGGACAAATGAGTTTTAAAAAGGTATCAACAATTGCAGATTTTTTACAATTAGATATATGTGGATTATCTAAAGATGAATCCTATGATAAATATATTAATTATGATGTAAACATTCCAGTGATATTACATGGTGATTGGACAAAAAATGGTCATAGCGAAAACAATATAAAAGAAAGAACAAGTGAATATATCCAAATAATACATAACCTTTTGAGTATCGCTGAAATACATGGGTTAACTATACATCCTCCATTTAGAAAGAAAGTATCATTTGAAGACTTTATAAACTACTGCAATTTAATTGAAACAGCCACTGGTATTCCTGTATTTATTGAAAATAGAAGTAATAACAAAATTTGGCTTTCTTATCCTGGAGAAATAATTGAGTTTAGTAATAAACATTATATGACCATAGATTTGCCTCAACTCTTCATATCCTGTGGATATGAAGAAACAGCTTTTCTTGATACTGTATTGAAGATTAATTGGAGTAATGTAAAGGAACTTCATTTGGGAAATATAAAACGAAATGGAAAAAATACTTTTGTAGCAAGAAAAATAGAAGAAGGCGAAATTGACTTAAATAAGGTTATTTCTTTTATAAAAGGTGTTGATTATTGCACTTTTGAAATACTTGGTGGCGTAAATGTATTCGAAAACCAAAAAAGTTGTTTTATGGCGTTACTATAATAACTATATTCTTATATCTTTATTTAAAATTGAATATATTAAATAAATAAAAATAAATAGGTGTTTGTATAAACTTTTTTAAAAAAGGCTCTATTCAAAAATTACACCTTGATTTACATGAAATGACGTTCAGCTAAACGTCATTTCATAAAAATGTGAAATAAATAGGAGAAGTTAATATGAAAAAGAAAAATATTGATAACTGGTTAAAAAATGAAGTGGAAAAGTTAGATAAGGAAATAAAAAAGTTTGAAGCAAAAATTCAAAGAATAATGAGAAGTGAGGATATAAATGCGTTAGACAAAGCTAATCAATGGTACATACAATTAAGGGAATTAAAAGCTACACAAAATAAGTTGTATGAGATGCTTGGAAGATTAGGTGAAATAGAATGTATTGAAGATTAGCTATAATTCAATTATTTTTAAACTCATAACTGCATTTTTATAAAAAACTTAAGACATATTTTTTTGAATTACACGAAGTAGTAAACAATATTATATTAGGACAAAACATTATATAGGAGGATTAATAAATGATTTTAAGTGGAAGAGAAATAGAAAAAAGAATAGGAAAGGATATTATTATTGAACCATATGATGCAAATTACATTAACCCAAATAGCTATAATCTAACTTTAAGCAATGAGTTGCTTATATATGATACAGATATGCTTGATATGAAAAAGGACAATCCTACAAAGAAAATTATAATACCTGAAGAAGGATATGTTTTAGAACCTGGGCAACTGTATCTTGGGAGAACTTCTGAAAGAACGGTTACTCATAATTTAGTACCCATGCTTGAAGGTAGGTCATCTGTAGGTAGACTTGGTATTGCTATTCATGTTACAGCAGGATTTGGCGATAATGGGTTTGATGGTTACTGGACTCTTGAAATATTTTGTTTAAAGCCAGTTAGAATTTATCCAAATGTAGAAATTGGACAAATCTATTATCATACTATGGAAGGTGATAAAGAGATTAAGTACGGTAAAAGTGGAAAATATCAATGGAATAATGGCATTCAAGGAAGTCAGATGTATAAAGATTTTTTAAATTAATTGTTAAATTGAATATCAAAAGTGATTAAAAATAAAAAAGAGACGATTAAGTCTCTTTTTTTAATTATCTTTATATAGTACATTTTTCCCAAAAATTATTTCATCAATGTCTTTAAAAATATTAATAAAACACCTTGTTTTTTTTTAACTAATAAATTATATAAAAAAATGCCTTTTAATTAATGTAAATTAAAATAGACAAAATATTTAAAATGTGGTATAATGTATATATAAATTAAAAGAGGGATAAAATTATGAAATATCTTACAACTATAAAAGATACAATGCTTAATAAAGATTATGATTTGTATGAAATAAATGCTAAAATTTTAGAAAAACTTATTAAAAATACATATAAATTATCAGAAGTAAGACTTCAAACTTTTAATGATTCTTTAAAATTATTTGAATATGTTTCAAAGTTAAAGGGAATGAAAGACGGTATAGAATATGTTTATCGTGATAATTATGTTCCAGAACTTAAAAAAAATATTAAAAGAGAAATAAGTAGTATTAAAAAGAATATTCATATCAGTGACAAAAACAACATTTCTGGTGAATTAGGTTATGAATTAATGCCAGTTGTTGTATCTGTTAAGGATAGGAATATATCAAATCCAGATTGTAAAATAGAATTAATTGATGGATTTAGAAGATTTTTTTTCGTAAACGAAGTTCCTGATAAAAATATTCTTGTTAAGGTTTATGATACTTTAAGCGATGCTGAATGGATAAACTCTATGATTGTATTTAATTCGTGGAAATTTGCTAATTATAAATACGATTCATGGAGCAGACCTTTGCTGTCGAAAAATATGATTGACAGAGGCTTTAGACTTGGATTATATATGAGATATAAAATTGATTTCATTAATCTAAACAGCTATACTCGCCATGATATATGGAAATTACTTGATTTATATTTTGAAAGCAAACCATATATGACACTATGGAATAATGACCAGTTTTATAATGATTTATTAGTTATGAATCAAATAGAAAATTATAAACCAATATTCAAATATATTAAAGGTAAGAAAAATCCAAAAGAAGATATATATGACACATCTATTGTAAAACATGACCAACCTGAGTTTATTGAAAATATGTACTGTCGATATATTAAAATATTGGGTTCTATTAGAAGAGAAGAATTCGAAAAAGAAAAAAGTGGTCAAATTGTTACAAGGAAACCATTTTCATTAAAAGAGTATGCAGAATTTCTTAAAACAGAAGACTTGCAACAACATTTTGTAAAAATGTCAGGAATGAGTGTGCCTGGACATGTTGATAATTATGTAGAAAAACATATAATTAACGATATGAAAAATTATTTAAAAAATGTATACTAAGAAAGGAGTTTAAATGACAATTATAACAACTTTTATCCTACTACTTATTTTAGGAACTTTCATGGCTTAGGATAAATTAGGTTTCATATTATATATGTGTTCAATTATGATATTAATTTACACCTTATCAATAACTCGGAATATACCATTAATGTAAAAAAATCATATTAATAATAGAATAAAAACTTATTAAAGAAATATAGATTAACTTAAAAGGAGAATCATTATGAATTTGCCACAAGTACATGAGAGGTTCTTTATAGCCCAAGAAGCAGAAAGCATTTTTGCTATAAGAGTAAATAAAGAAGTTTTTGACGGTTATGAACCAGAAATAAGCGAAATTATAAACATGCTTAGTCAATCTATTCTAAATTTAGAAAAAGAAGAAAATGAAAAAAATATCATAAATGAATACCATAAAAAAATAGAAGATATTTTAAAAGATGTATCTACTAAATATAATTTGACCTACGGAGAAATGGTTGGTATTTTAACTGCTAAGATACAAAGTTTTATTAAATATCAAATTCGGTTGGAAAGGCATAATGATATTAATAAAGAGGGTTCATTAAAATAAATAAAATATTATGGAGGGAATATGAGCAATAATGCAAGTAAAGAATATAAAATGCTAAAGAATTATATTCATAATGAGTGTAAAATAACTAAAGAAGATATTCAGAATCTTATAAAAACAGAAATACAAAATCAAATAAATAGTTTAGAAGTACAAAAGAAAATAAAAAGTATGAATATTGAAGAAATGATAAAAAAAGAAGTATTAAATTCATTATGCAATATTTATGGTGGGTTTAATTCTGATACTAAAAAATTAATAAATAATACCGAAAAAAGTATTGAGGAAATGAGAAATGAAGCTATAGAAAAGGCTATTGCTGATAATATTATTGTTAGTTTAAAAAACATAATTAGTTAAAGTGAGGTTGTAAAATGACAGTTAAAGAAGCAAATAAAAAAATAGAAACATTAGATGATACAATTAAAAACATATCACAGTTTCTTACCTTGTCGGATGAAGAACAAGAAAAATTAGCCGATAAATTAGGTTTGAATCAAAGTATAATTCAAATAGTAAATATTGTTATTAACACAGCAGTAGCTTATAAAAATAATTTAAAAGAGAAGATTGAAAACGCAGTGATTGATTAATTAATAAAAAATTAATAGTGGAGGTAATGAAATATGGGAAATTATATGAATCCTATACCAAGTGTAGATGATAAACCTGTAAGTAGAAAATATTACATGTCATTTACATTTGAAGAGCCAGTAACTCATGAAGAAGCAGTAGAAGGAATAAATAATTTATTATCAGAAAATAAGGGTAAAGTATCTAATGGATGGATTAAAATGGGTGAAAAACCAACTATGAGATATGCATTGTCACAAAATGAATAATAAAGGAGATAATTCATGGGGTTATGGGGCATATCAGATAAGGCAAGTCCTAAAGAAAAATTAAAAAATGAATTAGCTGATTATTTACATGGAATGAATAGTTGTGGAAAGATTGCATATTCAGTTTATAGTGAAATTTTTGATGTGGGTATGGACTTGCTTGATAAGATGTATGAATTAGGAAAAGAAGAAAATAATGATAAACAAATACAAAAATAGCCTTTGGGCTATTTTTTATATTTGCAAATTTATATAGTAAATTTATTATTTATTATTTAAAAGCATAGAATATAGAAGTTTTATAAAATAGGATAAATTAAAAATTTTATATATTAAAAAGGAGCAATATTATGGATAGAGTTTATGGAGAGATTAAGATACCACAGGAGTATGCAACAAGATTATTATTAGAAAGATTTGAAATTGAAGGTTTAAATGATAGAGAAGAACAAGAACAAGAAGAAGAAGGTATATATACTGCTGTAGATAATTCTTGTCGTGGAAATTTTGATGAAATGGAAGAATACTTACAAGAAATGAAAATTCCTTATGATTTATTTATTAATGGTAGCGATGAAACCTCAGCAATAAAACATTTTTTTAGACCTAATGAAAATATTTATAAAAAGCTATGTGTAAATTGGAATGGGAGTCCAATAATAGATTTAGTTGAAATAGAAAATCTTGTAAATACAGAAAATATCACAGTTGAAAAAATTAAAGAACATTTAGAACAAGTTAATCCTAAAGTTGAAGATTTACATTCATTTAAAGTTAAGTATTTGTCTAATTCTTTAGAATGTTTAGATTTAAAAGACTTTATATCGAAACTCGAAGATGAAATTCCAAATGGTATCAACCCGATTTTTGATAAAGGTATATATATCGAAGTGTATGTGAATCCTGATGGTATATATAATGAAGAAGAAACTTCAAACGGATTTTCATGTTTTAGATATATTGATGAACCATTAACTTATGAAGAATTGTTAAGTTTGTTTGATGAAGGAAGTTTAAAAAAAGATACGCTTACAATTAATTACATTCCTTCTGATGACGAAGATTATCAACAAGAAAGGGAATTAGCAGTTCCAATATCAAATGATATTGAGGGTAAATTAAACTCACCTTTTTAATAATGAGGAAGATTTTATATCTTCCTTTTTTAATGGAAAAATAAAATAAAAATAAGTATTGCATATAGTCAATAAATGTAGTATAATGACTATAGAACGAAAATGTAATGCAAATTTATGTATATGTATTTCAAATAAAAAATAAAAAGGAGTGATTTATTGTTATTTAAAATTTTAATACCAATCGTTATATGTATATTATTATTCGTGCTATGTTGGAGAAGAATGCCAGCAGATAAAGCAATGGTAATAACAGGTTTGAAGAAAAGAGTTCTCAGTGGGCGAGGTGGCTTTATGTTGCCTTTTGTAGAAACTTCGTGTCTGATTTCTTTGGAAAATATTTCAATGACTACAGACGTACTTAATTCTCCATCGAAACAAGGAATATTTATGGACATTGTAGGTACTGCAGTAATTAAAGTAAGGAATGAAGAAAAAAGCATTCTATCTGCAGTAGAACAGTTCTGTAGTGAAGGTTCTAAACATACAGTAGATGTAATTCAACAAATTATTGAACAAATATTGGAAGGTAAATTAAGAGGAATTATTTCAACATTAACTGTAGAGCAAATTAATGAAGACAGGGCTTCATTTGAAGCCAGAATAGAAGATGATATTAGGTCAGAATTAGATTCTATGGGTTTAATGTTGGTATCATATACAATTCTAAAAATAGAAACTCAAGGAGGCTATCTTGAAAATCGTGCTGTGCCACAAATTGCAAGAGCACAATCAGATGCTAATATTGCAACTGCCGAAAGAAAAAGAGATACTGAAATTAAAACAGCAGATGCCGAAAGAATCGGACAAAAGGCTAAATTAGAAGCTGAAACAGCAATTGCTGAATCCGAAAGGGACAAGTCATTAAAAGTAGAAAGCTACAGAGCCGAACAAGATAAAGCTAAGGCAAATGCTGATATTTCATATAAGTTAAAAGCAATTGAAAATGAAAGACAAATAGCAGAGCAAGAAGCTGAGTTGGCAAAGAAAAATGCCATAGTTGTAGAAGAAAAACTGGTTGCTGAGGTTAGAAAACCAGCAGATGCTAAAAAGTACGAAGCAGAAGTTAAAGCAGAGGCAGATAAAATAATTGCTATAAAACAAGCAGAAGCAGAGGCAGAAGCTGTTAGAATAAATGCTATTGCAAAAGCAGACGCTATGAAAATTGAAGCACAGGCAGAAGCTGAGGCAATAAGAGCAAAAGGTCTTGCAGAAGCAGATTCAATTAAGGCAAAGGGTCTTGCAGAGGCAGAAGCTAAGGATAAATTAGCAGAAGCAATGGCTAAATATGGTGAGGCCGCAATTGTAGAAATGATGGTAGGTAAGTTACCTGAAATTATGAAAGAAATAGCAAGACCTATGGAACAAGTAGATAAAATTACTATTATTGATAATGGTGGTAGCCAAGGAGCGTCAAAATTATCAAAAGTTGTAACAGATATAACAGCTAATGGATTTCAGTCACTAAAAGACATTACAGGAATAGATTTATCTGAATTGATTAATGGTTTTGTAAATTCTCCTAAAAACAATATTGTAAAAGATAAAATAAATACCATTCTCGATGTGGAAAAGGTAGAAGAAGTAATTGAAACAGTAAGTGAAACAGTGAATATTAATGATAGTATAAATATTTAATACAAAACAAAACACCATGTAGTTTTTACATGGTGTTTTGTTTAACTATTCATCTTTTCTTTTTATAAATAGTCCCAAACCCTTGATTCGTGTCGGTATAGCTACGAATATCCAAATCTTCGTATGTCCCTTTATTAGAAGATGAAATAAGTTTTAAAAAACTATATTATTCTGATTATTATTATATATATGAAATAAATTAACAGTAATTGCTAAGTCTTATTTTCACTATATAAAAAGATATAGCACTAAAAATATTATTAGAACTCTACTAATTTTAATATTATAAATAACAACAAATTTTAAAATATGTTTATATAATAGAAAATAGAGGAGGATATAACAATGAAATTAACTGTAAAAACGCAGACTGCACTTGAAAAAGCTATAAAAAAAGTAATTGAAGAAAATATTAAGCATAATATGTATTCTGAAAAATTTGGTGAAAGTTTTTCAAAAGAAATAAAAGAAAAGAGCGATATTCTTGCTAAACTTACACTTGAAGATGAAGATTTGATTAATGAGCTTGAAAATGCAATTGAGGAATCAATTAGAGTTATGTTAATTCAGAAAGAAGAAATATAATTTCTATATTTAAAAGAGGTATATACTAATAAAAGTACATACCTCTTTTCTTATATTTTTATTTTAAATTTCAATCTTCTTTTTCAATAATAACCAATGCATAACAAAAGTTCGAATTTGGTGCACTCATAGGACATGTTTGAAATACTCTCCAACCGTCATTTAACAAAGCATTAAGTTCTTCTATATTGCTTTGTTGTTTTGAGAGTGCACTACTACCTGGATGTTTAATTATAAATGACTTTTGCTGTTTTGCCATAATATCTCCATATTCTTCTGAATTTTAACAATCACTTTTTATATTTACTGAATTAAATTAGTTTGCAAAGTAAAGCACCAGCAAGTGTTCCTATAGCAACGCTTATTAAATCCCAAGGTAATCTATCAAATATATTTTTAGCCAATTCTATGCAGTCTCCTTTATCTAATTATTATTTATATTGTTTTAGTCTAAACTCTATTAGTCTTAAAAAATGAAATTTTCAAATACATATTTTAATGATAAACCAAATATTATCCCAGTTCCAACATATAAAACATCCGCAATCCAATTTTCTTTCAAATCTTTAATAAAATTTTTCATGTTTAAATATCCCCCTTTATACAAATTCCAGTAATCTATATTAATTTAATCAATATCGTCTATATAATGTATCTTTCATTAATCTTAATACTATATGTAGTACCTAAAGATAGAGTATCACAATATTTATAATTTGTCAAGTATAATTTACAAAAAAATAATTCCAAATTTATATTTATTATAAATTAAGTTGTCAAAGTGTATGATATAAAAGCAGTAAAACACTGTTATTCTATTAGAATAAATGTTTTAGGTATATAAATTGAAATTTATCTGGCAATAGAAAGGCTATTTTATTAGTAGAAAGAGGAGTGTAAAAAATATGCAATCATACATTATTTATGGTGAAAATAAAAGACTAACCAAACATGAAGCATTTCAAAGATTAACTAATCATGAAATGAAAAATTTTAGACGTATGACAAATGGAGAAGCAAGCACTTACTTAAACAAGATTACAGAGGAACAGAAATATAGAAGTCCAATTGTTATTGATTTAAGAAAATTATAAATATATAAAAGGTATATACGATGTGATAAACTGGAGATTTGTAGGGGCAATTTTGCCCTTTATTTTTTTGCTGTTTTTCCTATTTGTAGTAAATAAAAACGAAGCTCATATTATTGTATTCAACACGAGGTATTCATGAATTTATTAGATGTACTTTTCTGAATACACATAAAAATGAGGATTTAGAAATTAACGTTGACTATAATCAAAATTTAGTGTATAATCACATATAGTATAAAATAAAAATTGGAGGAAGAAATGAAAACAATTAAAAAATTATTGATAATATTATCTATATTTATAATGTGTGTTGGTTTACTTGGCTGTAGTTCTAATACACAGGCGATAACACAAGAAGATGAAGAAATATTTATAACTGAATATAGAGACCTTGTATTAATACCATCAGAACCAGCAATATTGGTTGAAAAATTAGACACTATGGTTAGTAAAATATCCAGTAATAATGCAACAGACGCTGTAGACGGATTACTTTATGCAATTCATCAATTTTTACCAGAAATGAATGTAAAACTTAAAGCATTAAGTCCTGGGCTTAAGGAATATATAGAAAAGGATTTTGATATTAACAATAAAGAAAATCTTGAAAAAATTACAGATACAACATTAAGAGGATTTGTTACACAAGTTTTAGAAAGACACATGCTAATAGAAGAATATAATGGAGAGTATTTCTTAAATGTAAATTATCAATTTGTTCTTGATAAGTATAAAGATTTTATTAATGAGGATTTGAAAGCACTTATTGAATTTAGCATTAAAGAAGACTTAAGTCAGTTTTTTGATAGCGAAAAGAATATGTTTGAGTTAGATATAGTAGTGGAAAGATTGATAAAGATTGAAGAAAATATAAATTCTTATCCAGATTCAGTTTATATCCCAGCAATGTTAGATAGTAAATCATACTATTATGAAGTTTATTTTGGAACAAATAATGACTTTTTAGTAGATAATAACAATAAGGTTTTGGATACGGTATTAAATCATTATAAAGCTACTATAGAAAAATATCCTGATTCTGAGCTTGCTAAAGATATAAAAGAATACATTGCTATTCTTCAAGATACCAACAATTCTGTGACAGACGACATATTGAACTATCTTATAGATTTAACTGCTAACCCAAATGACGAAGTAAAAAATGAATCAGCTCCGACTAACAAAGAAATAACAGATAGTGTAGATGAAAACAAGATAAACGATGCTTTGAAAGAAGCGATTGAAAAAAATAAATAAAAAAAGAGACAAAATAGAGAACTTGGTAGAAATATCGAGTTCTCTATTTGTATAAAGCGTTTTGATACTTGACAGTTTTGCTACTTAGTGGTATAATGATAATATCAAATAAATACTAACAAGATTACATATAATAAAGTAAATAATGTAAAATACAGGAGGATACATGGAAAATAAATTAATTAATCAAAAAGGTCAAACAGAGAAAGAATTCTTGGATAGATACCATAAAGAAGAAATGAACAAATATGAAAAACCATCTGTAACAGTAGATATGCTTATATTTTCTATTAATGATAAATATGAAGAAAATAACCGAAAAAACCCAGAGAAAGAATTAAAGGTTCTTCTTATAAAAAGAAAAGACCATCCTTTTATTGGACAGTGGGCAATACCAGGGGGTTTCGTTAATATGGATGAAAGCTTAGACGAAGCGGCCATGAGAGAATTAAGAGAAGAAACAAATGTCGAAAACATATATATGGAACAACTATATACATGGGGAAACGTTAATAGAGACCCTCGAATGAGAGTAATAAGCACTTCTTATATGGCATTAATTGACGGTAATACTGTAAATGTTGAAGCAGGTGATGATGCTGAGGATTGTAAATGGTTTACTGTAAGAAGAAGAGTTATGGAAAATTCACAGATATTTGAAACAGAAGAAACTTATAAGCAAATTGAAAAAATTGAATTAAGTTTATTTAATAAAGATGTGAAAGAAAAAGTTAATGCAGTTTT
This sequence comes from Clostridiaceae bacterium, assembly GCA_029256485.1. The sequence continues at coordinate 169,506 of JAQSXU010000001.1, forward strand.
AGAAATTATAACTACAGTTGAAAATGCTGTAAAAAGAACCGAAGTAAATATAGTAAGTAGTAATAATATCGCCTTCGACCATGCTAAAATTTTAAATTATGGGCTTGATAGATTAATGAATAAGTTAGAATACACTTCAATTGCTTTTAATTTAATGCCAATATTATTTACTTTATCAGAGTTGCAAAAGGTTTATGAGGTAATTCTTGACAGAGAATTAAGTAAGGCAAACTTTAGAAGAAAAGTTTCACCTATGGTAATTGAAACAGAACAGTTTAAAACTGATTCTCAGCATAGACCTGCTAAACTTTATAAATTTAATCCAGCATGGAAAAGTGGCTTTTAAATAAAAAGTTAAGAGGAAGTGATAATTTTGCCTTATAAGAGCGAAAAAATAAAATTACAAGAATCACAGGATAGAAGAAGAAAACTTACAGAAGAACAAAAACTTTTAATTAAAGAAGAATATAGTAAAGGTAACATTGGGCAAGGGGCTTTAGCTAAAAACTATGGGGTTAGCAAATCAACTATTCAGATTATTGTTAATCCTCAAAGAGCTGATAGGGTTAAACAGCGTTTAAAGGAACATTGGAAAGATTATTCTAATAGAGAAGAACTAACAGAGGCTGTACGCAATTTAAGAAAATACAAACAAGATTTATATTTAAAGGGTGAATTAAAAGAAGATAATGAGAAGGTAAGTTAGACACTTTTCTTTTCATATCAAACATGGTTAAAGCATAAATAACTTGACTTTGCCATAAGATAGTATTATAATGATAATATCAAAAAGACAATAACAAAATGTGGAGGTAAATATGAATAAAATATCTGATATAAAAACATTTAATGATAACGCAACAAGAACTTTAACTAATATAATAAATTCTTTTGAAAAGTTACCCACTGTTAACGCTAAAGATTTTCCAGTAGAAAATACAATGATTGTAGTAGTAGATATGGTTAATGGTTTTGCTAAAAAAGGAGCGTTGTACTCAAAAAGAGTAGAAGGAATAATTCCTAATATAGAACAAGTCCTTAAAAAATTTAAAGGGTATCAAAAAATATTTATTTGTGAAGCTCATACAGAAGAATCAAGAGAATTTAATTATTATCCTGAACACTGTTTAGTTGGAACAGAAGAATCAGAAATTGTTGAAGAATTTAAACCATATATTGACGAGAAATCAATAATCATAAAGAAAAATTCTACAAATGGCTTTTTAAGTAAGGAATATGCAGAGTTTTTTATGAACAATTCTCAATATACAAATGTAATAATAATGGGAGATTGCACTGATATATGTATTTTACAATATGCTCTTACACAAATGGCATTTTATCATGAATGGAATATTCCAGGTGGAGTATATCTTCCTATTAAATGTACAGAAACATATGAAACAGAAGAAATAAATCATAATGCTGATTTAATGAATGTATTTGCTCTTTACAATATGCAGTTAAACGGAGTTCAATTAATTAAAGATATTAGCTAATTAAGAATAATAGGGTAGAAATGCCCATTATTTTTAAAATAAGATAGTACCAAAATGATAATAACAAAATAAGAATTCAGGAGGGTTTTATGAAAAATAAATCAATAAATAAAAGTTTAAATAATAAAAGAAATCTTACTATGCTAATGGACTATTATGAAATGACCATGGGCAACGAATACTTTGTTAATGGGTTGAAAGATACAATAGTATATTTTGATAACTTTTTTAGAAAAGTACCTGATAAGGGAGGGTTCGTAATATCTGCAGGTCTTCAACAATTAATTGAGTATATAGAAGGCATGAGATTTACAGACGAAGATATTGCCTATTTAAGATGCAAAAACACTTTCAATGAAGGTTTCCTTGAATATTTAAGAAGCTTTAAATTTACAGGGGATATATGGGCTGTGCCAGAGGGTATGCCTGTGTTCCCAAATGAACCAATAATTACAGTAAGAGCACCTATTATTGAAGCACAATTAGTAGAAACTATGATATTAACAACAATTAATCACCAAAGCTTAATTGCTACTAAAGCAAATAGAATAGTAAGAACAGCAAAAGGTAAACCAGTATATGAATTTGGTTCAAGAAGAGCACAAGGGTATGATGGAGCTGTGTATGGTGCAAGAGCGTCAATAATTGGAGGATGTTCGGGAACAGCTTGCACAATGGCAGGTGCAATGTTTGATATACCTGTGGTTGGAACAATGGCTCATAGTAACGTTCAGTTAATGTCTTCTGAATATGAAGCTTTTAAAATGTATGCAAGGACATATCCAGACAATTGCTCATTACTTGTAGATACTTACAATGTCCTTAAATCTGGTATTCCTAATTCAATAAAGGTATGGAATGAAGAAGTAGTAACAAAAGGATATAGACCAAAAGGAATAAGGCTTGATTCAGGCGACCTTGCATATTTATCTAAAAAATCAAGGGAAATGCTTGATGAAGCAGGTTATTCTGATGCTAAAATAGGTGTTTCAAATTCGCTTAATGAGTATGTAATTAGAGATTTATTGATACAAGATGCAAAAATAGACTGGTTTGGAGTAGGAGAAAACTTAATAACAGCAAAATCTGACCCTGTATTTGGAGGAGTTTATAAGTTAGTTGCAGTTGAAGAAGATGGGAAAATTAAACCAAGAATTAAAATATCAGAAAATATCGAAAAAATAACAAATCCATCATACAAAAAAGTATGGAGATTATATGATAAAGATACAAACAAATCTATTGCAGACGTACTAACTTTGCATAATGAAAACATATCTAATGATAGTGAATATGAATTATTTGATGAAAAAGATTCATGGAAAAGAAAAGTAGTTAATAACTTTTATGCAATGGAAATACAGGAAAAAATATTCGAAAATGGCGAGTTAATATACAATTCTCCTTCAGTTATGGAAATCCAAGAATTTTGCAAAGAGCAGATAGATACATTATGGGATGAATTACTACGATTAGAAAATCCACATAAATATTATGTAGATTTATCACTAAAGCTATGGAATGTCAAAAATCAATTGATAAAAGAACATACCTTTAAAGGAGATGACTATGATGAAGAATAAAGTTATTGTAGTATTTGGTGGGAGCTTTAACCCTCCTACCAATTCTCATTTTAATTTAGCAGAGCAGATATATGATGAATATGATTATGTTGAGAAGATACTCTTTGTCCCAGTTGGCAATCATTATGAAAAACCTGGCTTAATAAAATCAGAGCATAGATTTAATATGATTAAAAGAGTATGCGATAAAAACCCAAAATTCGAAGTGTCAAGAGTGGAAATTGATGCAGATAGACAACTGTACACAATAGAAACATTAGATTTAATTCAAAGAGAAAATCCTGGATGTGTATTGTGGTTTGTAATTGGTTCGGATAACTTAAAAGAAATATATACATGGATGAAGTATAATGAATTAGTAAAAAACTATAAAGTATTAGTTGTGGAAAGAGATAATGATGACATGATTAATATTATGAACAATAACCCTCTTTTAAAATGTTATGAAAACAACTTTATTAAAGTTAAAGGAGCTGTAAGAACTAATAGTAGTTCGACTATTGTAAGAGAACAAATTTTTAATAAAAGGGGTATCAGATATTTAGTACCTGATGAAGTTTATAATTATATTATAGAAAACAAAATATATGAAAAGATTATATCATATGCGAGTTAAAAATTTTAAAGTAAAAAATAATTTACAAAATAAAAGAAATATGATATAATGCAAGTAGATGGAACAATTGCAATAATGAGGGGTAACAAATGTTAAATATAGAAAACTTTAAAATAATCAAAGCTGAGAACAGAGTCAATGGTGTACAACCTGCTATACTGTTGCATAATGAACAGAATAATCATTTGTATATGGTGACAATATCCGCAGATTATCAGTTTAATATTACTGATGAAGGGGTAGTAGGCGAAAGATATGACTTAAACTTTAATTATGTAAAAAAAAGTAAAAGTATAAAATCTTGGGAACATTATGCAAAATCTTGGTTTGGTGTTGATTATGAATTTGCAATAAAAAAGATGAATGAAAATTTAATTGTGAAGTGTATATTGGAAGATATGGATTATCTTTTTAATATACCAAATAAAAATAATCCAGATATAGAAACGGATATGATGAATAATGGTAGATGGTATATATATACTTTTGCAAATTAATATTAGGAGGGAAGGTTTATGCATGATTCAGGTGGTTCGGGATTAGGTGCATTAGCGATAATTTTAGGACTCGGCTCAATATTGTTTTCTGAGTTTGTGTTGAAAAATATAATATGGTTTATAATTGGAGCTATAATATGTGTTGTACTTTATTTTGTGTGGATATTTTACATTAAAGATTATGTATACAAATTTCGTCAAAAGTTTCAAGATAGCCTTAGAAATTTCATATTAAAAAAGTATAAAGTTGACATGTATAACAATAGAAAATTATGGGGCATATACGTCTTTGTAATGTACGTTGTAGAAATGATTTTTGGATTCTTCATAATCCTAATCGTAATTCGGTGTTTATCATTTCTTTTAGGATTCGTTGATTGATAAAAAAATATAAACTTAAGTTGTTGATAAAGGTCAACAAAAGGAGTAATTAAGAAAAAAGAATATAATATTGAATATGTGAAGGAGGAAATTATGATAACAAAAGAAAATGTGAGCTATGAAGTAGGAAAAATGACTATGTGGATTAGAGAACAACTAAAGAAAACAAAGACAAGTGGTATTGTTGTTGGTAATAGTGGAGGGAAAGATAGTGCAGTAGTTATTGCACTTTGTAAAAGAGCAACTGATAGAGTTTTAGGTGTAATATTACCATGTGGCAATATCACGCAGGATGAATTACATGCAGAAGCTTTAGCTACAGAATTTAATGTGAGTACAGTTAAAATAGATTTAAAAGATACATTTGATGTATTATTAAAAACAATAAATAATATATCAGAAAAAACATCTGCTATTAATAAAATAGAAGGATTAGCAATGAGTAATATAAAACCACGACTTAGAATGACTACATTATATTCTATTGCACAATCTAAGGGATATTTAGTAGCTGGTACAGGTAATAAATCAGAAAGAACTATGGGATATTTTACAAAGTGGGGAGATGGTGGTTGTGATTTTAACCCAATAGGTAATTTAACTGTTCAAGAAATATTAATACTTGGCGAATATCTTGGTGTGCCGACACAAATTCTTTATAAAGCACCATCTGCAGGATTATGGGAAGGACAGACAGATGAACAAGAAATGGGAGTTACATATAAAGAAATTGACGAATATCTAATTACAGGAAAAACTAATGAAAGAGCAACTGAAATAATTGAAAATAACTATAATAGAACAAATCATAAACGAGAACTACCACCGATTTATGGTCAGTAAATTTTTATTAAAAAAGCAGAGAATATTCTCTGCTTTTTTAATTTAGTAAACTCATTTTTTAATTTGCTATTAAACCTATCTGGCTATGATTGTTATATCACATCTTTCCAAACCTTGTAGTCCATATGTGAACAATTTTCCAGTTTCTATGTTTTTTATTGTTACCAATTCGCTTTCTACTTTAACATAACCACTTTCTGTACCAGTACAGTTTTTTTCAATTTTAATAACTTCCATCATTAATTTGTTTGTATTCCCAACAAATTTAGTTCCTACTTTAAATTTACCAATATTATTCATTCTTACACTCTCACGATTTACTTTATTTTAACTAACCAAAATAAGCTGAGTACATTCTTCTTTTAAGGATTTATCCCAATCTTCAACTTCATATATGCTTATTGGCTTGCCACACTTTTCACATTCCATTGAATAACCTTGTGAATCCGTAGGTTCAAATTCATGTAACTTATTTATTAATGATTCCTTTGCCATTTAAATCCCTTCTTTATATGAATTATATTTTTCTATATTTATTTTGTTAATCAATAGATATCCCCCTAATTTTTAATTTATGATATATTATACAAATAATAAAAGAAATAATAACAACAATTGTAATCTCTAATTGAGATATAATTATAAAACGCAGTAGATTTTCTAATGCGTTTTATATGTGAATTTTATTTGTTAGAAAGTTTCAACCCTTGCAATTTTTCCTGATGGAAACCAAAAAAATGAAGGTTCATACCCTTTACCATTTCTATAATTTTCTGTATTATCTGAAATAGCAAATGAAGTATATCCTAAATAATCAACATGTCCATTAGTATGCATATACTTAATATCTTCATTTTCTTCATATATACTTTGTTCAGCATCCTTCTTTGCGTACTCATATGCATTTAAGCCATATGTATCCTTTATAAATTCAAGAGCATCTTCTAAAGTATCAAATGTTTCTAATATTTCATAAATATCTTCCGAAGAACTCAATAATTTTGCTTCCTGTTCTGTTAAACCATACGGGAAACTATCTATTTTTTCATGTTTCATTTTACATATCTCCTTTATATTCATTATTAAAAGAATTGGATACATTCACCATTTGTTTAAATCCTTAATATTATATTTAGACTTCAATTTACAGCTAAATTAATTTTAACACATTTAAAAGGTTTGTTAAATGGTAAATTACATGTTTTTTGACATGTTTCTTTGTATGTTAATATATTTTTTATCAGTATACTTTGTACCAATAACAAATAAACCATGTTCTTCGATACTATAATTTCTAATAAATCTTACATCGCCTTGTCTTTCATTCCATATTTCATCACACATAGTAACTCCCATAAAACGATTTTCAAATTCGTCAAGAATAACTACAAATTTCATATCGTATTCATCTTTTATTATGTCACCTTCATAAATTTTAGTACCTTTAATATCCTTACAATTTGTATATTGTCCGATAGTTTTAGGGTTTACCTGTACCTTAAGTTTAAAGTTTCCTCTAACATACAGAATATAATATTTACCAAATCTATCTTTAATAAGACTTCCATATACCCATTTATTTGAATTAATCATTTGTCCTCTAAATTTTATAACTCTCATATTCTTTATCCTTTCGATTTTAAAAAACTTTTAAATATGTTTGTAATTAGTAAACTTCTTTGTTATATTTTAATTCATATTCTATAATATGCAGGTTAATTTGACAAAATAATTGCTATATAACAAATATGACAAACTCAAAACATACCATGAATATATGTGAAAATATAAAAATTCCCACTTCTTAGCTTTAATGTAAGTGTGGTAATTGACTTATTTAATCACATTGTTATTAACAAGCCATTTGTTTTTCAATAAATTTAGCTATTGCTTTAGCAAACTTAATTTCAATTTCTCCAAGTTCAGCTTCTTTATCTTTAGTTAAGATAATTACAGCCCCAATCTTATCGCCAAGTACAATAATTGGTACAATGATACAAGAACAATATCCATAGGGATTTCCTTTTTCATCAGTTATATCTATCATTTGTTCATTGCTTTTAGCATTTTTAATCAATACAGTGTTATTATTAATAGCATTTTCAACATCTTGACTAATTCTTTTGTGCATTAACTCACTTTTGACTATTCCTGAAACTGAAACGATATTGTCATTATCTGTTATACATGCAATATGTCCTATAGATTCAACAATTGACTCAGCGTATCCATCAATAGAACCACTAAGAACTTTGAGTGGAGAATATTTTTTAAACAAAACTCCATCTGCTCCATTTAAGAATAGTTCCAGAGCATCTCCTTCTTTTATTCTAAGAGTTCTTCTAATCTCCTTTGGAATAACAACTCTTCCAAGGTCATCTATTCTTCTAATAATACCTGTTTCTTTCATAATAATTCTTCCTCCTAATATAAGTTTATACTTTTTCATAATGTTCGTTATTGAACCACTGAGTTATATTAATCCTTGTATTATAGTGGATGTTTTTATTAAAAATAACAATTTCATCTGCCATGCAAAATGTAAATAGTTTATTATATTTTATATAACTTTTTAATGTCAGCCCACCAAGATTGAGTATCATCATAATATTTATTTATTTCTTGCTTTATAAAATCACTTGTTAAAAATTTAAAATCTTCTGTTTTTATTATTTCATTGTATATTAAATCAAATATTCTCTCTTTTGTTTGCACTTCATTTGCATTTTTAACATTTTTCACGTTCTCACAATATAAATTGTCTAATGTTTCATAAAATTTTTTTAATCTAATATCCTTTTCCACTTTCTACACTCCTATTTTTATTACTTTATATTATTTTCAAATTTCTGATAATATTGACAATCTAAATAAGAACAACCTTGTCTTTCTTCGAAATTACATTTTTTTGGCTTATCTAATACAGTATAATCACACTTATCATTTCCTGTAATATTATTGCACTTATTAATTTCTTTCTTATCATTATTCATATTTAAAAGCTCCTTAATTCTTAGTATTTGAATATAATTAACTCTATTACATTTTACTATTTTTTAACTTCAAAGTCAATAAAAAGTAAATTAAAATTGACTAAAAAATATAAATATGATATAATAATTTAAGCAAGAAGCATTTAATTTCTCAATATTCTATAAATGCCTGTTTTTTTTGATAATTAGCTTCTTTACGGAATAGAATAAATAAAATAACACACATCAGGTATTCATAAAGAATATTTACATAGGAGAGGAGTTTTAAAATGTTTAACAATGGATTTTCTAAATTTCCATGTGACGATTTTGATAAAAGAGATAAATCAAATATATTGGATACACATACACTAAATACAAAGGTAACAAAAACGATTATACCTACTTTTGAAATCACATATATGGAAAGCTCAGGATTTGGAGCATATATAGTTGAAGATGAAAATGAAAATACTTTTTCTGTAAAAGGAACATTTATTTCCGAACTCATAATTGGTCAAACATATTCAGTAGAAGGCACTATTTGCGTTTATAAAGGCGAAAGACAAATTAATGTATCAACTATCAGAAATGTTAAACCAGTAAACAAAAAGGGTATTATAGCTTATTTGCAGACACTTAGAGGGCTAAAGAGTAAAGCTTCCCTAATATACGACAAATTTGGTGATAAAAGCATACAAATATTAATTGATAATCCAATGCTTGTCTCTGAAACTGTTACTGGTATAGGTAAAAAATCTGTAACTAAATGGAAAGAGCAGTTAGATAAAATGAAAGAATCTCAATATACTATTTCAAGTCTTCTTGGTTATGGGTTAAGTCCTAAACAAGCAAAGAAACTTTATGATAAGTATGGAGATGAAATTGTATCAAGAATTGAACAAAATCCTTACTTTTTATCTTCAGAGGTTAAAGGCTATGGTTTTGAAAAGTGTGACAGAATAGCAAGAAATGTTGGATTTAATCCTAAAAGTGAATTTAGAATACAAGAAGGCATTATACATGTACTTAATGAAGCATCTTCAAGTGGGCATTGTTTTTTACCGCAGGAGGAACTTATTTCAAGAGCTATAAATCTATTAAAAATTAGTCTTACAGTTCAAGAAATGAATGGTTTTGCTTCGGAAAAGATTGGACAAACTGAATTTGATTATGAAATAGGTACATATAAGTACCCTGTTAATTATAATGAAATGAGAAGTTCTCTTGACATGTATAGAAGAGAGAAAAATAATAGAGAAAAAGAAAAACACAGACATACTGTAATTTCTTTTTTAGGTGAAGAAATACTTGACCAATTGATAGAAGTACAATGTCAACGAAGAATTGTCATAGATAAAGACAAAGTTTATTTAAAACAACTATTCATAGAAGAAAGAGAAGTTGCTGAAAGAGTTTGTTGTTTAGCAGTTGAAAAGCCATTTAAAATCTCAATAGAGTTAGAAAGTGAACTTGATAAATTTATCAAGGAAAATAATATAACACTTGAAGATATGCAAAGAAAAGCTGTGATTGAGTTTTCTAAAAATAATGGAGGCTTTTTTATATTAAATGGTAGTGCAGGTTGTGGAAAAACATTTACTTTGAAAATAATCTTAGAAATGTTAAAAAGACAATATAGTAATATGAATAAACCATTTCGTGTTAAAGTATTAGCTCCAACTGGAAAAGCTTCTAAGGTTGCGACCAAGGCGACAGGAAGAATATGTACGACTGTTCATAGAGGACTTGGATATAATCCTCAGATTGGATTTGAGTATAATGAAGATAATCCATTGGAAGCTGATTGTGTGGTTGTAGATGAAAGCTCAATGCTTGACATTTCACTTGCTAAAAGCTTACTTGTTGCAATAAGTAATGGAACTAAAGTAATATTTATGGGAGATACAAAACAACTCCCATCAGTTGGCCCTGGCAATGTCTTAAATGATTTAATTAATAGCAATGTTGTAAAAGTCATTACTTTAAATGTAGTAAAAAGACAAGGAGAGCTTTCAGGTATAATAAAAAATGCAAATCGCATTATCAATAATGAAGTTATAGAAAATTGCGAAAATACAAAAGACGCTTATGTGATTTTTAGAAGAACTGTAGAAGGTACTCAAAAAGCTATAATTGATTCAATTAAAAGAATATTAAGCATGGATGGGTTTACTTTAGATGATATTCAACTATTATGTCCTCAGAAAAATGGACAAATTGGAACTTGGTATATGAATTATCTTTTACAAAAGGAATTTAATAAATCGGAAGAAGGATTAGCTGTTGTAAATAAGAATTTCCAGGTAACAAGCTATGATAAAGCACCAGAAATGATTACTCTTTACTTTAAAACAGGAGATAAAGTCATTCATATTAAGAATAATTATGATATGGAATGGTACACAAAAGGATTGTATGGTGGATACATCTTAGAAAAAGAAATGGTTGGAATTACGAATGGAGAGTGTGGTACAATTGAAGAGATTGTAAAAGTTAGAATAGATGGTGAAACCACAACAAGAATTATTGTAAAATACGAAGATAAATATGTGTTTTATGATGACGGATATGATGAATTAGACCATTCTTATGCTCTTACAATTCATAAATCTCAGGGAAGTCAATGGAAAGCAATAATAATGCCTATAATGAAGCAAAATTACATTATGCTTGACAATAATTTATTCTATACTGGTTATACAAGAGCAGAACTTTTTGAAGTAACCATTGGACAAATTGAAGCCATGACTTATGCTGTTAAAACACATAAAACAAGGGATAGATTTACTGCGTTAACTGATAGAATTTGCGAGTTAGTCGCTTAATGAAAGGGTTAAAGAATGGATATAAAGATTAATGAAATATTAAAATACAAAGATGAATATGGGATAATTAGTAGAGGAAAAGGTCTGAAAATAGCTAAAAATGAATTAGATAATCCTATTTCATATGAGCAATATAAAAGAACACCTATATTTATACCTCTTGGATTAATAGGAAGAACATATTTTCATAATCCCATATATGATTTGACAGAAGAAATTATAAAAAATGAAATAAAAACTATTTCTGATAATGAAAAAGAAAAATTAAGAAAAATGTATTCTTTCATTGTGGAGTAATAACAAGGAGAAATGACAAATGAAAATTGAAAATGATATTTTAGGTATTTTGGATAATTGTGAAATAGAAGGAAATGTGTTATATTTACCTAATATAACACTTGACCGAAATATCTACCAAAAGGTGAATAAAGTAATTGAAAATATTGGTGGTAAGTGGAATAGAAAAGTTAAAGGACATGTGTTTAAAGAATGTCCTATGAATATAATTAATAGTATTATGTTAACAGGTGAAGTTACTGATTTAGTAAAAGAATTTCAATATTTTCCTACTCCAAAAAGTATTGCTTTAAAAATTATTGATATGGCAGAAATAAAATCCTCAGACAAATTGTTAGAGCCTTCTGCTGGAGAAGGTGCTATTTTAGATTTGTTGCCTAAAGAAAATGAATGTATTGTTATTGAATTGAACTGTAGAAATGCTAAAGTCCTTAAAGATAAAGGATATAATGTTCAAAATAAAGACTTTTTAGAAATTGATAATATAAAAGTTGATAAGATAATAATGAATCCACCATTTCATAATCAACAAGATATAGAGCATATTACACATGCTTTTAATATGTTAAATAAAGGAGGAATACTTATAAGTATTGTTTCAGAAAGTCCGTTTTTTGGGAAAAATAAAAAATCTTTAGAATTTAGAGATTTTTTGTCATTAAATAACGCAGAGATATTTGATTTACCAGTTGGAGCTTTTAAAGAATCAGGTACTTTAGTAAAAACAAGAATAATAAAGATTAAAAAAATGAGTTAATTAGGAAGTGCGATAAATGTATAAATCAAAAGAACTAATGAGTGTTACTTTTACAGAAGAAGAAAATCAATTACTTAGACTAAGCTCTAAGTATAATACTAAAAAGGGTGGAATAATCAATGAACTGCGATTTAAGGAGGCAGGATTTGATGAAAAGACTATAGCATATACTGTAGACAAATTTAAACGATTTGGATTGATAGAGAATATTTTGTATTCTCCGAACAATGGTATAGCTTGCTATATTTCTGATTTTGGTTTACTTGTAAATAGTACACTTGAAAAGACAAAATAATTAAAAGTAAAGCAGATATTAGTTGATTAATTCGACTTGGTATCTGCTTTTATTTTAACATAATAATTGACTATAAAATTTTAAAAGAAATATACTATTAATGGATTAGATAGTCTTGTAGAAAGTGGATATTAGTGAATATGTAGATACTCTATATTAACTAATTCTCAAATACTCAATTCTTATTTTTTTCTTTTCTAAATAGAGCTTTTATACCATTAAAAATTGGCAGAACTATCTCTAACGGAGTAGCAAGATTTTCTAAATCTACAATTTCTTCTAAATCATCATATTTAATGTTAACAAATTTTCCATTTTCTCTTTTAAAGTTAATCATTCTATCTGCTTTCCATATATCATTTACTATTAATTTTTCATCAGATTTTACTTCTTGGTCTTTGTAAATAAAATCTTTTTTTACTGTATAAGTTCCATATCCTATATACTTATATGCCATTTAAATTAATCTCCTTTTATATTTTTTTGCTCTACTGTTGAATTTTTCTACTTCTTTTTACTGAAAAACATATCATAATGTCTTATGTATGCTGTATATATAACATATCATAATATTAGAAAAATGTAAACTAAAATTTACAATAAATAATGTTTTACAAAATATAATATAGTAAAAAAAGAATAATTAAAAATTATTTATTACAGATAATTAACTAATAAAGAATAGGAAATAGCAAAAAAAGGAATGGTTGTTCTGTTTTAAATATTAAAAAGAAAAACAGATAATTGAAATATTATAATTCGAGATTATATAAAAAAATTAGGAATATAAATGAAAATAAAAAAGTTATTAATATTTGCGATTTAATTAAAAAAACAAGACAGGTGTTTTTAATACAAGTATCTGCCTCGTTTTTATTCTATTTATTTTTTAACCTCATTAAACCTAAGTCTATATTTTACATTACTGTTTTGTGTTGGTTCTACACCTGTAATGATATAGTTTTCAGGTATGTCTTTAGTCCCAAATGTCACATTATATTCGTCATCTTCTAAATTAGCTAAATCTATTAACTTTAAATCACCTTTGCCTTTACCATTAGCCCAGTTACGAAGCTGTTTTTGATATTTTGAATTATTATCAATAAAGTTTTTATGTAACAGTTCTATATTTGCTAATATAGTAAAAGATTTTATATATTCTCTGGGTACAGCTCCTAAATAAGCAATAGTTCCATACATAGCATGACATTCAGAATAATTAATCTCTAAAGTTGTATTTCCCTTTTTTATCGCACTTTTTAATCTTTGTTTAATATAATTCGAATGAAAGAAATCTTCATCAATTACGCAATACTTTGCTGGGACTTTACATTCAACATAACATGGTATATTAAGACTTCCTGTATCTATTTCGCTTTTGTTTAAGCTATTAAATGCGTTATAAGCGTAAAAATAATGCCACTTGTTAGTTAGATACACTAAGTTCTTATTTGAAGCAATTTCATTAGAATAATTGCCTATCCCAGTAGTATCTCTTGGCAGTATTCCTTTTAATAAAATATCATTTAAATAATAAAGACTTGTTCCATGATAAACTGTAATAGTTGAATCATCATTATTATCGAATGTTTCATTTGTAATCATTTTATCAATTTTTCTAAAATGTTGTTCTTTTAACTGATTTGTAATTTCTTTAGTATAATCTATTATGGTTAGGTCAAATATCATTTGATAACTCCTGTTTAATTTATAATTAAATTATACCATATAAATAGCTATTTATCAAGAATCTGATGATTTTAAAATAATTCATATAATGGTGAAACTAACGTAACAATATAATCATTTATTTTGTTATTTACTATAAGTTCTCTTAAATCTACAAATTGTGGGTTATATTTGAAACTTAATTCAATGGTATAGTTATTTTCTACTAAATATTTCGTAAAAAGTCTTAATTCTAATCTTTTTTTGGATTTATATATGGTTGTTTCTCCTATATTTTCATCAATAAACCCATTAAGATGTAAATTAGTAGAGCTTGCATAGTTATATGACAGGTTTTTAATATTGTCTACATTTACATTAAATATACATATGTGAAAAACATTAAACCCTTTTATTAAAAATATATAGTAAATCTTTGGGATATTATTTTCAGTAGTAATTTTAGCTAATTTATTGAATAAACTAAGTTTCCATTCTTCTACAATCTTTTGATATTCCTTTTCTTTAAACAAATAGTCTAATTGATTGCCACATTCTTTAAAGTTTTGCATTAAGGAAACCTCGTTTGAGAGATTTTTAGATAATACGCCTTGACTGTTATACTTACATGTGACTGTTTTTACATCAGCTCCAAATTCTCCTGGTTTCACAATGTCAATTGGATAATTGCCAGAGCCAACTGGTTCTGCACCTATTGCCTGAACTAACCACTGTTCCATATGTTCTTTTGGTACTTGTATAGGGAATGGTGCTTGATTTTTCAATAGTTCTGGTTGAAAAAATAAAGATTTATTTATATAGAATTTTAAAACGTCAATAGATGTTTTATCAAATATTAGATTTAATTCTTCTTTTGTAAGTGGTGTTAATACCAAGGCTATGCCTCCTCTCTATAAAGTTTCTATATTATAGAAAGGAGACATAGTAATTTAATAATAATTTAGGTTCTAATGCTCTTTATGTTGCAAATTAAACCAGCTTATTCACTTATATAAATAACATAATATAAAAGTATACCATATAAATCGCTAATATTAATAATTTACGCAATTTACTGATATTATTAAAATAATATTTGATTTTATAGTATATAATTATATGAAATATAAAAATAAGGTATTAAAATTTTAATATATTAATTAGGGAGGATTATATCTATGAATAAATATTTACTATATGGAGATAAGTTGATAAAGAATGACAATACAATAAAGGATTTTGCAAAATCCCTATGTAATGGAGTTCCTACCGAAAATTTAAGCAAAGATAATTTTAAAGATGAATTTATGGATTTAATAACAGAAATTCTAAAAGATGATATAAGTAGGACAGACATTAATTATGAAGATTTAATGTATAAATATCGTTCAGAATTAGGGGCTTTACTCTATGAAATTGAGAACCATGGTCACTATATGCCTTTAATTAAATTCTTTGGTGAAGAGGCAAGAGAAAGTTTTAATTATATAATTAATGAGTATATTGATATTCATTTTGAAGAATTAGCAGGTCAACAAAAATAATATTTGTATATTTACTAAAACAAGAATAGTACTGATAAACAGCATTGATGAAATTCAATGCTGTTTATTTTATTTTAATTATTTTACAAATTTTTTACAACAAGATAAGCTAAACAATAAGTTCTATTTAAGTTATAACAAATCCTTTTAGTTAAAATATATAATAAATATAGGAATCTTTATATAATCCAAATTAAACGAGCTTATTCTCTTATTTTCTTATTCATTTACAAAAATAACATAATATAAAAGAACAGATAAAATGAATGAAATGAAAGGAGAATTGATATGAGCGATGAATATAATATAGATGAACTTCCAGATGGTGGGTTTAATTTTGGTGTAGTAAATAAAAAAGCAAATAGCTTAGACGATTATAAAATAAACAGTCAAATTACAAAGAAAGTAATCCCAAATGCCCAATTAGTATATAAAGAAGACTCAGGGTATGGTGTTTATGATTGCCAAGACGAAGAAAAGAATGATATTAAAGTTTCTGGTGTATTTTTAAATCCATTAACAGTGGGACAAACCTATGAAGTTATGGGTAAGGTAATTTCTTATAGGGGAGAAAGACAGCTTCAATCAGAAGTTGTTAAAAATGTAAGACCTGTTAATATGACGGGGATTGTTTCTTATTTAAAAACACTAAGAGGAATAGACGAAATAAAAGCTAATCTTATATATGAGATATTTGGAGACCAAAGCCTTGATGTTTTATCCACTAATCCAATGAAAGTTGCTAATGAGATTAAAGGAATTGGTAAAAAATCAGTTGAATCGTGGCAGGAACAACTTGAAAAATTAAAAGATAATCAACAGACAATGACTGTTTTACTAAGTTATGGACTTACTGTTAAACAAGCAAAGTTTCTTTTTGACATATATAAAGAAGGAATAGTATATAAAATAGAGCAAAATCCATATATGTTGTCAGGGGAATTAGATGGTTTTAGCTTTAGTAAGTGCGATGCAATAGCACATGAAATGGGTTATGACCCAAAGGGTATGTTTAGAATACAAGAGGGAATTATGAATATTTTAAAAGATTCCTCATTTGAAGGCAATTGCTATTTACCGTTAAGTGAAATTGTAAGACTTACAAAAGAATTATTGGATATAAAATTAGGTGTTCTTGAAATGAAAAAAATATTGTCTGACCACAAGGAAGATAAAGATTTTAAATATTCTTACGGTCAATACAGTTATGAAGTAAATTACAATGAGTTATATAATATATATAAAGCTTACTACAACGAAAGTAATACTGCAAATCGTGAAAATTTTAGATATACTTTAGTAGCAATTGACAAAACTGATATATTAAAAGAATTAGATAATCTTGCTCAGGTAAATAAGATAATTTATGAAGATAATAAAATATACCTACCTCAAATATATGAAGCTGAAAAGAAAGTTGCAGAGCTTATAAGTGAATTAAATAAAACTGCTACTAATAATTTTAGTAATGTAGAAGAAGACCTTGAAGAATTGTGTAAAGAAAAAAACATAATACTTGAGGAGAAACAAAAAGAAGCAGTTATTGAGTTTAATAGAGGAAAGGGTGGATTCTATATTCTTAATGGTAGTGCAGGATGTGGTAAAACATTTACGCTTAATATTATCCTTGAAATACTTGAAAAACAATATAAAAAAGAGGGTTATAACTGTAAAATAAAAGTATTTGCACCTACGGGAAAAGCTTCTAAGGTTGCTTCTAAAGCTACGGGAAGGGATTGTATAACAGTTCATAGAGGTTTGAAATTTAATCCACAAAAAGGATTCGAACATAATGAAAATTTACCTATTGAAGCTGATTGCATAGTAGTAGACGAAAGTTCAATGCTTGACGTTCAACTTACAAGAAGTTTACTTGTTGCTGTTGATGATAATACTAAGGTAATTTTTCTTGGTGATACTAAGCAGTTACCATCTGTTGGTGCAGGTAATATTCTCCATGATATTATTAATAGTGAAGCAGTTAAAATAGTTACTCTTAATGTCGTAAAAAGACAAGGAAAAGAATCAGGTATTGTGCGAAATGCAAATAACATTATTAACACAAGAATGATTTCAAGCTGTAAAGATACAAAAGACGCTTATGTTATAAAAACTGATACACCAACAAATGCTCAGAACAGAATTTTAAAATCTATTCATGAAATAATTAGAGGATTTAATTACCCAATGGAAGATATTCAAGTTTTATGTCCACAAAAGACAAGTTTAGTTGGAACTGATGTCATGAATTATATGATACAGCAAGAGTTTAATAAAGAAGATGACGGTATTACTGTGCTCAATAAAAGAATTAAAATTTTAAACCCTGAAACTAATGAAGAAGAGAGAGTGAATCTTTACTTCAAAAAGGGGGATAAAGTTATTCATATGAAAAACAATTATTCTATGCCTTGGTATTTTAAAGGTCAATATTGGGGCTATCAAGAAGACCTTGAATTTGTAGGTATAACTAATGGGGAAATGGGGGTTATTGAAGAAATAGTAAAAGAAGAGAGTTTTGATAAAGTCAAAACAAGAATAATTGTAAGATATGACGATAAATATGTGTTTTACGATGATAATTTCAGCGAATTGGAACACGCCTATGCTTTAACTATTCACAAATCTCAGGGTAGTCAGTGGAAAGCTGTAATAATCCCATTAATGAAACAGAATTTTAATATGCTTGACAATAATCTTTTTTATACTGGATACACACGAGCACAGAAGTTTTGCGTTGTTGTTGGTCAAGAAGATGCTATAGCTTATGCAATAAGAACACATAAATCAAGAGAAAGATATACAGGATTAGCTGAAATGCTAAAAAGCATATCATAAAAATAAAAACTATCCTTTGAAAAACAAAAGGATAGAATACATATATTAAATGAAAATTAAATTAATATAATATAAAAGATAACATATAACTGGTTAAGTTTTTTTAATTTATATAGGAGGAGGAAATATGAAAACATTAGAGTGTTCATTGCTGGGCGATAAAAACTTTTCTTCACATTATGCAAAGGTAAAAGTATCAGGCATAGTTGATACAATAGAAAGACATTATCAATTATGTAAAAGGTTTGTAACTGAAGAAGGTATATTTGCACCCCAAAAAGAAGAATATTCATATGGGAAAGAACCAGATTTTTTCATTATAAACGAAATAGAATTTCCTAAAGAATATCTTCATTATTTTTATACAATGCTTTGGGTTAAGTACTTTAGCAGTAATCCTGATTTAATATCATATGCTTCTAATTATAAATATTTTTCAGATGCAAGTAATGAGGATGAATTAAATATTAAGTTAGATATAATTGAGAAGTATGTAAAAAAAGGCAGAAGTTCTTTAATTGAAGATTGTGAACCATTTTTAAAGGTTTTAAGAAATGAAACAATGGCGGTTGAAATACATAGCGATATATTTAATTCAAATAAAAACATTATCGTTAATTTAGTTAATTGTAAAGGTATTATGGATGATGAATTTTCTTTGGAAATAAAAAAGAAAAACCCAACAGTTTATGAAGATTATTTCTTTTTATGTAAACAATATAACTATGGTCGTTACAACATGGGAGTATGTCAGCTAATTAAAATAGATAATATCAGTTATATTGCCAATTTATTTATAAAAGAAGAAAATAAATATTCCATTATTGAATATACTTATTTAGAAAAAGCATTAAGAAAATTAAAAGAAGAGGCTAAATCTAAATATCTATCTATTGCAATAGCTAAAGTAATTTTCACATCAGAGAACTGGGATACATCAAAGAGTATCATTGAAGAAATTTTTAATGATTACCCAGTTACAATATTTAAATAATAGTAGTAAAAAGTTCTTTAGATTATTAAAGAACTTTTTTTTGTAAGAAAGTGTAAGGCATCATTTTCCTTATATTTTTAGAATGTAAAAATATAATATATAAGATTTAAAATACATAATAAAAAAAATTATAAAAATATAAGGGGGAAATAGAGATGGATGAAAAAGAGATTATAAGAGTAGCATTAAGTAAGGAGCATATAGGATATACTTTAGCAAAGGATATATATAGAGTTGACGACATATTAATACTTAATGAAGGTACGGAATTATCAGAAACAAAAATTGAGAGACTTCTAAGATTAGAAATAAATTATGTATATGTATATAAGGATAAAGAAAATTTAAATGATAAAATAGTTAAATGCTAATAAAAAAAAGAAAGCCTAAGCTTTCTTTTTTTATAGATTTACCAGTGCTATTCAAATGTAATTTAAGTGTTGTTACCCAATGAAATGATACCCTTTTTTCATCGGAATTTCAGATAACTCAATATCGTCACTATTACCTTCAGGCATCAATGATTTTGCTTCATCTTCCGAGTCTGCAAATATAACTCCACAAGTTACAACCGTATCACCAAACAGTTCAAATTTTTCTCTATATCCAAATGCTTTCATTCTTCACCCATTAGTTCCTAATGTTTTTAAATTGCAATAGGAATGTTTTTAATTTGTGCTCCTTTTTCATATCCTTCAAGTTTAAAGTCATCTACTGTGAAATCATAGAAGTTTTTAACATCAGGATTGATAATTAATTTTGGAGCACTATACTCAGGTCTTTCTATTAATTCCTTCACATAATCAATATGTCTATCATAAATATGTGCGTCTACTATTTTATGAACAAGTTCTCCTACTTGAAGACCACTTGAAATAGCAAACATATGAACCAAAATTGCATATTGAACAACATTTATTCCATTGGCCGCAAGCATATCTTGTGAGCGTTGATTAAGAACAGCATTTAATTTACCGTTTTTTACATTAAACTCCATACCATATGCACAAGGGTATAAAGCCATTTCATTTAAATCATGATGGTTAAATATAGAAGTAACCATTCTTCTGTTATGAGGACTGTTTTTTAAGTCAAATAACACTCTATCTACTTGGTCAAACCATCCTTCTTTATACTTATGTTTTACTCCTAACTGATATCCATAAGCTTTACCTATTGTACCGTCTTCTTTTTTCCATTCATCCCATATATGGCTATTTAAATCACTTACTTTATTTGATTTTTTCTGCCATATCCATAGTATTTCATCTATTGCAAGTTTAAGTGGAACTGGTCTGACAGTCAATATAGGAAATTCTTTAGATAAATCATATCTGTTTATTACACAAAATTTCCCTAAAGCTTTTGCAGGTGTGCCATCTTCCCAAACTGCATAAGTCATATTCCCATTTTTATCCAATCCTCTTTCACAAGGATACCATTCACCTGTTTCTAAAATTTCATTTACTGTTTGCTTAAATATTTTATCTGCGTTTGACATTTTACTCTCCTTTTATAGTTATATACTTTTACAATATAATAGCATTTTATTTCCTAATTTTTAACTATTATAAAATTATAGTAATAAAAGCTTCAATTTATAATTTAACACACAATGTTGACTAATGTCAATATATATGATACAATGACTATAAATAAAGAAAGGAAGGTTTTTTCAATGAATTCTAAATATGTTAATATATTTCTTAAAGGAACTCAAAATATTTTTAAACAAGTAGCTCAAATGGACTTAAATCTGAGTGGGATAAGTGCAAAAACCAGTCCAATAGCATCTAAGAACGTTGTTGTAATGGTAGGTATTACTGGAAAGTTAAAAGGAACAGTTGCTATAAATATGGATACAGAATTAGCAAAAAACATAGCTTCAAACATGATGGGCGGTATGCCTGTTGAGGAACTTGATGAAATGTCAAAAAGTGCTATTTGTGAACTTGCAAATATGATTATGGGTACAGTAACAACAGAGCTTTCTGGTATGGGGGTAAATACAGACATAACTCCTCCAACTATTTTAACAGGTAATAATATAGTCCTTACTATTGCTCAAATGCCATTATTATCTGCAAATTATAAATATGATAATTATGAAGTTGATTTAGACATTTCAATAAAAGAGCAATAAAAAAGGACTTGAATAGTCCTTTTTATTTTACACAAGTTGCTCTTGAATTTGTTCTATATAGATAAATGGCTCTTTGCAATCTGGTATTTCACCACTTGGGCTTTCTAACTCCCAATCAAAATACTTACAAATACCATTAGAACTAAAGTAACATTTTCTTTTACACTTAAATTCTCCATCTGTATCTTCTTGAATACATGGAGTTGGCATCTGTGCATTTTTTTGCTCTTCAACCTTACCATTATGATAAATTATGTCTTTTCTTGAAATTTCTTTAAAAGAAATATCTTTATCTTCATTAAAGTATTCAAATTTTGCAATATACTTGTTAAAATTAGCTACAAGAATATGTTGTTCTATCTCAATTTCTTTAGCATCTGGATACATTTTTTCAAATGCTTTAATAACTGAAAGTTCTGCAACATAATCACGTACTTGCCAGTATCTATTTTCCTTAAATTCAAAGAGAATTCTTCCTTCTGAATTTTCAATGCTTAATATATCACCATTTTTAGAATTCCAAATGTCGTAAACTCCAAAAAAGTATTTACCTAAATTCCATATATTTAAAAAACACTGTTTTGTTTTTAATTCTTTACATTTTTGATAATTTATTTTTTTACCAAATCTATCATTTTTTATTAAAGAATCTTCACCATTTATGTATAATTTAATAACTTCCAATGTCATCACTCCTTTAAAAATGTTTATAAAATAAACTCCTAATACAAATATTATTAACCTATTATATTTTATAACCTTTTACTTCTTTTTATAATTATTAAAGTTTTGTTTAGAGACAAATATAAGAAAAAAATGAACCATTCGGTTAATCCGAATAGTTCACTTCATATCTAAGTAAAAATTAATTTACTTTAACTTCATCAAGTTCAACAATTTGTGAGTTAGAATCTGTTGTTGGTGCTTCAACTTGTATCTGTGCAGGTTGGTTTACCTGTACTCTGCTATGGTTTTTATTATATGCAAATACAGAAACTAACAACATAATAACTAATAATGGATACATTATTAATCTGCTCTTTTTACTCATAGTTATAATCCTCCTTTTACTGTCATTATTCATTATTAAGCTAAAATTATATCAATTTCAATCTTTATCAATTATTATATTCTAACAAAACTTATTTATAAATATAAAATAGCTTAATGACATCTTACCTAATTAATGGTAAAAAAGACACTAAAACATTTTTTTAAATTACTCTTCAGAATTCAAATCAAGACTAACACCTTTTACAAGATTATGAAAAATTCCTTTCTTGTTGAAATTCTTATATTAGTTATACTTTTGAATTATCAGACAGTTTTAAGAATTATAGTTTCATTATTAAATGAATAAAATAGTAAAAATCAATATATCGGAGTTTATTGAAACAAATTACCATATTAGAAAAAAATTAAAAGTATGAAAGACTTTATAGGCTTAAGTGGAGGTAAGAATGTATAAGGAAATAGACTTATTTCTTAATGGGATTAAACCTGCTATATTATTTCAAAATATAGGTAGAAAAGAAGAAGTTAAAAAATCTATAATTGATAAATTTAGTAGTATGGGTTTTTATGTTAAAGAAATAGGAGATTCACTTTTAGTAGTAAGAGATATGAAGCAACTTGAAGAAAAAAGATTGGGCGTAATATTAGGATACTACCCAAAAGCAGTCGATGCTTTCATGAGTGGGAAAAGACGAGATTCAAAAACTGGAAAATCTGTCCTAATTAATTACTGTGGAATACAATTTAATACTTATGATTATTTTGAAGAATCTTTAGCTTGGTGTAATGAGGCATATGGCGAAAAAATAAAGAAGATTTTTGGTAAAATAAGTGTTGATAAAATGACTTCGTATTTAAAAGAAGACGGAAAAGTTGATTTTAATATTGAAGAAATTGTTTAATTTATTAAAAAAGAAGGAATTATATCCTTCTTTTTTAATAGAAATCTTAATAATTTAATATTCTTTCACAGTTACCCAGTCTTTCACCACAATTTCCACAAGTCTTACCAGCAGTGTCACCCTGAAGATTTTCCTTTTTATAGTCACCATTTTCAAATGTCCATTTAATGTCATCATATTGTGTTTCGTTAATAATTTTAACTTCAGTACAACAGTTTTCACAAACTATCATATTATTAATTGAAATAGGTACTTCATAAGCTTCAAAGTAAAACCCAAGCATATCTTCAGCCATAATTAATTGGTCAACTCCAGTGCCATTAAGGTGTGGATATAATTCATCCAGATTTTCAGGTTCTTCGAAATCAACATAAATATCTAAAATATCTTCATTTTCAGTTTCCTTATCTTTACCATATTTTATATCTGAAATTACACCTCTTAATTTTGCATAATCATTATTATCTAAAGCTAATACACATTGACCTATTTCGATATTACTTAATAATGGATACTTTTTTATTTCTTCATCTGTAAATTTAATATTATTCATATATATCTCCTTGTTATATAAAGTTACAATATTATATTAAAAATTTCAGCAAATAATAATTATAGTCTAATTAATATAATTTTTCATTTTAAATTTATTTATTATATTATTAAATCATTTAATGATATTTTACTTTTGTATTTTTAATATAACTATAGGTTTATGTATTCCGAAAGTTGATTAACTCTATTTTTAAGCTATTCGCTTGTTTTCCCTAATCAACTTATCATTATATATTGATTTTTTATATTCTTCTAAAATTCCAAACATATTAGCATATTTCTCTCCATATTCATCTGCAATATTTTCTAATAAACAACTACATTTGTACGCCTCATACTTATCAGTAACATCTAAATGTGCAAATTCATATAAATATTTATAATCAGGAGCATCTTTGCAAGAATGTTCCCAGTGTCCGAGTTCATGTGCAATAGTTATAAGAGCTTCTAAATAATTTTTAACATAAGTCATATTAATAATTATTTTATTATTCATTTTATTATCGTTATAAATGTAAAAGCCATAAGCTCCTTGATAATATTCATAATTATAACTTAATTTTAATTCTGGTTTATTTAAAAGATTAAGAGAATTATATTTAGTATATATTTTGTTTTTATCAGTAAATAAATCTATTAGTAAATTATTTAATATTTTCATATATTTATTGCCTTTCTATATATTTTGTTATATACTTTTAATAGTCAATATTAATTATAACATTGACTATAGGCAATGTAAATGCTAAATATAATTTCATTGTTATTTATACCAATAAATTTACGTATAATATTTATTATAAAAAAGAATTAAAGGTGAATAATATTCATTTAAAAAGGAGAGAGCATATGTATGTTACCGAAAAAGAAAATAAAACAAAAAGAGAAACATTGAAAATATTAACAGTTAAATATGATACTAAGGATGGATTTATAGATATTGATTCAGGGCTTAATGATTTTTGCTTAAGTTATGGGAATGGATATAATGGACATGGCTTACAATGTGTATTTTCTGGTGAAGATACAAGACACAAAGTAATTTTAGATTTATTAGATGAAGTCTCTGATAAAATTAAAAAGATTTATCAGATTTCAGAAGAAGGTCGAAAAATTTTTGATAAATAACGGGTTTTCTTTAGAAATGTAAACTAAATAATTTCAACAAATATGAGTATGCAGATTTATAATAAACACTGCATACTTTTTATTTTTAGAATAAAATTACTATATATGTATAAATGTAATTAATTTGTAATTCATGTAATGTAAAATGTAAAAATCGTTTAAATTTAATTTTATAAATAAATTTGACAATAGTCAAGTTTAGAATTATAATATTTAGGGAACGATTGCCAATTTATCGTTATTAGGAGACTTATACAAAAATGAATGGATTATATTACAAACTAAAATTGACTGACTTGTATCCTGATAAAAAAGTAGCAAACTTAAAAAAAGACAACCCAAGGCTTTATAGGGATTTGAGAAGTGAGTGTATTTATAAAGGTATTACTATTAATCAATTTTTAGCTAATATTGGATTTGAGTGTATAGATTGTGTAGATTTTACTAATTACGAAGAACAATATAATATACAAAATATAACTTCAAATGTATCAATTAACCCCATTAGTGAGGAAGAAGTTGTTTCTGAACTTTTAAAGTTATATCCTCAAAAAGAAGTTTTTATGTTAAAACAACTCGATGAATCATTATATTATCAAATATTAAAAAAATGTCAAAAAAATAAAATTAAAACGAATGAATATTTAACAACTTTAGGATTTCGAGTATTAAAAACAAAAGACGAAGCTGTAAAATCTATTGGAGAAGGTAACTTAAATAATTGTAAATATATTGCAGAAAAGATATTAAAAAATTGTAAAAGTTGCAAAATAGATGAAGAAGTAAAAAATCTATTCACATTATTTCAATCGTTAGGAGTTAATATTGAAAAATGCCAGTTCATAACTCCCTTATATAATATTGTTGTAAAAAGAGCCAATGAATTAAATATGGAATTAAACGATTATATAGAAAGTTTAGGTTTTAAAGTCCCTAATACATGGTGTTTCCCTACATTAATAGAACAAATTAGAGAACTTTATCCTGATAATATAATAACTGATTTTTCTGCTAATCATGCACTCTATCGAAGAACCTATAATAAAGCTAAAAAAGAAGATATGACTATAGAAGAATATTGTGAGAGCTTAGGTTTTAAAATATTTCTTAAGTATCCTGGACAATTGAAAAATATGTTATCAAATAAAAATGAGCAAGAAGTAAAAGAATTGGAAATAAAATTGTATAACCAAATAGTAGAATTATATCCTGATAAAATTTTGAAAAATATTGAAGAAAGTCAAGTATATCCAGATTTAATTGTATTGTCAGTTCAAAAAAAACAATCAATTCAAACTTTGCTTAAAGATTTCGGATTTAATCTTCTGTATGTATAAAGAGAGTGTAACTCTCTTTTTTTTTACGTGAATAGCCACACTTATGTTAATGCTTATATATGAGTTCACATGATGTTTAAATTAAGAAGCATGTCTTAATTAGCACAGTATTTGAACATAAAAGAGTTATTTTAAATTATTGATTTCTATATAATACATAATGTTAATAGTTTATAATGGAGGGTTGATATATGGATATAGATGTAACAAATAAGAAAAATTTATGCATCGGAATGTTAGTTGATATAATAGCTGATGAAGATAGAAATACGCAAAATATTACAAGAGGATATATTACAGAAATAATTACTAAAGATAATAGAGCAAAGAAAATTTCAGTTATTCTTAATAATGGAAGGAAAGGAATAGTAAATCACATCATTACTAAAGATGAATTAAAAACAGAAAATTTTAAATTTTACAATTTGTTTTTTTACGATAAAAATATTTATTCAATTTGGGATAAAAAAGCTAATAAATATTTAGTTATTGAACGTGTGAATAAGAGGTTGGGTAATATAGAAAGAGTAGCGTTTTTATTCAATAACGATTTAATTGCGAAAGAAATACTTGGAGTTTTAGACAATAAAGATTATATGATAAAAACAATAAATAGAAAAAAACCTATTATTGAAAATTTTAAAACACTTAAAATAGATTTTTTTAATATTAATAAAGATAGACGATTGTCTTATGACCGTTTAATAGAATGGGAAAATAAATTTAAATCCATGTGCTAATATATAAGAAAGTATAGAACAATTATTGTATTTTAACTTTTCATTAATTATATTACAATTGTCGATGACAGTAAAAATATGAGATTCTGAGGAGGAAAAAATGAGTTTAATACCTGTAGTCGTGGAAAAAGAAAAGGGTGGAGAAAGGTCTTGGGACTTATATTCAAGATTATTGAAAGATAGAATTATATTTGTAACAGGAGAAATTGAAGATAATATGGCAAGTGTAATAGTTGCTCAACTATTATATTTAGATTCCGAAAATGACAATGCAGATATATATTTGTATGTAAATTCTCCTGGTGGAAGTGTTACTGCTGGAATGGCAATTATTGATACAATAAATGTAATAAAATCACCAGTATCAACGATTGGTGTTGGCATGTGTGCATCAATGGGAGCTATGATATTGTCCCAAGGTGAAAAAGGAAAAAGATATGTATTACCAAATGCAGAAGTAATGATACATCAGCCACTGGGAGGAACAAAAGGACAAGCTACTGATATTAGTATTTATGCTAATAATATACTTAAAACAAAAGAAAAATTAGCTAAAATGATTGCAGATAGCTGTGGTAGGCCAATAGATAGCGTCAGACAAGATATGGAAAGAGATAATTACATGGAAGCAGAAGAAGCTTTAAATTACGGAATTGTTGACCATATTATGAAAAATAAAAAGTAAAACAAAAAAAGAGTTGTTTAAACTCTTTTTTAATTATTTGTATTAACTTTCAGTAATGCCAGTTTATATTCAGTATCAAACATGTTCTTACCATTATATATCCAATAAAATCCGTTAGGTGCACTCGTTATTCCAACTTTTATTTTCCACCCTTCGGGCATCTCATTACATATCCACAGTTTAACAAACATAGTGTTATTTTTTTGCATTTCGAAGAATAACACTGGTGCTAATAATATAGGTTCTTTTGTAATTATTTCATTATTATCCTTATCTACAAATTTTATTTTTTCTGCTTGCTTATAATCTTCTATTTCCATTAATTCTTTTACAGTAAATAAAATTCCTTTCATATGTTTACCTCCACTAAATTTTAATTTATACAAATTTATTTAAATTTCAATATACTGTTTAGAAGAAAACTGTATTACAAGTTTCTTTGTCTTCTATTAATGAATTAATGATTGTGTGCAATTCATCGCAACTAACTGATTGTAAATATTCTTGACTTTTCTTCATAAAATTCTCCTTATTAATATGTAATTTAACACCTTTTCTATATTTATAATATATTTTACTAAAATGTTGTTTAAATTATAAATATTAAATTATGGAAATGTTAAATAATACTTGATGTTATAGTCGATACATGATATAATATCGACTATAAGCAACACTAATAGACTACTTGGGAGTTATAATGAAAACAGAGGAAACTAAAAAATTAGAGAAAGATATATGGTTTACAACTCATAAAATAGGTGTGTACGGGTGCTTTGAAGTAACAATTTGTGCTAACGATTCAACTGAACGGGTTGACTATATGACATTTGATACCAAAAATATTTGGCGTTGTTACGAAATAAAAGTTTCAAAACACGATTTTTATTCAAATGCTAAAAAAACCTTCTTAGGTCATTATAATTATTATGTTTTGACTAAAGAACTTTACGAACAAATAAAAGATGAAATACCACATAATATTGGAGTATATGTTGGCAAGAAGTGTGTAAAAAAAGCCAAAAAGCAAGTATTAGGCATTGATGAAGAAATTTTAAAAAAATCAATGATACGTTCATTGTACCGTTATTTTGTAAAAGATGTGGAAAGTAATTCAGTCTCAACCATAGAAAATTTAAAAAGGCAATTATCACAATGTCGTAATCAAAAAGATAAATATTATCATGATTATTGGAATTTAAGAAGAGAAGTAGAATCTTTATATGGGACAAGATGGGATAAAAAGTAATAAGATAAAATATTTAAGAAAGGAGTAATTATATGAATTTACTATTGTATGGGTTAATAGCATTAGTAGTTATGTTAGTATCAAGTGTGTGGGAAATATATGAGAATGGGTACGTTATGTATGCTGTCTTATTCGGTGTAATTTGGCCTCTTACATTGTTTGGATTATCTATAATGTTAATACTACTTGCTATATTCGCTGTATTTGCTACTTTAACAGAGTGTTTAGAGTTTGTAGCAATAAAAATAGCAAAAGCATTTAAAATATCTAAAAATAATAATATCGAACAAATATAAAAAGTTTAATCTTTAAAGTTAAAAAGGAGACAGATATGTTTAATCAGAAAGTTTTACAAGAAATAATTAGTATTCATGAGGTAACAGAAGAATTAGTAGAAAATTGGGTAGTACAGTTTTACGGAGAACATGGAGATTTGAGAAAATTATTAAAATCGAAAGAAGAATGTATAGAGTTTATAAAAAGTAAAAAAGCAAGAATTGAAGAGTTAAGGCAAATTGGGAAAGCATCGCATAAGAGACATAAAATAATATATGAAGAACCTATACCTGTTGTAAAATCAGTTATGTGTAAAATAGGAGATTATCTAATAAATAATAGAGTTATAGTAAAAAAAGAAGAACTTGAGGAATATATATTACAATCTCAATTCCGTAGTTATTGTGTTTAACAAAAGAGTTAAGGACTCATGAAAATTGTGGTGAATATAACTTTAATTATCTAATATAGGAGGAAAATAAAGTTATGAATAGGAATATAAAATTATCTAAACATTTAACCAATTCAGGTTGTAGCAATAATAAAGTATTATTAATCGGACAATATGGCAGTGGAATTAAAACTATGTTCCTAAATCACAACATAAAAAACTTAAATAAAATAGCTGTATATCAATCTTGTGCAGATTTTAAATATAAAAAGAATAGTGATAACAGATATTCTGATATTTTAAAACCAGAATTTGATATGGACTTTATGAAATGTTCAACAGATACTATTTATTGAAAGTTTTGGATGTATTATATTGTTTTCATTTGACATAAATCCATATTGGAAAGAGTTTATGCTTAAAAATATCATAAAAACAGAAAAGCCATTAATGTATTATTATCCTGATAGTAACCTTCCTACTGATGAATGTATTATTTATAAACATTTAAAAGATGGATGGCATAGCTATCGTGATAAAAAGATGAATTTCAAAAATATATAAAAAAATTAAGAATACGGATGTTTTGAAACTTACGATAGTTTGTCACTTTTAGAAACCCAGCGACTAAATCATTAAAACCAGCTTAATCAATGTTAATATTTATGTTTTGATATAAATAATTAGTTTTGCATAATATATTTTATATTATAAAAGGGAGGGGTAAATTGTGTCAATTATTATAAATAATGAAGATGGAAATATCGAAATATCGTATTCTACAATTAAAACTATTGCAGGAGTAGCAGTAATGGAAATTCCAGGTGTTGTAGGTATGACATCTGTTGATATGAAAAGTGGTTTATTAGAACTATTAAAAAAAGAAAATCTACAAAAAGGAGTTAAGGCTTCTGGCGAAGTAGATTCTTTAATTATAGAAGTTTATATTATAGTGGAATATGGTGTAAATATTAGTGAAGTAGGAAAAAACGTACAAAAGAAAATTGTTTATGCTTTAGATACTATGACGGATTTAAAATGTTCTGCAATAAACGTGTTGGTTCAAGACATTAGAGTACAAAAGAATATCAACGATAATATATAAAATTAATAATAGGACAATAAACATTATTGTCCTATTATATTATTTTATATTTGCAGTTAAACATTATCAAAATATTTGAGATTATAGTTAATTCACATAATTGGTAAAATATATAGATTAATAAATAAATATATGAAAGGAGAAACAAAAGTTATGTATGAAGAAAAGGAAAAAAACAAGTATAAGATATTTTCTGACATATACCAGTCCAAAGAAATGAAGACTATATTAAAACATGCTATTCCTCTTAAAGACGAATGTAAAATTATGCGAACATTAACTATAGTTTCATTAGTGCTTGGTATTGTTTCATCTGGTTTGCTTGCAAGTGTTGACATACAACCTGAATTACTAAGATTTGTTCCAGTTTCAATAGGAATTATTATTTTTATAATGTATAACGGTAGAACAAAGTTGTTTGAAATATATTACACAAAAACAATTATTCCATTTTTAAGTGAAGAATTAAAATTGAAAATGTCTTATATGAATACTGCAGAAGGACTGAGAAAGTACAGTTTAACTCCATTAGCAAAACTACACAATTGGAATAAAGGAAGGTGTTGGAGAGCTATAAAAGTTAAATTTATAGACAAAAAATTAGTAGATGACGTATATATTGGACAATTTGAGCTATTTCAAAGAAGTTCAGGAGATAAAAACAATTCTACAAAAACAACATTTAAGGGTATGGCAATGCATATACCTATGGACTTAAATTTAGAATATGATGTTAGTATTAAATATGATTCGAAGATTGGTAGTTTTATTGAAAAAACAGGTAGAACAATAAATAAACAAAAGAAGATATTTGAATTTACAAATTCAGTTTTAGAAAAATATTTTGATTGTGAAATAACGGATTGTGATATAAATGATTATATGCACTACCAAGGCAATGAAGATAATTTTACTGAAAAAAAATATAATGAAATGCGTAAAAAAGAAGAAATTAGTAAAATAATTGTGCGAAGCAGAAAACAAAATGAAGAAGATAAAGCTAAATATGGAGATGAAACATATTTTCAAAAGTTTGAAAGAAGAAGTAATGAGCGTGAATCAAATCATTTTGAATATGACAAAGCACATTTACTTGCACAAGACTTCTTATCAGCATCTATGGAAGAATTTCTGTTTTTTATCTTTGAAACATATGGTCCTTTTAATCTTTTAATAAGAAGAAGTGGGATATATATAGAACTTTTTAAAGAATTAAAAGTTGATAAAATACCAAACGTTGAGATTAATGGTGTTAATGTTGGCTTTATTGCAAACATTGTTATGAGAATATTTAAAGATACCTCATATAAAAATTTCAATAGAGACGGAGTTGGTAATCAATCAGTAAACTTTATTAGCCCAGGTTTATTTGAAGATTCTTTAAAATTTAGTGCAATGAATGATAACTTTGAAATATTTAGCTTAGTTAACATTATTGTTACTTACTTTGAAAGAGTTTATAAAAACGAAGGGTATGAAGGCTACGAGGAAGAGCTTGAATATTTTGAAAGTATAAAAGAATTAAAAAAACTGAAACCAAAAGAAATAAATAAAGAATTTGAAGATTATTATAATTCTGTTGCCGAAGAAGGTAGCTTAGAATATAAAAATAATAAAGAGAAAGGGGAGTAATAAATAATGAGTGAAGTATTAATGTTTTTAATGGTTGCGATTGTAGTAATATTTGTAGGATATATATTAATGGGTAATACCCTTGTAGGTCTGAAAAATGCTGTTGAAAAAGCAACTGCAAATATTGATGTATATCTACAACAAAGATTAGATTTAATGGAAAATTTATTTCAAGAACTTGAAAGAGGTTTAGAGCATGAGGAAAATGTTCTAAATAGTGTAACTGCTATGAGGTCAAGACTTACTAATATAAAAAATGGTCATGATAGCTCTTCATCTACTTCTATAGTGAAAACGGATATGGAAGTGGGAGGTCTTATAAGAGAATTTAATGCTACAAGAGAAGCTTATCCTGTTATTGAAGGAATGGGTTTAGTAAAGAAAGTAATGGATGAAAACTCAAGAGTTGAAAGAGAAATTACATCTGCAAGAAGAACATATAATACAAATGTGACTGCCTATAGAAATGCTATAAAAATGTTTCCATCAAGCTTCATAGCAAGCATGAAAGGATTTACAGATGAATATGAATTATACCAAGCGGATGCTCAGGCTCGCCAAAGAGTAAAACCAATGTGGGAAGATAAATATAGAGATAAATACAAAGCAGATAATAAACCAGTTGAAAATGAACAAAATGATATTCAATAGAGTTTAATTCAAAACACAGTTGGTGTAGCTAACTGTGTTTTATGTTATTCATTAAATTGTACATATGATAAATGAAACATGTTAAGAATATAATTTATTAAATAAATTTAAAAGGGATTTTAATAATACCTGATAAAAGTTATAATGAAATTAAAAATAATCATGGGAGACTTAGAGATGGATATATTTGAAAAACTTGAAGAATTAGCTAAAAAAGGATACTCAATTGAACATACAACAGTTGACCAATATGATAATGGTTATGGGAAAGATGTTGAAAAAGGATTAATACCTCCTGTAACCTATACTGTAAATGTCATAAGGTTAAGTGATTGCGAAATACTTTATAATCTTTCTTGTAATCATATTAAAGAATGCTTTGATGAAGGAATTAAATATGTAGAAAACTTAATCAAAAATGGAGGCGTGTAATATAGAACTTTGTAAAGGTAATCATAAATTAGTAAGTATTTATACAGATGGAAGATATAGTGAATGTGCTGTTGTTAGGTGGTGCAAAGTTTGTGGGGCTATTGTTATAGACGTTGACGCAGATGGAAGGACTTATCCAGGAAGACTTATGGAAATGAAATTGCCTAAAATAGCTCAGAATAATTTAAATAAGAAGGAGTGATATTTATGTTTGAAAAAACTAAAAAAATCTTAGATTCAATGACAACAGAAGAATTGACTGATTGTTTGATACAAAATGGATTTGAATTTACTGACAATAATGAATTAGATGAAAATAATGATAATAACTTAATTTCTAATTCGTATCCGATATGTAATACAAAACCAACGTGCCCTTATTGTGGACAAGTACATTCAACGTTATATATACCAGAATCATGTGGAGATGGCGATGAATTTTATATTAAATGTGAAGATAAGAATTGTAGAGAAACTTTTACTGTTGACGTAATCTTTGATTGTGAATATGTTGACGAATTTCCAGAAGCTACATATTCCCAATGCTTAAATGCTAACTGTGTTATGTTTTTTAACTATAGGCAAGACGATGAAGTTCCTACAGTAATATCACCAGAATAAGGATGTGGGTGATATTATGATTGACATATCTGGTTTAAAGATAGACTTTAAAAATAGAGAAAATTGGGTAGCTATAATTGGTAGCAGAAATGCCTCAGATAAAGAAAAAGAAATAGCATATAAACTTGGTAGAAAATGTGCTAAGGAAGGAAAAATTGTAGTGAGTGGTTTAGCCCTGGGAATTGATTCATTTGGGCACTTAGGTTGTATTGATGGAGGAGGAAAGACTATCGCTTTAGTACATACTCCAATATCAGTTCCTATTTATCCTAAAGAAAATCATGAACTTGCAGAAAAAATAAGAAAGAACGGGTGCATAATTCATCCGTTTAAGACTAAGGCGAAATTTGAGAAAAATGGGATGTCTCAATCCTCTAAAAGACTTATTGAAAGAAGTATTTTAAATGCTTATGTTTGTCCAAACATTGTAGTTGTTAAGGAAAGCCCGTCTATTATAACAGGGGGAACAAAATGGGCTACAAAATATGGCACAGATATAAGTCATAATGTTTTTAGATTAGATAGTGATTTCAAATTTCACAAAAATCCAGTCGTTGAGGATTGCAAAACCTGGTGGATTAGAGAATTAAATCTTGATATATTTTTAAAAGAATTAGGTAATTAGTGTTAAAAAGAGCCATTATGGTTCTTTTTCTTTTTCAACACTTTATTAATTTTAGTAAAAATAAAAAAGCACAAAAATTTTGTGCTTTTTGGATTTTACATAGTTAATTCTGCATTGTCTTCGACTGCAGATACACTTTCAATATAAAAATCCCATTCATCATGATGATATGCTATTATTTCAACTTCTACATTTACGGGCATTATGATAATTGCCTGCTTAAAATAAGGAAACCCATCATCATCAAAACCAAATTTACTTTCTAACGCAAGAAAATCTATTTCGTCAAAATCAAATTCATTTTCTGATAAAAAGTTTTTAAGTTCTTCAACTGTATTTGGATATTGATTACTTGAAATTTCATCATCTCCAATATATTTATTTATTAAATCCATAATTTCTTGTTGTGAGTATTTTTTTTTCATTAATAAATCTCCTTTTAATATATAATTCTCTTATTGAGCACCTAATTTATAAATATATATATATTATATACTTATTATTGTTAAAAAATCAATCCAGACACCCTAAACACTCACAATAATTATAATTCTAATCTCTATTTAATATAGTAAAAGATAATAATATTAAAGGAGAGGAAAAATTGAAAATATTAGCAAAATCAATAATAGATAAAAATAACATAATAGATAAAGTTAGAAAAGGGTGCAATAACCTTGAGATACAGTTGTTTTCAGATTTTATTAATAAAAATAATGACGAATTAGTTGAAGAAATTAAATCGGTTTGTTGTAATGTATTTGCTGTACACATGCCCTTAATTGATTCAGAAGAAGTGAATTTAGAATATTTTACAAACGATAGATATGAAGAATTGTTTTTTAAAGTATGTGAATTTTCTCAAATGCTTGCTGATTGCTACAAGCATGAAATAACAATTATTATACATAATGGCTTTTCGTTGCCTATGTATGAAAAAATACCAGAACTGTTTTATACTTTGATTGAAATTTTTGATACTGCAATTGATGAATATAAAAATATTAATTTTGCGTTTGAAAACATATTACCATTTATTATAAAAAAAGATATTCCACTTATAAGTAGAAGTGGGTTTCTTAATGAAAATGCTATTATAGCAAAATTTTTCAATGAAAATTGTATAAAATCTGTATTTGGTACAGTATTAGACACTTGTCACGCAATGATTACAATGCGAATACTAAATAAACTATTTGATGAAGAACCTGTAGTAAAAGATAAAAAGTATGATTTAGAATATTATTTTCGAGAAAATAAAGATACTATTAAAGTTATACATTTAGCAAATGTGGAGGAACTTGGATATAAGCCTTTACAACATGGAGCACCATTCCTGGAACAAGATATAAATATTTTGAAAGAAATAATGAACTTGTATGAGAAATATAGTTATGAATGCTTTATTACAATAGAAGTTTTTGAAAAAGACTATTTAAATAGTGTTAACTTTCTAAAAACCAAAGAAAATTTAGAAAGGGTATTTTATAAATTCTATTAGTAGATAAATAATTATTTTGACCAATAAAAAAAACAAAGACTATGTTTTGTACATAGTCTTTGTTTGCATCTTTAAATGATTTGCTTTAAATTAGAAAAGAAATCGTTTCCGCAAAAACATTCCTCAAAACCAAAAGGGGTAATTGTATCTACCCATTCAGGAATACATTCAGCGTAATATGTTACTTTTACATCTAAGAAACATTCTTCTGTTGAATACTTTTTTACCAAATCAAATATTTTTATTGTATTACAGTCATTCTTTTCTTTCATAATAGATAATTCATTAGAACAACCTTCACATTCTGCACAGGTAGATTTATTAAGTATTAATAATAAATCAATATCTTTTGGATTATCTTTAAAAAGAGCACTTCCAAATACGTAAGCCTCTTTCACCCCTAAAAATGATATTGCAGTTAAAAAACCGTTAATTTGTATTTCTATATTAGCGTTCATGTTTCAATCTATTCCCCTATGGACATTATCACCATATATTCAATTCCATTATGTTCAAATAAATATTCTCCCAAAATTTCTTCAGATATTTCAAGAACGCAAACTTGATTACCGTTTTTATCAAATAACAAGCTGTCAACATATGGAGTATCTCCATTACATATTTTAATATCTGCAAAGAAACCATTATCAAACTTAACAGTATAAGTTTTTAAAATATCATTAGACTCTTCATATCTGCCTTCTGCTATATTAAGTATGTCTTGAATTTCCGTAGCTTCCTTTTGAGAAATTGTTATTGTAGCCTGTTTTATATTGTTTTTTAATTGTGTTGTCATATAAACTCCTTATTTTTTAATTTATATATCATATTCAAATTTCATTTAAAATATCGCTTATAGAATAATTTGAAATTTGAAATCTAAAATATAAAAGTATCAAAAATAAGGATTTTACATAAAAAAATTTAAAAGGCGATTTTACTTAAAAAGGAGAAAATTATGAACAAAATTAAAAGTGTTAAAATTAATGAGGTAGTAGTATATGGCTTTAAAGGTTATGAAGAACAACATATTTTTTCATTTGAAGAATTAAAGAATATTATTATAGGGGATAATGGAAAAGGCAAGTCAAGTATTGGAGAAGCTATAGTTTGGTGTTTTACTGGTAGGAACATTGAAGGAAATCAGAAAGATTTAAATGTGATTAACAATAAGAGTAAGACAGCTTATGTTTCTGTTACTTTTGATGATGAAAATGGACAAACTCATGTATTAGAAAGAAAAGCTAACTCTGTTATTACAATTAAATTTGATTCTATTCAAACAAGCCAGGAAAAGCTAAAAGAAATCATTGATACTGATTTATTTCTTTTGATATTTAATCCGTTATATTTTCAATCTCTTGATGCAAATAATGCAAGAAAGACGATATTTACAACAATGCCACAAATATCTAAATCAGATATATTCGCTACAATGGATAAAGTGGATAGTGAGATATTAGAAAATGAGACTTTTAACGAAACAGATACTAATGAGTATTTAAAAAGTCAAAGAAAAAGATTAAAAGAAATAGAAGATAATAAAAAACATATCAATGGGTATATGGAAAAACTTCAGCAAACATTTGATATACCTGAAGAAGTAAAATTCGATAATTCTAAAATAACAGATATTGAAAATGAATTAGAAGTTCTTAATACTAAAAAGCCACAGCTCATTAATATCGATGATTTACTAATTAAAAAAGCAGGTATTGAAAAACAAATTTTAGAAATAAAAAGCAAAAAATTTGAAAGCGAAATAGCTGTGATTGAACTTAGAAATCAAAAAAATCTTTTGGAGCAAAAACTTAGAAGTGTTATTGCTAAAGAGTATACAGGTACAGATGTTTCTGAATATGAAAAAAAAGCAGAAATACTACGTGTAGAATATAGTGCAGTTACTTCTGCAAGCAAAGGTCTTGAGGTTGAGAAGAAGAAATTAGAAGATAAAAAAGTTGATTTTAAAGAGGGGGATATATGTCCTCTTTGTAAACAATTAATTTCTGCTCATAGTGTTAATACTTTAAATACAGAGTTACGAAAGGAAGTTACTAAATCTAAAAATGAAATAACAGAAAAACAATTAGAAAAAAGAAAAACACTTGCCCAATTAGCAAAAGAGGGACAAGAATTTGTCGAATTAATTTCAAAAGCTAAAAAAGCAGATGATGAAGCAAAAAAGAAATTTGAAGAAAGTAAAGAATCTAAGATAAATTCAATTAAGGCTGAAATAGCAGTGATTGATAAAAAGCTTGGAAATTTAAATAAACTTGGAGAAGATTTTAACAATAAAAAACAAGAAGAAATTAATCCATTGCTTTTAGCGATAA
Organism: Clostridiaceae bacterium; assembly: GCA_029256485.1. The sequence continues at coordinate 208,438 of JAQSXU010000001.1, forward strand.
AAAATCTTACATTAGATGAAATTGAAACTAAAAACAATGAGCTTCAAAAAATATTTGATGCTGAAATTCTTAAAAAGAAAACTTTGTTGCAGGATGGATTAATTGTTTTAAGAAAAGAAAAAGAAGCAGTTATTTCTAATGAAGCAAAAAGATTAAGCTTGATAAAAAGTTTAGAAGAAAACAACAAAGAAATTGAGTCAAAGAACAAAGAATTAGCACAATTAGTAGAAGAAGAAAATAATACTAATAATCTAATTAGTGCAATGAAAAGTTTCAATGCTCAAAAAACTGCTCTGCTAAATAAAACCATATCAAAATATTTAACAAATGTATCTTTAAAGCTTGAAAAACTTGTAGAATCAACAGGCGAAGTTAAAGATGTGTTCGATATTCTGTATAATGAAAAAGACTTGAAAGTTTGTTCAAAATCGGAGTGTATAAAGGCTGGCTTAGAACTTTCTAAAATGATAAGCGAATTATCAGGATGCAATTTCCCTGTTTTTGTTGATAATGGGGAATCAATCACTTCATATGATGATATGTCATTACAAATAATTGAAACAAGAGTTGTAGAAGGTTCAAAACTTGTTGCTATTAAAAAAGACGGAACACGTTTAGAAGTTGAAGTAACTCCAATACCAACTCAAAGAAGAACTAAAGAAGTAGCATAACATAAAAAACGATAGGGTTTCCTATCGTTTTTTATGTTGGTATTTTTCATTTATAATTGGGATATTTGTGTGTAATGAATTTCTAATAATTAAAAAAAATTTTCTTAAATTTTTAAATATAGTTTACATTTTTATTAATAATGTTGTTCTTATTAGTATAAGGTTAAATTTTTATGAAACTAAAAATTATCCTTATAAATTTAAATATGAAAGGAGGATATAAATATGGCATGGATTGAATTACAACCAGTATCAAAATTATATACACCAGCACAAATAGCTGTGATACAGGCTACAAGAGATAATACAAGTTACGCAGATTTAGCAGAAGCAATAGCTCTTGCTGGAATATCTGTTGTTACTTCAAGTTTGTTTAACAGTTATGTCTTAACAATGAAATCAACTGTTCAAAATGTTCTTGGAGCAATAGGAATATATGCTTCTTTATCACAAGTTGATACCATGATGAAGCAAGATTTTGACTCTGAGGCGTTAATTGGCCCTTTAAATATGGCCGCTACTACTGGTGGAACTGTGTTGATTACAACAAGAACGTATCAATATGATACAGGTAGTGGTAATAGTTCTACTTGGAAAGTAGAAACAGAATATAAATATAATAGATATTAAATAAAATTTTATATTTATTAAATAACGCCTTATGATTCAAACCATAAGGCGTTATTTTCATCTAAGAAATGATAAAGAAATAATCATTGATATTATAATACAAGGAATGAATATAACGTCTAAAACTTTACTTTTAATGTTTAAAATTTTATTTTTAAAAAACAAAGAAGTAGATAATATGACTGCGACATTCATAAATAGAAACATAATACTTAATTTTGGGATATTATATTTTATAAATGCAATCGTTCCAATTATCTGAAAAATAATTACTTGTATTATTATATAAATACATGCAGGATTCTGTTTAATGTTATTCATAATTACTTCTTTTTTTATTTTCAAATTTCATTCCCCCTCTTTAGTAAAGTATACTTACTCATATTATATATTATTACCATATTTTAGTAAAGTAATTTTACAAACTGTTGTAATATAAAATATAATTTACAAATTAAATTAACTATGATATAATATAATAAATATATTTAGGAGGTCTTTATGAGTTTAACAAGTAAAATAATTAAAGAGTTTTCAATTAACATAGAGAAATTACTTATTATTATGTTCGGTGATACTTATGATTCAGAAGGAAATAAATATCAGGAGGTGTATGCATATGAACTGAGTTCATTCTTTTCAAGTTTAGAAAGAAGTTTAGGGGCATTAGAGGATAATAAAGTAGAAATTAATAGAGAAGTTTTAAAGTCTCATTTAATTACGAAGTGGTTTAACATTTTAGACAGATGCGATATGAATAGTTTAAATGATTATTTATTAGATATATTAACTGTTTCTAAAATAAATGTAACTGCAGAAGAAAGTCTCAGATTAACTGAGGAAGATAATAATTATCTTCGTAAAATAATCAGGGAAGAAATGAATAGAAATATGAATATATTAATAAACCTATCATTGAAAAATGAGACACAAATGACACAAATACTTTTAGATTTCAAAAAGAATGACAATGCTCATTATGAACACTTGATTTATACTTTTAAACAGGCTTATATAAGGGGTGCAAATTTACTGTATATGCTTTACAAAGAACAGCCGAAAGACTGGAGTACGGGTTTATCATTGCATGAAACTGTATGTAGAGACTTTGATATTAAAAGAGAAGAATTCTTGTTTTAAAAGAGAATAGTGATGTTTGAAATTAAGGAGGTTTAAATTGAAGGAAAAAGAACTTATTTACAAAGCTATTGAAGATAAAAAACAGAATATGATAAGTGAATACAATAAAATGATTGATAAGGTTATGGAAGAACAAAACTTGCCAGAATTATATTATTTATTAGCTCAAATTTTTCATAATACGAAGGAGCAGGGTGAATTAGGAATTACATTATTAAAAAGTCAACTTAAAAATGATTTCTTTAAAAAATTAAATTCTCATAACGATGCAAACTTCATTACATTTTCTAATGATGATTTCATGATTTCATTTTCCAAATCATTATCAAAGGAAATTCAAGTAAAATTTAAAAAAGGCACAATTTCAGGAGATTATTACCCATCTATAAATAAATCAATTCTGGAATTAAAAGAATTATTAGAAATTTATCTTAATGAGAAAACTTTTAAGAATTTCAAAAATTTAGCTGATTTTAACTGCAAAAATTATCATAATAATATCATTGCAACAGTATCAAAATATTATACCACTTATAAGACTTGTAATGAAAAACTTCTTGAAGAAATAAATAAAAGACAGGAATTAGATAATAAAAATAAAGTAAACTTTGAAAAAAGAAAAAAAGAGTATGAAGATATGCAAACTTATGCAAAGGATATAATTGCAAGTCTAACTGACCTGGAAGAGTTTAAGAAAAAAGGTTGGCATGTAAGATATATCGGAATAGAAGACGAAAGAGGATGTATTACATTTGCTTAGTAATGAATTAAATATTATTCAAGAATGAAGGTTTAATTTAATTATATTAACGCTTACTAATAAAGAATATTAGAAAATATTTTAATAAAGCTAATGAAATAATTATAAAAATAATTTTGACATTATAAATTGATTAATTGTCAAAAAATATAAATAAATGTGAGGAAATTAATAATGTATAAAAACTTGCCAGATGTTTGCGAAAGTAAACTTATCCCTAAAAATTTTGGTCATATAGGTCATTTGTGGGGAAGTAAAATGTTAGATAATGAAGACAAGCTTCTTAGTGAAGTTGAACAACGCAAATATACAGTTAGCAAAAGAAATAAAAGTGATGTTGTAATTATCACTGAAAAAATAGATGGTATGAACGCAGGTGTGGTAAAAAAGAATGGAAATCTATACCCAATCAATAGAAAAGGGTATGATACACGCATTATGGGCATGGTGCAAAAGGAACTTGAATTACTTGGTAAGGAATGGGCAATATGGGTAGATAATCACTATTCATTATATAATTCTATTCTAAATGAAGGAGAAAGACTGGTGTTTGAAAATTGCATTCTCCAACATACACTTAAGTATTGTTTTAAGCATGAACCAGTATTTTTATTAGCAAAATATAATTCTAATAACATGAGAATTAATTATAAAGAATTATCTGAGTTGGCGTTTAAAAATAATATTCAACAACCTCCTTTATTAAATGTTGGTATAGCATTGCCTGCCCAGATGATTATTGAACAATATCCGAAGGGATTAGTAGGGGTAAAAGGAAATATCGAAGGTATAGTATATAATTATGAACATAATGGAAAACATGAATCATGTGCTAAATTTGTTAGTAATTCAATTATGGGAACATTTGAATGTATCCCTCAATATTATAATAAAATTGCCTCTCTCTCCACTTAAAAAGGTGGAGATTTCTTTTTGAAGAAAGGAGTGAAAAATGTGAAAATTAGAATTAGTAGTGACACTCATGGTAAAATTGATTTTATTCAAAAATAAAATGATTGTGATTATATTATTGTTTTAGGCGATTGAATATGAACATTGGTATTTTGGACATCATCATGTAGGTATGAGAAAAGATAAATTTATCGGTGTTTGGGAAAGAGAACATTTCTTAAATATAAGTACATAAGGAAATTATTTTATTATTTTTACAATATAATAAAAGAGTAAATATAAACAAGGAATAGATAATTCTCTATTACATAAGTATAACTTAAAAAAGTGCCCTTAAGAAGATACCCCATTGGTATTACTTTAAAATGACAAGAAAGTATAAGTTAAAGGAGATAAGAATGGTAAAAAAATTGATAAATTTCATAATTGACGATGAAAGAAAAAAATCAAAAAATATTAGATATCAAGAATTTGAACACAATTTAAGAAATTTGCTATCTGAGCTAAATGATAAAACAGATAGGGAAGATGATTTTCTTTTAGATAATATTAAACAAGCAATAATTGTTTATCTAATAAAAAATGAATCAGGAGAAAATAGTAAGATATTTTTGGCTAACATGAAGGAAAATTATTATATATCAACTAAAGAATTAGTCAATAAACATCCTGACTTAGAAATAGAAATATTAAAAATGAATCTGTTTGTTGAAGATTATGTTTGGAGTTAAAATAAGTGATATAAATAGAAAAATTACAAATCATTTACTATAGTAGGGAGGAAACTATTATGTTTTTACAAATTGAAGGGAAAAGAGGAACTGGATTTAAAGAAATAGGAGAAAAGGGTGCTGTAATTGTCAATATGACTTCTAACATATATGATAAGAAATATATATGCGTAGAAGCTTTTGAAGGCAGAGGTGATATGTATAAGGAAAGAGAAACTCCTGCAATTATTATTCAAAATGGAAATGAAAGATTTGAATTTAAAAGCCTTGATGAATTAATAGTACAACTAAAAAAATAGTAAAATTATGCTTAAAAACAACATTAATATTATATGATGTTGTTTTTTTATGTGCCGAATTTATATGATAAATAATTATTATTAAAAGATGTGGATTTTCTTTTCTTCTTTAGATAAAGTATTCAAAATTAATGAAGAAAAATTAGTATATATCTAAGATAATTAGAATTTAAAGAGAGGGATTTCCCCTTTCTTTTTATTTTAGTCAATAATTAGTTAGACGTTGACTATAAACATTGACAAGCTGATTTTAATTTGCTACAATATAAGAGTAAGAAAGTAAAAAATTACAACTTCAGAACAGTTTTTACTATATTTACTATAATTAAACTAAGAAAATAAATTGACTACAAAATGAGGGTTAAAATGAAACTATTAAATAATTTCTTTAAAGAAAATAAATCTGATATTGCAATAGAAAAGGTTCAAAAATTAAGTAATAAATTAATACATGGATTAAGTACAGAAAATGACATTGCAGAATGGGAAGCAAATCTTGAATTAATTGAGATGTTTAAAGAAAAATTCAATAAACTATTTTTGATGTATCTATTAAAACATTATCCAAACGATAAAAGGTTAAATGAAAAATATCATGACGGTGACAGTATTAATGATGCTAAGGATGCAATGTACAGAGAGGTTCTTTTGCAAATAGTAGGAGATGCTTTATATATGTTAAAGTACAAAAGGAAGGATTTTTTATTTATAGGCGAGGGGAGATGCAAATATTTAATTGATAAAATAGAAGAATATGTTTACTTTGAAAAGAAAAATAAAGAGATACTTTTGATAAAAAAGAATGATATATCAAAAAGTTTATTAGAACAGGAATTAGAATATATTCTGAATGCCTTGAAAGATTCATATGCCTTAATACCATGCAAAACATTAGAACAAAAAGAATGGTATGTTAGAGCAAATCATATAGATTCGTTCAAATATTTGGAACATGACGTAGAAAGCATTTTTAGTAAAAGATACAAATTAGGGTTAAAACATGGCTTTTTATTAGGTGATATTGGTAGTGGTAAAACGAGAGCTGTTCAAAAAGAGATTGAACTTATTCTTAAAAATACAAATGATGATATTATTGTAATTGATAATGATGGAATGTATGAGGAGTTTTGTCATAAAAATAACGGAGAATATATAAATGCGATTAAAGACTATATTTTTTTCGACAATAAAGCGACTGTTATTAATAACCGACTTATAATATTGGATATTCATAGCCTTAACAACGCAATAAAATTTGAATATGCATCAAAGGCTTTGAAATATGCTTATAAAAGGATAAATGAACAATCAGAATATTCAAAAATCACATGGCTTTACATAGAAGAAGCAAATGACCTGATATTTGATGATTACTTTCTTACGTTTATGAGTCGTTGTATAAGAAAAGGAGTAATAACCATTGTAACGAACAGAGTAACTGACATTATAGAAAACCCTAATATATGTAAACATTTTTCGAAAAGTTCGTATATTCGCTTATTTAGACAATCACCAAATTATAGAAAAAGCCTTGCAAAGTTTCTTTCTATTGATTCAGATAAGCTGGAATTTTATAACATTGAAACAAGTTGGGCTATTATAGGAAGTAAACTCATAAAAATTAAAGATAAACTTTAGTGGATATATATTAATCTCTCAAAATATGAGTTTTTAAATTCATATTTTTTTTGATATTTATATTGACTATAAACAACATTTAGAATAATTTGACTACATCAAGAGAAGGAGTAAATGCATTGGATATATATGAAAATAAAATAGATGAAAGTAAGTTTCGGTCAACTAACTACATATGGAATGAATTAAAATTAAATAGTCCTTGGGCAGTAGGATATGTAACGACATTGATAGAATCAAAGGAATTTAAATGCAGGGAAGATTGGAAAGATTTTTACTATAAATCAGGTAAAGATAGATTAGATGAAATAATTAAGCTAAACCCGAAAGAAGCTAATATTTTGCGTAATTTTAGTATTAAAGATAATACATTGCCTTATGAATTAAAGAATTTAAACTATTCTTATGGAAGAACAGAAAATGATTTAATTAAATTAGCTAAATGTATGTATAAAAAGATACTTGAAGAAGGAAACCCTAACAAGATTGACTTAGGAGAGTGCGTTTATATGGTTAAATATAGAGTTTTGGGTGAGACGTGGAACGGAGTAAGGGTAAGAGAAATAAATACGGTAAAAGAGCTAAATAAGGCATTCCCAGACGTATCTTTTGTTAAAACAGCAGGGGATATAGATTATAAGTATGGTGTAGACTATGAACTTTATCATGAGGATAAAAGACTATGTGCTATACAAATAAAACCTTCAAGCTACAGAAATGGAAAGTCCATTGAAATACAAAAAGCTAAGAAGGCAAACGAGTTTAAAAACAAACTATATGAGGATGATTTTTCCGCAAAGGTTTTATATGTATATTCAAGTAGTAATGGGATTATAGAAAATAAAGAAGTTATATCTCAAATTAGGAGTTTTAAAAAACATATTTTTTTTGATAATCAAATTGACTATAAACAATGCGTATAAAATATTGACTAACTATATAAAGAGGATGCTTTTATTGAATACTTACACAACGAAAAACACTTGAAGTAGCTAAAATAACTTCAAAGTAATAAAGGAATTTTTAAAAATAAAACCCGAAATAATTGAAGTTATAAATGTAGAAAATGATTTAGATTATAGAAAGAAAGATATAGATTTACTGAAAAGAAATTACCTTCTGCAGTTGAGAATGGGTGATATTATTTTACAGGTAGTCTTGTGGCAAAAAGGATTTTAAATCATGAAATAAAAGGTGCGAAAAACAAAATATTAAATTAATAATTTTTAAATTGGAGAGATTAAATGAAAATAATTAAAGAAATTCTAAAAGAATCTTTGTGTGCTTTGATTGCATTATTCATTACTGATTTGATTTTTGCTATATTCCCATTATGTAAAGATAATATATTTTTACCTTTCTCAAAATGGACTACAGATACAGTTAAATCAATTATATCTATATCAATTATATTTGGTTTTTATGGATGGTATTTTAAGAAGAATAAATATTAAAACCAGAAAGATTAGAATACTTTTATGGTTTTAATATTATTTTTTATATACTTTCTTCTCAAATGGTCTTACAAATGTTTCGTTTTTTCCCAATAAATAATGATATTCTTGTGCCAGTGCAATTGCTTCATCAGATGCTTTAGCTCCTACTGGAAGTTTTCTAATATAAGGGTGTATTCTTATAGTTTCTTCACTATATTTTGTCTTATCAAAAAATCTAATTTCATTTTTTTCTTTTTCATTAGTGTTGTTCTTATTTTGTTGATACGAGAATACAACAGAAGGTAAATCAGAATTAATTTCATCAGTTTTAGAACGAATAACATGTAATCTTTTTACTAATGAATCATTATATTTATATTCAATATCAGTAGTTAAACAGCAATAAACTTCTAATATAAAATTCTCAATATTTCCTACTATATTTTTACCTTCATTTGTATCAGTCCATGGACAATAGAAAAATTCTAACTTATTATCATATAATCCACTAAATTCTTTCTCATTAGTTGCAGTCACCTTATATAAGAGCATAAATCTATCTTCTGTAAATATTTCTTGAAAGAATATTTTAGAAAATTGATTTGAGTTTTTAAATTCTGCTAAAACGCCACTTGAAGGTAAGTGATATCTTTTTTCATGAAGCAATTCTTTGTATTGGTTTGTAGACGTAATTATATTTGGTGCGTAAAACATTTCTGTAATGCGATAGTAATTTTGTGGAACGATATTTTCTGTATCTTCACTTATAAAATTTGATAACACATAAAACATATTAGTTATTAATTGGTCGTTTGAGTTATAAATCATATAATCTTCAATTGATTTGATATTATACCCAAGTTTTTTGTATTCAGTAAATATAGTTTTCATTGTATGTTCATTAGGTTTACTTTTTGAAGCATTAATAAAAGGCAAATCTAAATAAGGATATGGTTCTAATTTAGTTAATAATTTGTTATTCGCCTCTATGCCATATAATATCTGAGGTGTGTTGACTAAATAACAAAATTGTTGACACAAAATATTTATATAGCAAGAAAATGCATCTTCATTAATAACTTTTTTTGAGTGTAATGTGGAAAAAATAAAATAAAAAAAAGATAAAAACTCTTTGTATAGCTTATTTTTTTTAATGAAAAAAGCAGTGTCTTTGTAAAAACCATTAAGGTTCTCTTTAAACTTATCTGGGTTTTCTATGGAAAGAAACAATTGATATTCATATTTAGTTATTAATTCTTTAGCTATGGGACTTTCTGTATAGACAAATATGTCAGTAATTAAGGAGTTAAAATCAATATTTTTAACAGATTCTAAAATAGCAAAAGCTGTTGCTTCTGTTCGTTTTTTAAGTATTTTATTTCTGGTTGTTACATCCATTAATTAAATTACCTCCAAAAGTGTATTTGTAATTAATTATATCAAAATAATTAACTTAAGTATAGTTTGATTTTTTAGACATTCGCTTGTATATAATATAATAATTTTATATAAAAGGAGTTTTTTGAATATTTTTAAAAGGTTCGGGAGGAAACAATGAAAAGTATTAGAACTATTGACGTTCATGAAATGGATAGGGAAGTGGCAATATTGGTTTATAAAAATAAAATATATGAAGATGCAAATCACCAATATGCTTTAGAAATAGCTTTGTCAGAAAATGGAAAATGCTTAGAAATAAACTTAGAAAAAGATTTAGATAAAGCCATTGATTTAACTTATGATATGAGTAAAAATAATGAAATATACGCATTTGATTTATATAATGACGGTATTAATCCAATGTACTTAATAAGTCACTTTAAAAGCAATTTAGAGGCTTGCTATGAACTAATAAGGGAATACGCATTAAAACACAATTATACTTTGGGTTCATTTGGGGAAAGTATGGGTAAATATTGTGAGATTTATATTTAAGCAAACAAAAATAACACTGATTAATCAGTGTTATTTTTTATATAAAAAGATGTAATTCATAATATCCAAGCATCCTGAAAAGGTAGCAATTCAATTAATTCATACATCTTACACTTTATTTATTCTATATTTTTATTCTTAGCTTATAACATAACCGTATTTCTTTAAATAAGTATAAAATTTCTTTTCAGGTTCTAACCCGACTGACATTTTAGCAAGTCCGTCAGCAATTTCATTAAAATCATCACCTGTATGAGCGTCAACTTTACAAAAATGTACTTTCATATTTTCATTGTTTTTTAAGAATTTTTGCATCCATTGGTAATATTCTTCTGAAAATGCATTATCTCTTTTCCAAAATCCAGTACCATGATAACATGTCCCGACATAATCATGAAATAATACTACTTCTTTAAAGCCATTCTTTTTAGCATAAACAAGTGCTTTCATAGCACCCAAAAGTTCGCCACCAATTTGTTGCATTGATATTGCACCTTCATTATTACCAGAACCTTTATCATGACCTATTATTTTATTGTCTTTGACCAAGAGTAGTCCAAATCCATAATTATGAACATTTTCATTAAAACTACCATCAATATAACAATGTAGGCAGTCTTTTGGAAATAAATTTTCTGATTTATACATTAATGGGTCTTTAGTACCCAGGTAATCCTCAGCTTCAGGTAAAGTAGCAAATCCAGAATATACTGAACCGCTAACACCTTTAACACACTTTTCAGTTTCAGACCATGTTTTCTTTATAACGTTTTCAATAGGATTTTTTGTTATTGGGTCAATCCCAAACTTAATTGCGTAATAATTTTTTTTAGCCATATTTTTTATCCTTTCTAATTTTTTATTTATGTAATATCAAAGGAAAGAGAAATTCTCTTTCCTGAAATATTTAATTTACCCAATTCGCTTTTGATAATTTTCTTCTCTTTTCTTTGCTAATTCTTTTCTTGCAAATGCCTCAGCTTTGTCTATTTCTTTTTTGTTACTATTCCTTTTTGAAAAAGAAGCAACGCTAATCCCTTATTATCCTCGTAAAAAGTTAATGACCTCGCAAATTTTTTTAGCTCTAAATCATTAGGTAATGTCAGATTTGCATTTAGATTGGTATTTATATCATTTATTGCTCTACTTAATAAATCTTCTCCGCAAAAATATCTTAATTCTTCATTTTTAATACCTGTTGTAGCTATTGCCAATTCAAATGCTTCTTTTGTAATATTTACCACAGCATTTATAATTCTTTCAGAACCACAATCAGTATCACCAAATTTAGGATGTTCAATTTGATATAAATTTTCTGATATTACTTTTGTAAATTTTTCTATCAAATCCTTATTTACGGGTATATGGATTTAGATGTGGCATTCCATAACTGAATTTTAGTTTAATGTAGTTTCATTAATATTTCTTCTTGCTCTTTTAAATTTTCAATTCTATTTTTTATTATTCGTATCTGTTCTTCATCATCATTACCATAAGCTTGTAATAAATCATCTTCAAGACAATCTATTTCTGCTCTAATTTCATATATATCCATCATTTCTATATCCATCATTTTTCACTCCTCACCTAAATATTAATTAATACCACAATTTATACCTATTTCTTTTTATTTATTGATTTATGCCAATACTACACCTAATTCCTCGTACCCTTATTTACTTCTGAATTTCTTTACATTTTCTCCTTCGAGTAATACAGTTATTTTCTAAACTCTTTTAAACTCAATAATATATTTGATTTTTACTTGACTTTCATTGTAAACAATATATTCGTTGTGTACTAACGTTCTACCTTTTTTACCCATTACTGAATTATATCCTCTTGGTGCATGAGTAAGTTGTGGTTGACCATCTTCATATTCTTTGATTTTGCCAGTTGCAACTTCACAAACAAACATGAAGTTTGTATCAAGTCCAGCATTGCTTGCTGTTCCAAAACCATTCGCATAATTTCCTGATTTTGTTGAACAATCCGCAAAATATATGCCTGTCCCAAACAAACTACCTGTATGAACTGCAGAAGCAGGCTTTATTTTTAATCCACTTTGCATTATAGAAAGCATGTTTTCATTTCTTGTTCCATGAAAAAGTGTTGAAGTTGTTACATTGTAAGGATTAAATTTATCATAACCAACCATATCTTTAAATTCATAGATATCTTTAATATCGAACCCAAAATGGTGATTATGTCCTCTTGTAGTATTAACCCAATTTACTAAATCTTTATATGCTTTTGTTCTTGAGGAAAGTGCTATAAGTTTGATATTTAAAGAATTGTATTTATCTTGAATTGATTTTTCAAGACTATCATGTGCTTTAACTATAGAACTCATTACACCAAGTAAGTCTTTATTTCTGTTAAGCTTATTGTAATTATCAATTATGAAACTTTTGTAATCAATATTTCCTGTTCCAAAAACAACTGGAATAACTGAATAAAAATCATTTGTATAACTTTCTAAAATAGAGCCAGTTCTACCACTATCAAGAAGTGATTCGATTGTGTTAAGTATTTCAATACCTTCAGCAACCTGTGAGGTAGATAATTTTCCAAGTGGGGTGTCAATACTTTTTACAAGGTAATCTGTAGCAGAACTATATAGCTTTCCAATAAGTCTTAAAACTTTGTCTGTAATTTTAGACAAATCTTCTGCTTTGTTTTTGGTTGATACTTTTACAGCTTTTGCTGAAAATGAGTAGTTATCTGCTACATCAACTTTTCTGTATCCCTTATTTTCTTTTTCCTTCATAATTCCTCTATATTCATCTTCTGCTAAATACCTGCTGGTGTAATATCTTCCTTCTTTTCTTGGAGTTCTTCCACCAACCCTGCCATATTCAGTAAAAATCCTATACGGATATTGTCCTGTACCTGACTGTAGTTCAATAATGTAAAATTTGTTTGAATGTTCTGAAATTGAAGCCATATTTAATATTTCTTTTTGTAATACGCTAAAATTTTGAAAAAGTGGTTCATCTACAGAACCTATTCTAATTACATTTGCCATAATAAATATTCTCCTGTTAAAATAGTTTTTTACTTCCTTTTTTAATAAATCTTTTTCATTATATGCACTTATTAAGATAAATAAAAAAGAGAATGGACAAATTGTTGCTATGTAAATTTTCTTTAAAAAAGAGTTAATGAATTTTCACATTAACCCTTTACAAGAATTTATTTTATATAAAAACTTTTTCGTTTTTATAGATTATTTCATCAAGTTCGTCTGCTGTAAGAGATTCTTTTTCTATTAATACATTAGCTATTTTTTCAAGAATGTGTTTATTCTTAGTTAATAAATCAACAGTTTCATTATAAAGTTCTAAAGAAAGTTTAGAAGCTTCATCTAATACAGATTTATTATCAACACTCATTTGGGTAAGATTTAACATCCCGAATTTGTCATTCATTCCATATGTGGATATCATTTGCTTTATAATATTTGTTGCTTGCAATATATCATTTGAAGCTCCCGTAGTTATTAAGTCTTCATTTCCAAGTAATAATAACTCACCAACTCTACCTGCGTATCTAACCTTTACTTCGTTTTCTAATTCTGTCTTAGATAGTAGCCCCAATTTCTTTGGAGTTATAAAGGTAACACCACCAGCACCTGAAGTAGAAGGAATTATAGTTACTTTTTGTACTTCATTTTCCGTAATAAGTTTAGAACAAAGTGCATGTCCAGCCTCATGCCAAGAAATGAGTTTTATTTCTTCATCTTTTCTACTTCTATTTTTCTTTTTATCACCTTGCATAACAATTTTGTAATATGCGTCATCAATATCTTCTTGGTCAACTGCTTCTTTATTTTTTGTTACAGCAAGTATAGTCGCTTCATTGAGCAATGATTCAAGTCCTGCTCCTGAGAATCCAATAGTAAGCTTTGAAAGTTGTTCAAAATTTATCTCTGGTGAAAGCTTTTTATTTTTTGCATGTACTTTTAATATTTCTAATCTATCATTACTGTCTGGTAAATTAATAGCAATACGCTTATCAAATCTTCCTGGTCTTATTAAAGCTTCATCAAGGTTTTCAATTCGGTTCGTGGCCGCAATAACTAAGACACCTTTACTTTCATCAAAACCGTCAAGTTCTTTTAACAGGGCATTTATAGTTTGGTCTTTTTCGGAGTTTTGTCCTTCTCCTCTTTTTGTTCCAACAGCGTCTATTTCGTCAATAAATATAATACATGGAGATTTTTTTCTTGCATTGTCGAATAAGCTTCTAACTCTTTTTGCACCCATACCTACAAACATTTCAACAAAATCAGAACCGCTTATGCTGAAAAAAGGAACTTTTGCCTCTCCTGCGATAGCTTTTGCTGTTAAAGTTTTACCTGTTCCAGGAGGACCATAAAGAATTACGCCTTTTGGCATTTCAGCTCCCATATTAGTAAATTTTGTAGGGTTTTTAAGAAATTCCACAAGCTCAACCATTTCAGCTTTTGCTTCATTATTACCTGCAATATTATCAAAAGTTACATTCGGTATCTTTTCTTGAGCTTCTTCCATGTTTTTTTGTGAACCCATGTTTTGAGAATATCTTTTAAACATATATAACATTAAAGCAACCATAACAACTGTTCTTAATGTATACCATATAAAATCTTCAACTTGATTAGCAGAAGAAGATATTTCCTCAACCTTTACATTTTTTTCAAGTAAACTTCTTTTAAATCCCTCACTTTTAGGATTGTCAGTAATGTAAATATTTTCATTCTTGTCAAAGAATGTTATTTTCGGTGAACCTACATCAATTAAAACTTTTTCTACCGACTGAGAATTAACCATTTGCATAAATTCATTAAATGTTATTTCATTTATAGTATCTGTAGTAGCTTTTGATAAACTATTTCCTATAATCATAGAAATTAGTAATATTGTAATTATTACTACATACCAACCATTCTTTTTTAGCCATTTTAAAATTTTGTCATAATTATCTTTCAATTTTTCCTCCAATTCAATTATCTTTAATTTATTTGATAATAGTATTATACACTATATCATTGACAATAGTCAACATTAAATTATAACAACATATAGTATTTAGAAAAACAAAAAAATAAAAGCACTTACAAGTACTTTTATTTTTAATATTATGCAACTTTTACTCTATATAATCTATCAAATTGTTCCTTCGTACAGCCATAATCAAATAAATAAAATTTTCCGTCTGAGTAACCCCATGAAGATAATTTTAAAACATCTCCCTCTAATAAATCATAACCATAAATTAAAGTGTAAATATCTCCATATAATTCACTATTTTCAACTTCATTAACTAATTTTTCAGGAACAATGTGCTTATATAAATATTTTTCTGTATAATATTTTTTAATATTATTAAAATGTTTTTTAAACCTTTTAATTTCTTTTTTATCTTCTTCTGAAATATTTTTCAGTTTGGTAAGCGGTGTTACTTTTTTCATTATAAGTATATTATCATTTTTCGAAATGTCAAAAATAGGACATAATATGTCAACATGGTCGCTTAAATTAGTATATATGTCAAATTCAGTACTGTTTTGCATTTCGCCTTTACTATTATTTATAGCATATTTAATTACTATTTCTCCTGCATCAAAAACTTTTCTACTTGAACCTTTACCAATAAAAGGGTATAACTTAGAAATTTTGCTCAATTTTTGACTATATAATCCTTCGTAACTATTCATAATCTTCTCCTATGTAAAATAATTTTAAAATCACCTTTTATATAAATATGTAATATTTTACTTTATCAGGGTTGAAATTATTCGAACTGTAAGTGAATATGACGTGATTGCAAGATTATAAGATTACATTAATTTACATATCATAAAACATAACCTTATAAATATGTTTGGTGACTTAATTGTTATCTATACAAGGTTAAATACTTTATATAGTAAAGAAATTTTGGAGGAAAGATTATGGGTATCGTATTGAGAGGTATTGTAGATTTTGTAAGTCGTGCATTGTCAGGAGATAGAGATGTGTTGTTTGTTATAGAAGGAATTGTGCTCTTATTTGCAATTATCCTCATGGTATTTGTGTTTAAAACATTGGTTATTGATGGTATTTTAGTTCTGTTTGAAAGTATATCAGAATCAATAACAGAAGCTATGACTATCGAAATAGGATTATAAGAGAGAAGTAGGGAAGGTAAAAAAGGGCGTAAGCTCTTTTTTAATACACTTATATTGGTTCTCGATTTTGTCTCATTTAAATAGCATATTGATATAAAAGCTTATTCTCAAATTGCGTTACAAAATAAGTAAAAAAATAGAGGACAAAATTATCCTCTATGAGCCTTATATGACGAACTAAAGTTTAGTTTAATTGCTTATTTGCCATGTTAATATATTATTAATAGGTACAAATGTTCCTTTACCTTTTTCATCATAAAGAGTTTCATAATAAAGCTTATCCATACCCTGAGTATGGTCTTGCCATACTATTTGTACATGTATATTGTTTACAGTTCTGTCTTTGAACATGATTGTTAGTTTCATATAATTCCCCTTTCTTAACTACCTTAATATTAATTGATTTGCCTGTTAAAATTGTTCTATGCGAACAACAATATTTTTATTTACACTATATCATATACATTTGTGTTTTTCGTTATAACCGAGACAGTAGCCAGATTTAATGCATTTATTATATATAGTTACAACAAGAAAAGCTAAAAATCAGAATATCAATATTTTAATTTCACCCATAAAACATTACCATATTCTTGAATTCAGAATATGGTAATGTTTTAATTAAATGGTTATGGTAGAAATAATTTATGTTTTCTTAATAACTTTAATATAATAATTATATATCAAAATAATGGAGGCGTTTTAAATGGAACAAATGAAAGATATCAATGAATTAGGAAATATTTTAGAAAATAATAAAGTATCAGTAGTATTCTTTTCAGCAGAATGGTGTCATAATTGCAAAGCTTTAGAACCTACAAAAGAAGAACTTATATCAGAAATGAAAGATAAAGTTGCTTTTGCACAAGTTGGAGCTGATACAACACCAGATATTTGTAAAAAATACAGAGTTATGGGACTTCCTACTACTTTAATTTTTAAAGACGGAGAAATGAAAGAGTCAATAGTTGGTATAAAAACAAAGGAATTTTTTACTGATAAAATTTCTGAACAATTCTAAAATTTACTTAAAAGGTAGCTTAAAAAGAGAGAATATGATTAACTTTAACGAGGTAACAAAAAAAGCATGTAATTTTATAAAATTACATGCTTTAAATTTATATTACTTTGTATAATATAATTTGAATTAGATAACCAAAAGTAATTTCCTTTTAGTAGAATTTGTGGTATAATGTAGAAAAGTGCAAACCAATCTAATGTATTATCTGAAATAGTTCTTCTGATAATTGCAGAATATTATTTTTTAAATATTATTTTAATTTTACACTTTTACCATTAAATGAATAAAATAATCGCATAGATAAAAAAATAATATACTTATGGCATATTTATATAAATTAGAAAAATATCATGGAGATAAGATATAACAAAAAATTAAAATGTAATTGGGTGGCACACTATTACTTTGAATTTTTAAATCTAAAGGAGGTAGTCTAATGAATTATAATACAATAACTATTGTATTATTGGTAACTATTATAATATTTTTAGTATTGAAATTAAAGAATATTAGTAAAGGACAAACACCAGGGCTATTTTTTATAGCTTTGGGTGGAGGATTAATTTCTTCTTCATTTCCAAGTTTAAGTGATAGAATAATAAATTTGGGAGAAAAAATTTTAGTTAGCAATAGTATACCAAATTTAAATGATACAAATTATACATCACTTATTAGTGGTTTTATATTAATTGTTATAGGAATTTATTATAATCAAAATGTAAAGGACAGATTTTTTTTACTTAATATACTAAGCAAAGATAGAAGATTAATAAATGATAAGAATACGATAAAAGAACTAAACGTATCCGATTTTAAATTAAAAGAATGTCAAATTGACGTAGTGACGATGTTTAATGATGCAAATAATATGACACAAAGTTCATGTAAATATATAGCTGAAGAAATAGAAGAAAAAACTAAGGACTTTATTAGTCAAAGCAATGATTTTAAAAAAGCTTTTACAGGCATGTTTTCAATCCCTTTTACTATCTTGGCAGGTACTTATTTATCTGCAACTGGAATAGATGAATACTTTGAATATAATCGCAACAAGAATAAGTATTATTCTCTAAAAGTAAAAAAATGGAGTATAAAAAAAGGAGGGTATCCATGTTTAAATATAACTACACAAAATACTAATGTTCAATCATCAGAAGTAATAGTTGCTATATCCATAACTAAGAATGTAACTGATGGAGATTTGATACAGTTTGGAAATAAAGATTCCATAAAAATAGAGCTTCAATCCACAGGTGATAATGTAATAGAATATAGAGAGCAATTAGATGGTTATACAAAGCTAATAGTTGATACTATTGAGAATTTAAAGGCAACCTATTCCAATTTAGAAACAGTTCATTTGGTAGGGGCAATTCCAAGTTGTTTATCTATTGAATTGGGCAGAAGGATAAGTCTAAATAGGAATAGGTTGCCACAAATAATAAGTTATCATTTTAAGTATGGGAATACACCAAAATACAGTTTTGGATTAGTAGTTACTGAGAAAGATAAAGGAAAACTAATTGAAGTATAGGGGGACTTGAGAATTCATGTATGATTTATCATTAGATTTTAAGAAATTTTATTATAATAAAGTTGTATTACCCAAAGAAGAGAAAAACAATCTCAGGGAAAAGAAAAAACTAAATATTCAAAGACTTAGAGATGGTCTTGACGAATACAATGCCCAAAATAAAACAAATTATAAAATTGCAGAAACATTAGAGCAAGGTAGCGTAGCGATGTCAACAGTAACTCAAAATGAAGAAAATGACTATGATATTGATATTGCTATTGTATTTGATGATACAAATTTAGATGGATTAGGACACATTGCTGTTAAAAATGTAATAGTGGATGCACTAAAAAGAAAATGCATATGTTTTAAAACTCCACCAGAGGCAAAAACTAATTGTGTAAGAATAGTATATTCAGATAATTACCATATAGATTTTGCTATATATAGAAGAACGAAGAATGACGATGACAGTTATAGCTACGAACATGCAGGAGGTAGTGCGTGGAGAGCAAGAGACCCAAGAGCAATTAACAATTGGTTTAAAGATGAAATAAAAATTCATGGTGAAAAATTAAGACAATCAATAAGACTTTCAAAGATGTTTTGCAAATCAAGAAGTAATTGGGAGATGCCAGGAGGATTAATTCAATCTGTATTAAATGATGAAAAGATTCAGAATTATGATAGGATAGATGAAATGTTCTATTATACAATGAAAGAAGTGTTGGAACGATTAGAAAATGATATAGAAGTTTATAATCCTACAAATACTGACCAAACACTGTTGTTAAAAAGTTCAGATAGAGATAAAATGAATAACTTAACTAATAGACTTAAAACTTATTTAAGTAAATTAGATATTTTATTTGATGATAAATGTACTCTAAAAAAAGCTATTGAAGCATGGTATGAATTTTTTCAACATGATTTTTGGACTTATGATGAAGAAAATGAAAAAAGAGCTTATGCTTTAGCTGAATCTTGTAATTTGAAAAAATCTTCTAATGTAGATTTAATTGAATTTGATGATACAGAAGAATTTATCAGAAACATAATGCCTGTAGAAGATAAATATTCTATAAAACTTGACTGTAGAGTCAAAGAATTTGAAGTTAAAAACAACAAAATAATTATTAAGCAAATAACAAAGTTATCAACGTTAAATAATTTAGGTAAAAAAATTTCATTAGGAAGAAAGTTGGAATTTTATTTAGATATTAATAGAGTGCCATACCCTTATGAAGTTTATTGGAAAGTAAAAAATAATGGATATGAGGCTGAAAAACTTAATTGTATTCGAGGTCAAATATTTAAAAATCCAAAAGCACCTTATGACATTTTAGAAGAGGAAAGTAGCTTTTGGGGCAACCATTATGTAGAATGTTATATTGTAAAAAATGGTATATGTGTAGCAAAAGATAGAGTTGAAGTGCCTATTGCAATTTATTAGCACTTAAAAGTAAATAATAAAGAAAGACTTGTTAATTTAGTTATAACAGGTCTTTTTTATTTAATATTAAATTAGTTGTTACTGTTATACTCATATGAAAGTATATCCCTTTTAAAAATTTTGCCGATAAAAGAATACATTTTTGTAAAAATACTTTCTTTTTCTGGTTGACTTGCAACTTCACAAACAAATTCATAAAATTCTTTCCAATCGTGAATACGCTTATTATCTTCTAAATGCAAGTATTTTTCAGACAACATACGATTCCATGGTTGGTCAAATATTGTTGGATATTTACTTTTTGAAACCACAATATTATGAAGACCATCATCTAATGCAATATCTGCAAATAATAAGTCTTTTCTTGATATTGGAATAATATTTTCCTCTGGAATAGTAGGATAACATTCTTTTATACATTCAATTTTATCAAGAATTGCACATACTGGGGAAGCAGTTGCTACAACAATATCATGTCCATCTTCAATTAATTTTGCAACATAATATTGAGAATCTGGCAATGGTTCTAAGTTTCTAAAGAACCCTTTTTCATTAAAATATTTATTCATATCAGTTCCTGGAAGTTGTACCTTTTTAAGATTTCCTGCTAAAATGTTTTCATATTTAATATCAGTACCATATTCTTTGTTGTACTTTTCTAATACTTTTTTCATGCAATCTAAAAGAACGCCATCGCTATCAAGTATTATATGTAACTTTTTAAAATTCTTTTTATTTTTTAAAAACATAACTTCATACTCCTAATTAATTTATTTATTTAAAATGCCTTGGTTGTAAATTTGTATATTATACTTGAAGTTTAATTAAAAAATTCAAATACTAAGAAGCTTTAATTTATTGACGAATCCAGTTTACTAACAAATTCTATACAGACAATAGACGACTAACAAAAGTAATTATACTATAAACAATAAAATTTGTAAATATAGAATTTAAGTTTAACAAGGAATTAAAAAGCAATGAAACAACTAAAATATAAGAGTACATTTTAAACAAGGAATATAATATATATATTAGCTGGTTAGAAATAATAAAGTTAGGATTATCATAAGGGAGAGTGATACTATGAAACAATTAATTTTTTGTGACCTTGAATTAACACAAGGTTTAAAGCATCAAAGATATTTTAGTCCCGAAGTAATCCAGATAGGTGCAACTAAAGTAGATAAGGATTTTAAAGAAATAAGTAGATTTAATAGATATGTTAAGCCTATTAGAAATCCATATTTAAATGAGTATCTTATGGCTAAAACGGGTATAAGTCAATATGTAATAAATCACGCAGACACTTTAAATATAGTTTTAAAAGAATTTGAAGATTGGATAGGAGATATAAATAATACTTCCTTTATCTTTTGGGGTAAGGAAGATGTTAAAGTTCTTGGAGATGAAATTAGAGATAAAGGTTATAATGGCAATCTTTCTATCAATAAGTATTTTAACTTCCAAAGTTATCTTCAAAGTAAACTTGCAAGACCGATTTCTTTAAAAAATGGATTAGAAACTTTTAAAATACCAGTTGAAGGAACATTGCATGATGCATTATGGGATGCTATTAATATGAAAAATTTATATATTCAGACAATAATAGCTACTGATAGTGTAAATAAACTATGGTTTGAGGGAAAAATTGTTTTTATTATTAAGCAATTTGAAGAAATAATTGAATATTTGAATAGCACAAATAATGTCTTTAGTATTGAAATAAAAAATCTAACTATCTTCATTAATAAATGCAGGTTACTACTTGAACTTATTAATAATTTCTCAGACGAAGAGAGAGAAGTAAAACTTAATTCGTTAAGAAAAGAGATTGAATTTTTGACAAATGAGATGGAAGAATTAATAATATCTCAATTTAGAAAAGACACTATGGCTTTTCAGTTTGCAGTAATTAAAAAACAAATACCTAAAAACTTCGAAAACAAAGGACAAATGGTACAGCAGTGGAGCATTATATCAAAAAAATATAAATATTTTTCTCAAAAGCGTTCAGGGACTTACGCAACTCACTTTTATAGGGTAAGAGACATGTATAAGAGAGTGGGAGATGGTGTTTATTCATTATGTAGACAAAATTAAGATATTTATGCTTAGTAAAAATAGAAAACATATATAATTTTATATATGTTTTCTGATATTACAAAACTTAAATACTTTGCAAAATATAAAAATGGTGTATAATATAAATATATGTATCAAAAATACATATAAAAAGGAGGTTTAAATGAAAAATAGTATAAGTCTTTTAGTCATAACACTTAATTTAATAATAGTGCTACAATGTAATGTATTATTAACAAATAATTATAGTTATGAAGCAGGCTCTATAGAAATTTTTCAAACAGCTAAATCATTTATAAAAAATAATATATTTCATCAATCAACTAACAATGAGTTTAATTTTCCAAGTTTGGCAAGTCATAGTACAAGAAAAAGAATGGAATTTATTTGGAAAGCAAATGGTTATGTAAATAAAGATGAATTGAATTATATTTATCTAATAACTGATTTTGGTCAAATAAAGGAAATTGAAGTTAATGGGAAGGTACATAGTTTAATTGATAATTACTTTATGAGGATTGAAGATTTTCAAACTATGGAACGATTTAAAAATATTTATGATTTAAAAAAACTTCCATTTTCATTGCAAATTGCAAATCTAAAATATACATTTGGAAAAAATGCAGGAGGAATTTATTGGTTCGCACCAGATGGAACGTATTATGAATGGTTTGGCTCATATTACATGAGTGCTGAAAAGTTGTTAAAAGGAAATTATGGATTATAATAAAGAAGTAAAATAGAATAATAAAAAAGACACCTATCTTGGGTGTCTTTTTCTATGTGTGCGTGTTAAATTTCTAAGCTAAATATTAATGTAAGACAATATAAAACACATAACGCATTGCAATTAATAATTTTATAAAGTAAATTTATTAAAAAAAGGAGGGATTATGGATAATTCTATGATAATGACAAATATAATAACTGCAGGGATAATTGAACTTTTCTATGATTTAATATTATATTGCAAAGATTTTATTATTTGTGCATCAAGTATAAGTGTTAAAAATATTGCTTTTTTATTATCTATAATATCATTTATTATATTTTTAATTAAATCATATCGTGAAATTTCAATATATAATACTAATAATTTGTATGAAATGGAAAAAAATCAAGAAATTTTAAAGAATATAAAATTAGGTAAAATTAAAACAATAATAAAATTTATAGTTATAATAATTGTAATAAGTTTTTATGATGATATTTTAAATATTGCAATAAAGTTCTTAAATGAATTTATTAGTAAAGAATTTACAAGAAGCCTTTTAAAATATACTATATTTGAATGTATAATAAGTTTTTTTGCTATAATTGTAATGGTAAAACTTATGTTAGATATAACTATTTCATATGTATCTCTTATAACCTCAACGTTGCAGATTATAATAAATAATGATTTATTGAATTTCTACAAATGCTTTGTTATGATTTTTAGCCCGATAATACAAATATTTACAATATGGTTATTTAATATACTATTTATTGATGTGAATTTCCCTTTAATTAAATTAAGTATTTTTGTAAGTAGTAGTCTTGTAAGAAATTTGTTGTTTGATTTCTGTAAAACAGAAAAACCCATAATCCTGAAAAAAGAAAATAATTTAATAAAACAAGAAAAGAGCTAAAAGCTCTTTTTTATTATTTCAAAATAGACATTATAATTTATATTGACAATAGTCAACGAATATAATATAATATGACTATAGATTACGAAAATTACAAATCAGAGAGGAGATTTTAAATGAAAAAAATATTTATTATTATAGGGTTAATCTTACTAATTCCATTATGTTTAGGTTTAAAAATTTTGTTGTTCCCAGTCAATACAATTAGTCAAAGCGTTGATACAAGTTATGGGGTAGTTAATAAAACGTTAGATGCTGATAACGCTATTTATAATTACGAATGGTTCAAAGAACAAGAAGCAACTATTAGAGTTAATTTAAAAAATGAAGAAATTGCGAAAGAAGAATGGGAATTATTTAAATCCGAACTTCCAGAAGATAGGGAAAAATGGAGTAGAGAAGACAAACAAGAGGAAAGTAGTTTAAGAAACAGTTATTACGCTTTACAAAAATTAACTAATTTATCTATGGAAGATTATAATGCAAAATCTGAAATGGCAAACAGGAGTATATTTAAAGACAACTTACCAAGTAATCTTAGTCGAGCTTTTTATGCAGGTCAAGAATTAACAAGATAGGAGGAATTTAAACTAATGAAAAAGGTTATCTCGATAATATTAGTAACAATAACTTTATTTTCACTTGCAGGGTGCGTATCTATAAGTAGTATCCCTATAGAAGACAAATCAAGTTATGAAACAAGTGCTAAAGCAAATGAAGAATCTGCAAAAGCTATTATAACTAATGATACTTTGCCAAAAATAACTAAAAGTTTAGAACGAGAGAATATAAAAAAAAGAGTTGAATTTATTAATCAATCAGATAGGATAGGGTATTTATACCTATTATCTAAATCTGGACAGCTAATAAAAGAAGTTCAAGTCCTTGGAAAAGTAAGTAATTTGAATAGTTACCTAACACCAATGGAAGATATTCATATTGTAGATACCTCAACAAATTTTCGAACTGCAGAAAGCCCAGTTATTACACAAGCACCTGACTTAGATGGAACTTATGGCTTAAATGCAGATGGCATATTCTGGTTTACACCTGAAGGGGTATATCAAGAGTGGAGTGGACAATATTTCTACAGTGCGGATAGAATGTCGTTTACTACTCAACCATTATTAATGGAAATTCAAAAAACGGAATAGGAGGAATTAGAAAAATTATGAAAAAAATTATATGTATATTATTAATAGCAATG
This sequence comes from Clostridiaceae bacterium, assembly GCA_029256485.1. The sequence continues at coordinate 233,657 of JAQSXU010000001.1, forward strand.
GTTTTATTATCGCTTGTTGGGTGCATGTCTACAAGTAGTATGCCAGTAGAGGATAATTCAAGTTATGAAGCAAGTTCTAAAGCAAATGAAGAATCAGCTAAAGCAATTATGGCAAATGATACTTTGCCAAAAATAACAAAGAGTTTAGAAAGAGAAAATATTAAAAGAAGGATAGAATTTATTAACCAATCAGGAAGAATAGGTTATTTATATCTATTATCAGATGCAGGACAACTAATAAAGGAAGTTCAAGTCCTTGGAAAAGTTAGTAGTTTAAATAGCTACTTAACACCTATGGAAGAAATCCACACAATTGAACACGACATGGGAGAATATTGGGGGGAAACACCTGTTATAACACAAGCACCTGACTTAGATGGAACTTATGGATTAAATGCTGATGGTATATTCTGGTTCACTCCTGATGGGGTATATCAAGAATGGAGTGGACAATATTTCTACAGTGCAGATAGAATGTCATTTACTACTCAACCATTATTGATGGAAATAACACAATAAAAAATGAAAGGAAGCTTGAAATGAACGAAAATATAGTATCTAAATTATTAGAGGATGTTACAGTAAGTGATATCATATTAAATCCAGAAGGTGAAATATTTTACGAAAAAGAAGGCAAAGTCTATAAGTACGGAGAAAATTTCAAAGATATAGAAGAACAAAAGCAAGTAATTAAAAATGTCTGCGGTAATGATAATGTATTTATAAATAATAGTTCTATAGGACAATATATTAATGAAAAATATAGAATAACGTTCATACAAAATAGCCCTGAACAGCTTGGTTTTTACAACGTTGTAATTAGAAAGTATAAATAATTAAACATTATAAAACTATACAATTTAAATAAAGAAGTTCAAGGCAATATTGTATCGCCTTGAACTTTAAAATATATTTTAAGAAAAAGGAGAATTATGAATTTGTTAAATCAAATTCTTCTAACATTTTGGGTCTTAACTGCTATCATTTTTTACAGCATTGATTCTTACAATGTAGTAATTAAAAAGGAATATAAGACCTTTATATATATAGTAATTACAAATATCATAATAGCTATTAGTTATGTATCTGTATATTATCAATTATATATTGTTCCATATAATAGTCCATTTTATTTTTATTCTACTGTGGTCATTTGTGCTATATTTGTCAAAACGAAAAGTATGCTAATGTCTGATGTTTTTATTAGTTATAAAAAAAGGGTATAAAACTTTAATTGTGGAATAGTGAAACATTGAATATAGAAAAGAGTGTGTAAAATTAAAATTTATCTTAACATGAGAGTATGAAATATAATAAGGAGAGTACGAAAATGGAGATTTCTAAGTTATTTACAAGATGGTTTCCTAAACAAAACAAAGTTTTAAAAGAAGAAATTAATGCCTTGATAAAACAGAATGAAGACTTACGAATAGATAACGAAGTTCTTAATGAAGAAATAAACACTTACAAGAATAAAGTAGATGGTATTAAAAATGGCAAGTTAATACTAATTAACGAAGAAGAAAAGAAAAAACTTGAAAAAGAAGTGGAGAAAATTGAGAAAGCATATGACTTATTGCAAGACATGTTATCAGAAGAAGAGAATATGTCAGGAATATGCTATGATGGGCTAAGTGATTATTATTATGAAAGATATTATACGACTATAAAAGCCTTTAAAAATGCTTTGAAAGATAATTTTCAACTAAATATAAAACTTCCATCAGTAGAAGAGATAGAACGAACAAATAAAATCCAAGAGAATAAACTTACTGAAGACGCAATAAAACTTGGTCGTTATTCATAAGGGTAGGATAGCATTTAGCACGTTGGAAAAATGCTATATTATAAATTAAAATTTAATTATATAACTTTTTAGTCGTGTATTAATATTTCCACACTTAAACTCATATACCCTAAAAAAATACTTAAAGATAACAATTATCTTTAAGTATTTTTTTATACATTATTTTTTTAATACTGGTGTATATTGCATTACTTTATCTGTATAGAGAATTCCATCTAAATGGTCTATCTCATGACATAGACATTTTGCCATGTCCCCAGTTCCATTAATTTTAATAGGTTTCCCAAATTCATTTAGAGCTTGAACAGTTACAGTTTTTGGTCTATTAAGTTTTCCGCTTTTACCAGGGATACTTAAACAACCCTCTATAACTTCTTGTGTTCCCTCTTTGTGAATAATTTTAGGATTAATCAGCTTTATTAACCCCTGTCCCATATCTATTACTACTATTCTTTTTAATATACCTATTTGTGGACAAGCTAAACCACATGCATTTCCATTATGATACATTGTTTCTACCATATCATTAAGGATTTGTATTATTTTTTCATTAATAACTTCTACTTCTTTACTTTTTTTTCTTAAAACTTCATCATTATTTAATCTTATCTGTCTTATCGCCATTTTAATATCTCCTATCCTATAGTTGACCAATATATGCAAAAGGGTTAAAACGTTCAATCTCGATAACATATTCACTTATTAAAGACATACATTCGTCTAAATTTCTATAACAAAATGGTGCTTCTGTTTTAATTGAATCATTCGAAATAGAGTTTGGTATATATATTCTATTTCTTAGTTCTTCGTAATCGAAAATTTCAGCATACTTCTTAGCTTCGCCTCTACTCATAACTCTCCCTGTACCATGACTGATTGAATTAAGTGCATTATCTATGTTCTCTGTAGCTTTAATTAAAATCATTTCACCATCCATGTTGGAGGGGATTACGCTAATATCATTTTTATTTAATTTTACCGAACCTTTTCGTATAATGACTCCTTCATTTGTTTCTTCAAAAGAGTTATGAACGGTATCTAAAATTAACTGTGATTTACCAAAAACTTTATCAATTAATTCCTTTATAGCTATTCGGTTTTCTTTAGCCCATTCAATAACATTTGAATATTCTCTATTGAAAGCAATAGGGTTATCTATTAAACTGTTTATCTCTTTACCTTCAAGTCGTGAACCTGTATGTATGAGAAAATAAACTTCTGAAGTATTAGAAGAATATGCAGTTAAAAAATGATTGCCAGAACCCAAGTGACCTTTAGAATTTGTGTTGTTTTTTAATAATGAATAAACACTATCCCAGTCCTTAGTTGTAAACTCAGTTTTATTAATTTTTGTCTTTATTAAAAGCATTCCGCATCCTATGTCAGACAAAGTATACTTTCTCCAATCTTCTTGTTTTGTTAAAACTGTTGTTCCTGTTGGAAGAGGACTTTTACCAGGGCAAGCATCAGGGAAAAATACAATCTTTTCTGCTCTTAAATCATGTGGAAGCCAACTATATAACAATCCTTCATTAATGGAAGATAAGTTTAAAATATTCATATATTTCACCTTCTTTATGTTTATTTTGTATTATATAAAATTATTATATCATATTATTCGTAAAATAGCAAAAATAATTTACAAATTAAGCAAGATATTAATTATGCTTATAATGCGAACTTAAGTATTGGATTTTTATTATCTTTTATAATTTCAGGAAAAAATTAATATAATATATAAATTTATTAGAATAGGGGTTTTATTAACAAATTTAAAAGTAGAGGAATTAAATTAGTGAAGATTTTAAAAGTATTCAAGTTAAAAGGTTAGAAGCTTAAATAATAAAAAAATATAACAGTAAAGAAACTTGGAGGATTTCATGAAAAATTATGTAACTAAAAACAACACTTATACTATTAATGAAAATAATGAGATAAGTGGAGGAATTTTCGGCAATGAAGTTAAAAAAATATCTAAAATATTAGTTGCTGAAAAAAATTGTCCATTAATTCTTGAATTAGAAGATGGAAGATATGTAACAACAAGTGTAGTGCAAGAAATTAAAATTGCGTAAAGCAGGAGGATAAGAAAATGCTAAAAAATATTATGGGGATTTTCAAAAAGAAAGAAGTAATAAAAAAGGCAGAATCTGTAGAAGTTGTAGCAAATCTAAGTAATATAAAGCTTTGCATAACTTCAAATGATAATATTTATAAGATTGATGAAGCTAATAAAAAAATTAGTGGTGGCATGATTGGTAAAGAACCGATGAAATATTCAGAAGTTCTATTAATGAAACAAGATATGCCTTTAATGGTTCATATGGCAGATGGTAGTATTTTTCAAACATCACGCATTAAATCACAACATCAATAAAAATTTTTTACATAGGAAAGTTTTAGAACACTTTGGGAAGTTAAAAAATTTCATAAGGAGGAAGATTACATGAAAAGTGTAATTAAATTTTTAAAAAGTGAACCAATGTATAAAGAAGGTATAATTAGTATTTTACTTCCATTTTTAACAAAAGGGTTGATTAATAAAATGAATACATCCGATGCAGTAACTATTGCAAATGCAAGAACTATAAAAAACATTGCAGTAGTTTTCGGAGAAGATACGTTTTTGACTAATCTAATAAGTAATAACTTTATTGCATTAGCTACATTTGCTATTTCTTTATTTTTTGTAGTGTTTATTATAGTTTTATATATGGCTATTAGAAACTGTAAACCATATGAACCTAAGTATGGGGAAGTAGAAAATAGTAAGACTCTAACTGCTATTAACGTAATGTTATCAAGTTTTTTAACTATATTTGGCATTAATAGTACAGTAGTTTCTATTATAACATATACAATTATTTACTGGATTAAAGAAAAAACAAAAGAAATGTTTGGCGAAAAATAAAATAAAACAGGAGAATATCATGACAAGTGAATTGAATTTAAAAGGTACAAAATCTAAAGGTAGATTAAAAAGTTGTTTAAAAAAAGGTTTCATAAGTTTTATGTTGTCATTTATAGTTAATTTTATGATTGAACAATATAGAAATCCAACAAGTGATTTTCACTTGATTTTAAATTCTTTTGATGTTTTATTATCAAAGAATAGTCAAATGTTGGACATATTTGTTACTTTATGTATGACTTTATTTTTAATAACTTTTGTAGTTTTAGTAGTAACAACAATTTATTATTTTCTTTCTTTCGTAAATAATATTCGCAAAAGAATTACAGAATAATAATTAAAAGAGGATGCAATTAATTTTGCATTCTTTTTTTGTTGAAAAATAGTTAATAAATTGATATAATGAGTATATAATCCATTTATGGATAAAACGATAATGGTACTGAAAGGAGATTCTACATTTATGAGAGAAATTACATATCTCCAAGATACTGAGATTTCTTGGAAAGCTAAAGGTTTATTAACGTATATGAATATATACTCAGAGCAGACAAATATTGAAGGTCTATTAAGTAAATCAACTGACGGTATATCAAGTGTTCAAAGTGGATTAAAGGAATTGACTATAAAAGGGTATTATCATAATTATCCTTTAAGAGATAATGAAGGAAAGTTTATAAAGTTTGTTCAAAAATTTAGAATGCATAGGAGAGTACCATATCTTTCTGCCGAGAAGGATATAATAAATGCTATTTTATTTCCGTCAAATCGGGCATTAGAAACTGATAGTTTCTTTTTAAGAAGAGCTATTAGCATAGTAAAAGAGAGAAGTGTAGATTCATATAAGGAACTTATTTTAGAAGTTGAAGATTTGTATAAATTAGGATATGATAGTGTAGCAAAAGTGAAACTATATCTTAAATAGGGTTATCTATTAAACAGTATAAAACCTCCTGAATTACAATATTATAAAAATACGGTTATATTTAGGAGGTTTTAAAAGAAATGTCATCTTTAGTATTCTTGATATGATTAAATATGTCAAGGGTATGAGGAATTTTATCTTTTTATAGAAAAATACCCCCATCATCAAAAGTGGGGGATGAATTTTTACGTCTGATAAGACATTATATGTATTGAAATTTCATCATTTAGAAGGTATAATTAGAACATAAGTTCTTTTCCAAGGAGGTGAAGCATATATGCGATTATCTTTTAAATTTAAGCCACAGCTAAATAGTTTACAAGCTAACATTATTGAAGAATTGAGCTATCATACTACAAATCTATACAACATAGCTAATTATGATAATTTAAACCTTGGTGTGAAATCATATTACAAAATGAATGAAATTTACACTTCTAATTGGCATAAAGAATTTCTTCATAGCCACAACTATCAGTATTGTTTAAAAGTATTAGACCAGAACTGGAAATGTTATTTCAAGTCAATTGCTGATTTTAAGAAAAACCCTTCAAAATACAAGGGTATACCTAAACCACCAAAGTATAAAAATTTAAATGATAGGAAAAATGAAATAATTTTTACATCTGCAGGAATAAGATTTAAAAATAATACATTAATTCTATCACTTTCTAAAGCTATGCAATTAAAATATGGTGTAAATAGCCTTAATTTTGAAGTTTCTGACAAACTTCAAAGCCTATTTGATTGGAATAGTCTTCAACAAGCAAAGATTTGCTGGAATAGTTCTTTAAAAGAATGGTCAATAATTTTAGTATATCTAAAAGAAGAAGTAATTTTACCAAGTGATTTCAGTAATATTTTGGCAATAGATTTAGGTCTTTCAAATCTTGCAACAATGACATTCTTAAACAATGAAGAAAGCTACATTATCAATGGGAAACCTCTTAAATCGGTAAATAGCCATATTAACAAGAAAATTGTACATTTGCAAAGAATTTCTATGCATATGGTTGGCAGTAAAAAACATAAAGACACTAAGGAAATAACACGTCTTAGAACTTATAGGGAAAACTATGTTAATAACTATATGCATAAAGCAAGCAAAATTGTTATTGAATTAGCACTAAAACATAAATGTGAAACAATAGTAATAGGCGATATCCATGGTATTAAACAAAACTTAAACTACAATAAGACATTTGTTCAAATACCAATACTTAAACTAAAAGAAATGATTAGCTATAAAGCAAAA
>JAQSXU010000250.1 GCA_029256485.1 Clostridiaceae bacterium
TTTATGGAATTCTTTTTTTACAAATAGCAAGCAAATATGATTAGTGTTTCTTGTTGAAATTACACCTACTAATTTATCTTCTTTAAAACAACCCCAAAACAGCATTTGATTATTTCTAAATTTCTCAATAATATTATCATAAGCAATAAATTTCTTGAATTCTAGAATACCTTGAATTGAGTAATCCGGTGCTTGAAATTCCATAAAAACATTTAAAATTAAATCCAATGCATCCTTTAAATGAATTTGTTCCAGCTTTTTTATCTCCATAATCCCCATCCTTAAATAATAAATCTATCTTGTTACTAAAATCTTATTTTACTTTTATTACTTACCAATAAATATGTTATCATTGTCCATGTTTAAAGTCAATTCAAGTTAATATAGAAAAAGCCTTGCAGTTAGCAAAGCTTTAAGTCTATTTTAAAGTATCATGTGTTCCATCGCAATAGGGAGGATTTTTTGTATGCTTGCACATGCATAAGTGTGAGGTTCCATCAATGGTAGCTTCAAATTTTAAAGGTGTAAATGAAGTGCCTTCATGGGCGCCATCACAAAAAGGTTGATTTGAGCTTCTACCGCACGTACAGTAATAATATGTTTCCCCTTGCTTAAGTTGTATAGCTATTGGTTGTTTTAGTGCTATTTTAGGTTCATCCATATAAAACTCCTGTAATAATATTTTCAAAAGTTAATATGCACCAAAACTATTATTTTATTCTTATATATAGAATAGTTAATGATTATATTCCAAATATTGTGATAATACTTTTATTTTCTCTTAAATTTTATTTGTAAAGAACTAATAACTAAATTATTTAAATAATTCATACTCCATTTGACAGTCGCATGGTTCATGCTCTGCTAGCTCTGTATTATATTCCTTTGCTTCAATACACCCCATTGCTGTATAAAAGGCTTGAGTTTCTTCTGATGAATGAGCTGAAATATATAACTTCTGTGCACCCAGTTCTTTGGCGTGGTTACACATTAAAAAAAATAATTTTTTTCCTACTCCAGTGCCGCGAAACTCATATGAAGTGTGAATACATGATAGCTGTATATATTCATTATGTAAGCCAAATAAGTTATTTTCAACAGAAGCAAAACCAATAAGCTTTTTATCACAAAAAGCACCTAGTACTTTTCCGCCTGTATTTATAGAATTTTGTAAGCATTTAATCAGATATTGATATTCTTTCTTGCTCCATTGTTCAGTAAAAGCAATGTTTTTTAATACCCACTTACCGTCTACTTTGCGCCAGCATTTCTTAACTTCCTGATATCTGTTAAAATCCTTAAATAGTTCTTCATTTATCTCATATAACTCTAATTTTTTATAAAGAATTGTTTCCATAATAATAACTCCTATTTATTAATGTAATTAAATCTCTAATATGAGAAACGCATTGAATATAATTTTGAATATTAACATTAATTCATTTGTTCTACACAAAATCTTACTACGTCAACTAATTCTTCTTCAGCTCCAAGACTAAAATTAAAAATAATACCTTGCCCGCCGCCTGCGCCGATTGCAGAAATAAAGATATCATTACCATGACCTGCTACCGTTAAACTTAAACTTGCTCTGTTTCCGTTTCGCATGAAATATTTATCATATACACGAACTGCAATATTTGTATCCCCTGAACTATAATTGCTTTCTTCCACTAACTCCATAGAAATTCCGCTGTTTATTATTTCACTTTGTAATCGGTTTATAACTTCCTCAAAATTACCAACTATTGTCTTTTCAAACTTTGCCATAATAGACCTCCAAAATAAACATATTAGTATAGACGTAATATTTAGAAAATAGTTCCACTAATAATTTACTATCAAATATTATAGTTTTTTCACCTGCCGCATGTAAATTGATCCAATTAATTTTTATAATCTTGGTTAAAATAATATAACATAAAATATGTGTTAATATCTTATAAAGGAGATTTTTATATGGATTTTTTACAAGGAAAAGAATCACTTACCTCAATTGAGTGGGCACTACGTGCAATTATTGCATTTATATTTTTGGTTACAGTTGCAAGGGTTTTAGGACAACGTACCATTTCTCAATTAAGACTTCTTGATTTTGTTATTGCATTAGTTATTGGAAATATTATTGCTCATCCTTTATCTGATGAAAACCTTGGTTTAAAGGGTTCTGTTATAACAACAACTGTAATAGTTGTTCTTTATCTTATTGGTATATATGGAGTTCTTAAATTTCCTGTGCTAAGAAAAATTCTTAATAATGAACCAATTGTAGTTGTTCAAGACGGGGAAATAATATATAAAGGATTAAAAAAAGCAAGGATATCTATTGATGTTTTATTAGAAGAATTACGTGAAGCTAAAGTTGAAGATGTTAAAAAGGTATCTTTAGCTATATGGGAAGCGGACGGAAAAATATCTGTATTTTTACATCCTAAATACGAACCCATTACACCCTCTTTCTATCAGATGGAGGCAGAACCTTTTGATTTTCCCATAACAATTATAAAGGAAGGTAAAATTATTTTCAAAGAACTAGATCAAGTTAATAAAGATGAAGACTGGGTTATTTCAAATTTAAAGAGTAAACATCAAACTGAGGTAAAAAATGTCCTTCTAGGCACCATTGATAATAAAGGTAGTATAAAGATCTTTTTATATCAGTAGAGTTATTAAGCAAGAATTCTTTGTGAATTAGAGTGTTAACATCATTTCATATTGATCAATAAAATGTTCAAAGTTCAAATCATGTAAAAATTTAGCCAGAGTTGAATTTTTGTTTACATTCAGCACTGATATTTTATTTGAATCAGTATTATTAATTAATTCAGTAATAATACTTTTTGCAATTCCTCTTCTTCTATAATCCTTATGTACTGCTATTTGAGGAATATCTCCTGTTTTTTTATCAATAATTCCATAGCCGATTACTTCATTAGCTAATTTTACATTTATGCAATAAAAATCATCCTTTTTTATTGTTATTGAGTCTGTAGAATTCTGCCAGGATGGATTGAAATCCCATAGTTTTGAAAACTGGCTACTACCATTGCATGTTTGTTTTTTATAAATATTGTGACTACAATATTCACTTTGTTCAAAAATATTTTTTTCCAGACGAAAACATTCAAACTCTCTGACAATTTCAAAGCCCTGCTTTTTGTATAATTCAAGGGCATTTGTGTTAGTCTTTATAACCTCAAGCAAGTAATAATGGATTCCTTTTGATTTAAGAAGCTGTTTAATATTAGCCATCAAATTGCTGGTAATTCCTTGTTTTCTATATTCACTTACCACACCTGTGCCGGTATCATATGCAGTAAGCTTATCATCCCAATTTCGCAATCCATTAAAAACAAACCCAACCAATTCTCCATTTTCAAATGCACCCATTGAAATTTCAGGATTGTATCCTCTTCTCATAAGCATGTCTTCGTATTTTGAAAGAGGCAACTCCATTTTTACTTGATAATCATTAAAAGCTTTTAAAAATGTTTTATGCATTATTTCTATGTCTGTTTTTTCTAATGTCTTATATTTGATCATAGTGCGACTCCTTTTATTATTATTTCAATTCCCACAGGTTTATAGATTTTGTTATACTTATTTACACCATTCTGGCAATGAGCCTTTTACTGCCCACCATGATTTAAATGTTTCACTTGAGAAACCCAATTGTCTATAAATACTAGCAGCTTCAGGATTATGAGTATGTAAATATATTAGAGAATCCTTATAATATGTTATAATAGCATTTATAACAGACATGCCATATCCTTTGTGTCTCATTGAAGGTGTTGTATAAACATTTGAAATATAGATTGTGTTGTTATATTTTTCTGCCAATGCCATGCTAACAGGATTTCTGTTTTCGTCATAAGAAAAAAACATATTATTTCCGGCAGATATCTGTTTATTTAATTGTATGATGCCATAAATATCGCCATCATCCTGTTCTATGGCAAGAGCATATTCTTGTCCAATAAGAGGATGTCCTATTAAATGTATATTATTTTTGTTATCTTTATTCTTATTAGAACTCATATCCCAAATCATGAGTTCTATATCAAATTCTCTTATTGAATAATCATATTTTTCAAAGTAAAATTTTAGAACATTTAAATCTAATGAGCCATGTCGGTAAAAAATCTTAGGTGTTATATTTTTTAAATTGTAATATTCTTCTACTTCCTTAATAATTTCGTCGATGTTTTCGTTTTTATCAATAACTGCATAATTAGAGGTGAAACTTTCTTTATTATCTATGTCACTAAACATCCTTCCCCATGAAGTTAACTTATAATCTAAGTATGTCATAGGACAAATTTTTTCAAATTCAATTATTTGTTCGAAAATTTTCATTTACCCTCCTTATAATTAATTAATTATCTTACTGTATTTTATTTCCTTAAAGTAATTGTAACATTTAGAATTATTTGTATCAAGAAATAGTTTGCCTTCAAAATAAAAGAATGTGACAGTAAGTTAATACTATCACATTATGAAAGTTATTTTGAAATTACAGCCTGAACTAATTTAATACATTCAGCCACATCTGATTTATTAAATATCTCACCTGATGAATGAAGGTTTCTTGTTGGGATGGAAATAACACCGCTTGGAACT
>JAQSXU010000251.1 GCA_029256485.1 Clostridiaceae bacterium
AATTCCTTATTAATTTAAATATTGTTTATATAAGGAAGGGGAGATAAAAAATATGAACACAAAAGATATTTTCAGCATACTGCCGCAAAATATAAAGACCATATTGAGTTCAATTTCAAATTTAAATGACCTTCAGGAGATTAGAATTAGAACTGATAGACCATTAATGGCTGAGGTAGATAATAAAGAGATAGAATTCAAGTATAGTCCAAGCACTGCGGACCTAAAAAGCATAGTACAGAGAATGAGCAATTATTCCATATATGCTTTTGAGGAAGAAATTAAGCAGGGATACTTAACTATAAGTGGAGGTCATCGAATTGGCTTGTGTGGGACATGCATTATGGAAGATGGAAAAGTTAAAACCATAAAAAATATAGCATCTATAAACATAAGGGTATGTAAAGCTGTTACAGGATGTTCTAGTCATGTAATACCATACTTATTATCTAATGGAAACATTATTAATTCAATTATAATATCACCACCTAAGTGCGGTAAAACCACTTTAATTAGAGATATGACCAGGCTAATTTCTGATGGGTATGGTAGTTTGAATTTCAAAGGGAAAAAGGTATGTGTTATAGATGAAAGAAGTGAAATTGGGGCCTGCTATAACGGTGTACCACAGCTGGATATTGGAAAAAGAACCGATGTACTTGACGGATGCTTAAAAAGTCAAGGAATTATGATGGCTGTAAGGAGTATGGCACCTGATGTAATTGTATGTGATGAAATTGGAACTTATAAGGATGTTGAAAGTATATTAATGGCACTAAATTGTGGAGTAAATCTTATTTCTACAATACATGGCTATGGTGTAGAGGACTTATTTGACAGGGCTGTATTTAGAGAGCTTGTAGAAAACAAAGTGTTTCAAAGAGCTATTATATTAAGTTGCAGCAGCGGGGCTGGAACTGTGGAATATATTTATGATTTCACAAAGAAACAAGTTCTTTGGAGGAGACAAATATGATTATTAAAATAATATTAAGCTTTTTAATAATAGGTTCATCAACAGCTGCAGGATTTTTTTACAGTGAAGGTTTCAAGAGAAGAACAGATCAATTAAACGAATTAGCCAGATCAATAAATCAGTTTCAAAATGAATTAATATATACTCATACTGCGCTGCCGGAAATACTTTCAAATATTTCAAAAAAAAGCAAATATCCTATTGGTTGTATTTTTGAAAAAATTGCTTCTATTTTATACACAAATGAGGTAGATACTGTATATTCAGCATTTGAAAAGGTATTTACTGAAAACAAAAAAAGTTTAAGTGTTGATGAGGAAGACATAAACATAATACTTGATATGGCAAAGACCATTGGAGAAAGTGACATAGATGGTCATAAAAGGATTTTTCAGCTCACCCTTAATAATTTAAAAAAACAAATTGGAAAATCCGAAGAAGCTGCAAATAAAAATATAAAAATGTATAGATATCTAGGTTTTACTATAGGTACAACTGTGGTAATTATGCTTATTTAAAGATTATTTGGAGGTGTTGTAAAGTGTTGGATGTATCCATGATTTTCAAAATTGGTGCCGTGAGTATATTAATTATTATTTTAGATAAAATTTTAAAAACCAGTGGTAAAGATGATTATGCAGTAGTTACAAACTTAACAGGGATTATAATTATACTTTTGATGGTAATTAACTTGATATATAAATTGTTTAGTGCGGTTAAAACCTTATTTCAACTCTAGGAGGATTTCATGGAAATAATAAAGATTGTAGCTTTTGCATTTTTGTCTTTATTTATAGTTTTGATATTTAAGGACAGGAGAAATGATTTAGCTGTTCAGGTCAGTATTGTTGCAGGTGTAATAATATTTATATTTATGCTAACAAAAATTACAGTAGTTTTGGAGTTCATTGAAAAATTAGCTGTTGATGCACACATAGATGCGGTATATTTAACCACGGTTTTTAAAATACTTGGTATAGCATATTTGGCTACATTTTCCAGCGAAATTTGCAGGGACGCTGGAGAAAACAGCCTTGCCTCAAAAGTGGAGTTTTCAGGAAAAATATTAATATTAGTACTGGCAATTCCTATTTTGATGGCTGTTCTTCAATCAATCCTAAAGATAATGTAGGTGAAGGTATGAAAAATTATAAACTATTTATTTTTATAACAGTTTTTTTTATATGTTTGGCAGCGCCTTTTAATGTACAAGCCATAGCATCAAATAATAATACCAGTACGAAAGATACTGAAGCTGTAGAAAATTTATATAATTATATGACAAATATTAAGAATCAATATGAAGTATTAAAGGATTTAGATGCAAGAACTTTTGTAAAAGACTACATTAAATCAGGTGACGGAAAATTTTCTCTAACAAAAATATCTAAGGGCTTAATAATATATTCATTTAGAGAGCTGGCTTCTTCACTGAAGTTAATGGCAACGTTGATTTCAATAGCCGTTATATGTGCCCTATTAAATAATCTTCAGAAGGCTTTTAGCAATGAGAGTCTGTCTAACATAGCTTACTTTGCCTGTTACGGTTTAATTATAATACTAATGTCAAAGAGCTTTTACATGGGTGTAAATATAGCCAGTGAAACAATAAATAAAATGGTAGATTTTATGACAGCTCTGATTCCTGTATTGTTAATGCTTGTTGCTACTGTAGGAGGGCTCACAGAAGCAGCAGTGATGGATCCTATTATAATAGGTGCCATAAACATAAGTGCAAGAATATTTGTAGATTTTATTATTCCACTTATTTTAATGAGCTTTGTACTGCAGTTTGTAAATAATTTGTCAGATGAATATAAAATAAGCAATTTAACAAAGTTATTAAATCAAATTGCTTTATGGTGCCAGGGTGTTATAATGACAGTTTTTATTGGCATAATCACTATAAGGGGAATAACTTCTAAAACATTAGATGCGGTAACAGCAAAAACAGCAAAGTATGCAGTGGATAACTTTGTGCCTGTAGTTGGAAAATGTCTTTCAGATGCAATTTCAACTGTGGCAGGATACTCATTGTTATTAAAAAATGCACTCAGTACAGTGGGACTAATCATTTTATTATTTATAGTAGTTTACCCAATAATAAAAATTGTTGTTTTAGCATTAGTTTATAAACTCACAGCTGCTTTGATTGAGCCCATAAGTGACAGCAGATTAGTAAAAACTATAAATTCCGCTGGTGATTCACTAATTTTGATTATGTCCTGTCTAATTTCTGTATCTGTAATGTTTTTTATTATGATCTCAATTATTGCTACTGCGGGAAAAGCGCTGATTGGATAAAGGATGAGTTTCAAAGAAAGAGGGATTAAATATGATGCAGCAACTTAAAGATTGGGTGATTAACATATGTATAGTAGTATTTTTTGTTACTGCTGTAGAAATGATTCTTCCAGATAATAAAATGAAAAAATATGCAAAACTTATTTTGGGTCTCATAATCATAACGGTGCTGATAAAACCAATAATCAAGGTTTTTGATAAAAATTATGATATTGATGCTTATGCTACCAAGGCTGCAGAAACCTTGAGCAAGGGAAACTATAATGATGATTTTACTAAATATGAGCAGTCAAATGTAAATAGTACTATTGAAAACTTTAACAGTAATTTAAAAACTTTATGTGAAAAAATTTTAAAAGAAAAAATGCCACAGTACAACTATAACGTTGAAGTAAAAAGTGAATATAATCAAAGCGATAATAATTTTCAAATAAAGGAAATTAATGTATCAGTTGCAGATGGAAAAGTACAAAAAATTAAAAAAATAGTAATAAATGATGACAGCAAATATGTAAACACTGGAAAAGAGAATGTAAATGAAGAAACTTCAAACTTAGTTAAGAAGTATTTAAGTGAGGAAACAAAGGTTTCAACTTCAATAATAAAAGTATATAAACAGTAAAATTATTAAATAACATTTAAAGGAGGAATAAAATGAATATAAACAAATTATTAAAGGAGTTTATGAAAAGCTTTGATAAAGCAAGCCCAAAAGAAAAAGCTTCTAATGTGGTAATAGTATGCCTAATTGCAGTTCTGTTTTTTATAGTTTTTTCTTTTTTTAATAGTGATACAGCTAAAACGACTGCTAATCCTAACGCAAACAGCGATGTTCAGAAAAATAATACAAGTACAGTTCAATCAAACAGCAGTACAGAATATGAGAAACAGTTAAACTCTGAGCTTAAAAGCATTTTGGAACAAATTCAAGGAGTAGGAAAAGTAAGTGTGATGATTTACTTTGACAGTGGAGAAGAACAAATTCCGGCATTAAACACTAATGATTCAACTACTTCTACAACCGAAAGTGATAATGTAGGGGGGAAAAGGCAAAATACACAAAAAAATAATGGAACCACAGTGGTAATTACAAATGATGGAAGTAAGTCTGAGCCATTGATAATAAAAACAAACAAACCTAAGATAACAGGGGTTTGTATTGTTGCTGAAGGTGCAGAAGATAAAGTCATAGCTTTAAGTATAACTAAAGCTGTGGTAAATCTCTTTGAAATCCCAGACAACAAAGTTACTGTTTATCCTATGAAAAAATAGTATATAATAAATGCTTTATGCATATAATTCTTTAGAAAGGTAGATAGGGGGAATTAAAATGAATAA
>JAQSXU010000252.1 GCA_029256485.1 Clostridiaceae bacterium
TCCTTATTACATGCCAGTGTGTTAAATGACAATACCATTAAAAATAATACCATTAAACTTTTTTTTAAATATTTTTTCATACTGCCTCCTTGAATATTGCTTACTTTAATTTAGTAGCCAGTGCCCATTGAGCCTCTTCCTGTACATTTTTATCAGAATCATTTAATGCTATTAGAAAATACTTAATATATTTCTTAGTGCTTTCATTAACCATAGACTTTATTATATTACACTTCCATATCCCAAAGCTGTCTTTTTCTATATTTCTATAATATGGTTGTAGTAACCGGAAAAATATGGTTTCATTCATTGAAAATATACTTTCTAAATTCAACAGTTTTTCTAATAATAAGGACTCTTTAAAACCTATTATTTCATTTTTCTTATTAATAGGACAGACACTTTGACAGATGTCGCATATGCATTGACTATAATTCATTTTATTGCCTGATGCTACGATAGATTTATATGTTAAATAGGCATTACACTTGGTGACATCCATTTGCATTGGTGCTGATAATGCACCGGTTGGACAGGCTTTGATACAGAGATTACAATTAACAGGACATTTAAATCTTATGTCATTCAAGGCTTTCTCATATATTAGTTCTTTATCAACAATCCATGTATCAATAGTGACCCAAGAACCATGATTTCCATAGATAAAGTTATTATTACGAAATTTCCCTAAACCGGCTTTCACTGCTGCCCACCTTTTAGGTATTTTGACCTCTTCTACTCTTAATCCAATCTGCTTCAAATAGTCCTGAAATATATATTTATTTTCATATTCTTTGGGATAATTCAGTCTATAATCAAGAAGATCAAATCTTTGAATAAAGTCATTTAGCTTTTTGGGAATATAGTATTTATTATATTCTGATAAACAGACAATGATTGAATTACCCCAAGGAATACTCTTCTTTGGATTAGCCATATATTTAATGGAATCATATAATTGTGATGCATGCGGAAAATAAGTTTTATGTTTCTCTAATCCATCAACAAAATCATTGAAATAATCCACTTTAATGATTCCACATGATTCGTAGCCAAGTTGTACAGCTGTATCTTTTATATATTGTTCTAAATTCATTATATAAAATTTCCTCCTAACTACAATACAATTTATATTTTCATTCTTTTATGATATAATATTTCTATTCTATTGAAAATAGAAAGTTATTATGGTTTTAGTTCATTTAAAATGAACTATAGGAGAATGTATGGAATTAAAACAGCTTCAAACAATTAAAAATATACTTACAGAGGGAAGTTACTTAAAAGCTGCAGAAAAGATGGGATATGCACCCTCTACCGTAACACTTCATATTCAGCAGCTTGAAGAAGAGTTGGGGATTAAATTATTTGAAAAGGTAGGTCGAAGAATGCTTCTTTCAAAAGAGGGTGATTTTTTTTGGATGAATGCCAAGTTACTTCTTGAACATGCAGATACTTTTAAAAAAGTAATGGATAACTTTGTTACTGGTCAAATGGGGCATGTTAGATTAGGGACAATAAGTACAATTGGAAGATCTTTGCTAATTCCAAAAATAATAGCTTTCTTTAAGGAGTATCCAAACATTAAGCTGACATTTGAACTTAGCAGTTCAGAAGTCATTACACAAAAAATTATAAATAACCAACTAGATATTGGAATAGGGTTTGCTCCCCCAGCTAATCTTAACCTTTTTTTTGAACCTATTTGTTTGGAACCAATGGATTTGTTACTGCCTATCGGACATCCACTTGCTAAAAAAGAAGAGATTACTCTTAAGGACTTAAGTGATGTAAATTTACTTCTTACAGAATCCTACTGCTCTTATCGAAATGAGATTGATAAGCATTTTAGTGCTTCAGGAATACCACTTAAATCTATGATACAAATTAATGATGGAAGAACAATTATTCAGTTTGTTCAGGCTGGTATTGGATGTTCTATCTTGCCTGTAGCCGCTATTGAACCAGTTCCAGATATGACAATAAGACGAAAATTAGCAAATATAGAATTTGGCTTAATGATTGGTTTTATTCGTAAAAAAGAGCAACTAGAAAAAGCCTCTGAAAGGCTTTATAATGAACTTCTTTATGAGCTAAAAATACCTATTGTATCAAAAATTTGAGAAATACTGTAGCTTTGGTATAATGTAATAAGCAACCAGGATAGGGTGATTATGGATGATCCCTTTGATTTAAGTGAGGTGCGGCGATTGAGTTCTGATGAGGATGTATTCATCTGAAACTGCTCCTACACAAAAGCATCCAGTCCATCAAAGGATTCACTCATATCGGTACAGCGACATACGATGCAGATATTTTTGCGACTGTTATATTGCTGTCCATTTGAGACTTTCGGTTCATATTACTTGAAAGCAATGAATTTTTATTTAGAAGTAATTGTCTCATGAATTAGATTAATATATTAGGCACTCTATTGTTGAGTACTTATAAAATAACTCTCATTTTTTGTTTAGCGACGGAAAGACACTCTGTTTTTAGTCTGTACATAAAAACAAGAACATCAAGATTTGCTGTCCTGATGCCTTTGGATTTTCATGTATGAAATTGTAGTTTTAGAGGTCGTATCCCTCCAATTACCCTTTGTCATCTATGAAAACGGCCAAAAAAGCGGGCCAAAATTTGCACTTTTTTGCCTCGATTTTGGCTCATTTTTTGTTCTATAACCACTAAATATTGTGGTCAGACCCCTTATTTTTTATCCCGACCACAATTCGTCATCATTATTATCGTTTCAACATGCCTTGAGGATACAAAAGAGATGCTGATTAATAATGGTAATCTCCTTTGCAGCATTCTTGAAATGTTACCGAAAGACAGCATGCCATCCTGCGGAAGTTTTGCATCCCTACATGAAATTTGCGAGTTGCATCAAAAATAGAAGGTATAATTTCCTGACCCTGATAATGCAAAATGCGCTATGGAAATATAATGTAGACACATCAGGCGCTTAGCGCAGGCTGCCATTTAATGAGTTCTAATGCTATATCGGCTACAGACGAGCTGATGAATATAGATGGATATACTGGATAAACTCTATCTTTCCAGTCATAACTTGTCCTATTGCAGCATATACATATAATATAGACAAGCATTTCTCATATCTCTTTTAAGCCCTGTTATTTCAGGTTACATAACAAATACTTTTGTATCATCTAAGCCTCTTATTTTCGTAATTATGCTCCAGCAACAAATACATTATATAAAGATTGAAAGAGGTGATTCCATTGAAGGTGTGAAATTCATGCTTATTATCATATATTTCAACCAAATTAATTAAATTATAGGAGGTAGTACTATGTTCAAAAAGAGAAAATGGCTAAATATTTTATTATCTGTGCTGTTATTATTTGCTTTTATACCTGGCAAAGAATCGGATGCTGCTACCAATTGGAATTTGGTTTGGAGCGATGAATTTGACGGCACTTCCCTCAAAACTTCCAACTGGACTGCTGAAACAGGTACCGGCGGAAATGGCTGGGGTAACAATGAATTACAGTATTATACAAATCGTACTGAAAACCTCCAAGTAACAGGCGGAAATCTTGTAATAACTGCACGCAAGGAATCCTATGGAGGGATGAATTATACTTCAGCAAGAATTAAGACTCAGGGGCTCCGTAATTTTACCTATGGTAAAATTGAAGCTCGTATAAAGCTGCCGACGGGTCAAGGTTTATGGCCTGCCTTCTGGATGCTTGGCAGTAATTTTTCATCTGTTGGTTGGCCTTATTGCGGAGAAATTGATATTATGGAGCGTGTTAATGCCAATTCCTTTGTAAATGGTACTGTTCACTGGGATGCCAACGGCTACGCAAGTTATGGCAGAGAATCCGGATTTGTAGATTTTTCAGGTTATCATGTATATTCCATCGAGTGGGATACTAATTATATTAGATGGTTTGTGGATGGTGTACAATTTAATGAATTCTATATTGCCAATGGAACTGGTAATACAGAAGAATTCCAAAAACCATTCTTTATCTTACTAAACCTTGCAGTCGGAGGAAATTGGCCTGGCAGTCCCAACACATCAACTCCTTTCCCCTCGCAAATGTTAGTAGATTATGTTAGAGTTTATCAAGCAACTGCTCCAACCGGTATTGTAAGTGGTGGTGTTTATACTTTGACTGCAAAATGCAGCGGTAAAGTTCTTGATGTTACTGATGCCTCCCAATTAGACGGAGCAAAAATGCAGCAATGGACTAATTATACTGCAAGTAACCAGCAGTTCAGAGTTGAGCTTATGGGAGATGGTTACTATAAATTAACAGCAATACATAGTGGTAAGGTGCTGGATGTGCCATATGGAGCTGCTACCATTGGTTTGCAGCTACAGCAATGTTTTAACAATGATAATGATGCACAACGTTGGCGTATCATAGATGTAGGTGGTGGCTATTATAAGCTAATTAATAAGGCTAGTGGATTAGCCCTGGATGTAGCCAGTTCATCAACCGCTGATGGTGCAGCGGTTCAGCAATGGACTGATAATGGTACTGATGCCCAAAAGTGGCTATTTACAAGAATCAATTAATTTAGTCAAATCTATTCCAATCTATATTGATTTGCATATATAATTAAGCATAATAAAGGTTC
>JAQSXU010000253.1 GCA_029256485.1 Clostridiaceae bacterium
AAGATATTTATTATTTGTTCTACTATTATTTTCGCTATTATTCTACTTTTTTTATTTCAATATAATCAAAATAAAAATCTACCTAGAATAAGTAATGGAGCCATTGACCTTTCAAATTGGAATCCCAATACAGAGAATTCTGTAATACTATCTGGCAATTGGAATTTTTATTGGGAAAGGCTTATTTCTGATGACAAAAATTATTCTAAAGATGCCTCCACATCAATACCCAATTATTGGAATGGAATAAAACTTCATGGAAAATCTCTTTCCGGAAATGGTTTTGCCTCTTATCGTTTAAAGGTTAAAGCAAAGCAAGGTGAAAAATTATATTTAAAGATAAATCCTCAATGTACTGCCTATAGATTAATTATTTCAGGAAAAGAAATAGCTCACAATGGTATTGTTTCATCTAATTCTACTTCCAGTAAAGCTGAATATCTTCCACTGATTACTTATTTTACGGCTCCTTCTAATAAATTTTATATTAATTTTCAGGTTTCAAATTATGCTACCTGGCGTGGAGGATTTAAATCACCAATTATAATAGGTTCGGAAGAAAAAATTGCTCTTCTTAATAATTGGAATACATTTTTTCTGGATTTACTATCTGGATGTACATTTATTTTATTTTGCTTTTTTCTTACAGTCTTTTTCACAGGAAATAGAAATGTGAGTTTTATATATATATCTTTATGTGAACTTATTATTATATTATCAAGATTTTTTTCATATAATTATGCTGTAGGAAACTATTTTCCTAATATTAATTTTCATCTTTCCCTTACCATTGGAGTACTTATCAATTACTGGATAAGTGTAACTTTTCTTCTATACATAAATAGTATTTTTCCAAGAAAAATTATAGGAGTAGTAACTCATATCGCAGTAATTATTGCTTTAAGTCTTTCATTATTAACTTTAATATTCCCTACAAATATTTTTTCTGCTTTGCAAGATCACTTCAGCTGGCTGCATTTTGTATATTTAGGTTTTGTTATTTTTACTTTGATTACAGAATTCAAGGATGGTAAAAGAGATGCCTTACCAATATTAATAGGCATTTTGTTCCTTTTACCATTGGCTTTAAACGATATTTTGTATTCATATAATATTTTTAGAATTATGGACACCCCCCTAGCTCCTTTTGGAGTTTTTGGGCTTATGATTAGTATTGTCTTTGTTTTAGGGAGACAATATATTAGAAGCTATAATAAAAATAAAGAGCTTTTAGATGAGATACTCTATCTCAATAAGGTAAAAGATGAATTCCTTGGCAATATTTCAAAAGAACTTAGAATACCAGTTAACAATATTATAGTGGCTACGGAGAAATTTAAAGCTTCAACTTATAGACATATTGAATCTCCAGAACTTAAATCCATAGAACTAATTCATTCAAGCAGTTTAAATATACTGGATCTTCTGAATAATATTATGATTTATTCAAAAGTTCAGTATGGTGAACTGAAATTTAATAAAGGAACATTTTCAATTTCCATACTTCTTAAAGGTATAATAAGTGAATACTCTTACTTAATAGGCAATGATATTGAATATATTCCATTAAAAGACTCTAATGAAACTCTTCCAGTATATGCTGATAGATACTGGATTTCCAGGGTAATTTACAACCTTTTTAGTATATGTCTTAAACATACTGAGAGCAGAGATAATATTTTAGTGGAAACTAATATTAAACATAAAAAAGTATATATTAGTATTTATTCTTCAGGACTATCTTTAGAAACTATAGAACTTATTCAAAGACATTTTATATATGGTGAAAAAAATTTCACCATGCCTGACAATTTAGGTGTCAGTATATATATAATTAAATATATTATGAAAAACCACAACAATATTATTAGTATAAAACCTACATATTCAGGCTATAAATTTACTTTTACTTTAAATGTATCTGATAAAAAGTTGCTAAATGAAAACAATATTTCTAATTTTGAAAGCCCAGATAAAAATAATATCATTACTCCTTGGATCAATTTTACAGCAGATGGTACTGATAAAACTGCTATAGTTATAGCTAACGACATTCCCAATATTAAAACCATCTCTGTAGCTTTAAATCAAATTGACTTTTCAGTTAAAGGCTTTATAACCTCAAAAAATGCACTTAAATATATAGAAACAGGAAAAAATATTGATGTTGTCATTGTTGAAGCTGCAACACCTGATATTTCCGGCTTTGAGATATGTAGACGCATTCGTAAAAAATATGACAGATTAGAGCTTCCTGTAATTATAATAACCTCCAGAGTTCAATCTGAAAGTGTAATACAAAGTTTTGAAGCTGGTGCTAATGACTGCGTCTTCGAACCTTACGATATTTTGGAATTAAGAGCTCGAATCGACACACTCTGTTCTCTAAAGAAAGCAGTTAATACTTCCGTAGAAAATGAAATGGCCTTTCTGCAGGCACAGATTAAACCTCATTTTCTTTTCAATGTATTAAATACCATTACTTGCTATTGCTATACTGATCCCTCTGCTTCCATTAAACTTATAGAAAAATTATCTACCTATTTACGCTATAGTTTTGACTTTGATCCTAGTAATAAAAAAGCTTTAATATGTGATGAAATTGAATTTACACGTAATTATTTAGATATTGAAAAAACTAGATTTGATGAATTAATGGAGTATGATTTTAATATTGAAAATTCTTATAATGTATGTATTCCTTCATTTATTATACAACCCCTTGTGGAAAATTCACTAAAACATGGTATATTAAAAAAGCCTGAGGGAGGAAAAATTTTAGTTTCTGGAAGAAAAGAAAATAATAAGTACATTATAACTGTTGAGGATAATGGAATAGGTATGAGTGAAAATAAACTTAAGGCAGTACTTTCAGGAGAACTTGCAGATGGAACTGGTGTAGGACTTAAAAATATAAGAAAACGACTTAGACATATGTGTAATACTGATATATTAATTGAAAGTACACTTAATAAAGGAACAAAAGTAACAATAATTTTTAAAATATAAATATGAGCATAAAGGATTTTATGAATCTTATTGAGTTGGAGTTTGTTTCTCCCACTCAGTTTAGATGAATTATCTAGGAACTTGCAGCTGTTATCTCCCACTTAAAGAAGATGGGAGTGTTACAGTCGCTAATCATCAGATAAACTGTTTTTATTTAAGTAGATTGGAATACTCTGTTGCCCAAGGTGCTATATGATAAACATATACAATCTCTCCAATCATCCTGTAAATACATACATATTTATCACATACAAGCATTCCATAATCTTGCTTTTTTAATTCAATGTCTGGGACATGTACACAGGATAGTGGAAAATCTTCAAGCCTAGCTAAACTATCTAGTATTTTATCTATTATTTTTCTTGCGGAAGCAGAACCAACCACAAGCAAATAGTAACTTGATATTTCATCTAATTCCCTCCAGGCAGGTGCTAATATTTCAAGTCTAAATTTAGCCATTTAACTTTTCCTGGAGACGTTTTTTAGCTTCTTCTAAAGAAACGGTAGCCTCACCAGATAATCTAGATTGCTCTGCTATTTCTATCTTTGAACGTAACTTCAATATTTGATCTCTTTTTTCAAAGGCTTCAATGCTCATAACAACAATGTCACCCTCGCCATTTTTTGTTATATAAATAGGTTCCTCCACATCATGAGCAAGTGATGATATAGCACTATAATCATTTCTAAGTGTAGTTGAAGATTTAATAATCATTAATATCCACCTCGCATGTATTATTCTGATATTATTATATGATAATTCTACTATAATATCAATAAATCTTATGATGTTTTGTTTACATCTATTTCATAGGCTCTATTTAAAAAGGTTATCCATCTGTCTAGAGCACTGGTTAAATTGCTGTAATCCTCATTAAATTTATTTAATTCAACAAAATACATTTCAAATATATTGGAAAATTGTTTCTTACTCTTCTCATTAAATACCTTGTATACATTATGAAAATCTTCTTCATCTATATAATTAAAGTCCAGTATATTTATAGCTATGGTTTTTCTTAATATTTCAAAATCATCTCCACTTTCTATCTGATCCGAATACACCTTTGCCCAGTAGTAAAAAGCCCTTTTATCATAAAAACTCTGTTCTGCCAGCTGCATATCTATGTCATACCACACCCCTTTTTCGTCTACAGCTTTTATATCCAGTATGGTCATTTTACCTTTTCTATAATTTGTTATTGCTATACTGATTCCTCTGCTTCCATTGGACTTATAGAAAAATTATCTACGTATTTACGCTATAGTTTTGACTTTGATACTAGTAATAAAAAAGCTTTAATATGTGATTAAATTGAATTTACACGTAATTATTTAGATATTGAAAAAACTAGATTTGATGAATTAATGGAGTATGATTTTAATATTAAAAATTCTTATAATGAATATTTATATCGTCAAATAAAGATTTTGGTGTAACAGAAGATTCTAAATTATATTTTGACTTATCAACACCAGTTATAAAAGGCTCTTATATAATATAATTTATACTTGACTCATTGAAATATTTCTCTATATTTTCTTTAAAAAATCTTTTCATATAGTTTATTTCCTCATCTTTATATAGGTA
>JAQSXU010000053.1 GCA_029256485.1 Clostridiaceae bacterium
TCCCTTTATTCTTATAGAGGCATAGCTGGAGAATTTCATACCTTTTGTTTCATCAAATTTATTTATAGCATCCATGAGGCCAATCATTCCATATCCCACTAAATCCTCATAGTCAATATATTTACTCTTTCCTATAATAACTCTTGAAGCAATGTATTTTACAAGTGGTATATATTTTTTCACAATTTCACCTTTTATACTTGTGTTCCTAATTTCATCTCCCGCTAAAACCATAATCGCCCCTCCTAGTTTCAAAATAAATAAAAACTATTTTACTTTATCAATGCTTTTCTTTCTCTGCTCTCTCATGAGTTCAAAAATATATCTTATTATTCTTTCTATATTTTCATTTAACATATCCTGAAATGCAATTCCACACACATGTTTCTTGTCTACATTTAGTTCATGTCTAACAACTTTACCTTTTAAAACTAAGTTATCATCTTTAAGTGGTATATTCATTATTAAGTTATTTCCCATTTTTAAAGGTCTGCTGGTAACAAGTCTTAATCCGCCCCCGCTTATATCAATTACCAAAGCATCAAAAAACTCAATTTTATTAGTACCTTCCGCTAATGTACAGCTAATATCAATTAATGTTTCCATTCTCACATAATTTCTTCTCTGAATTTTAGTAAAACTTGATGGATACTTTAGTAAAATTACATATATCTTATCTATCTTTCGCCCTGTAACACTAGTTTTAAATTTATAAGCATCACCTTCATGATAAAAAATAATTTCAACACTTTCGCCTAAACTCAGAGGCAGGTACATACCTTCCCTTACAGGAATACTGATTGCTATATTTTCTGCATCAATATCTTGAACATTACTTACATACGCATCGTCCTTATAAATTACATCAATTTTGCTGTTTATCTGAAGTTTAACTTTATTGGCCAAATTACTCACTCCTCATTTACTAGGAAAAAATACTGAAAATTTTCTTGAATAACCCTTGAACTCCAAAACTGTTTTCTTTTTTCTCCATACCGCTTAATTTATCTGCTATTATTTTTATATCTTTTGCCGCATCACTATAAGGATGTGAAATTACAAATGGTTTTTGTTCTCTGACTGCTTGAACAAGTTTTCTATCATCAGAAATACTTCCCAAGTATTCCAAATTCAGCTTTAAAAAATTCCAACAGGCATTATAAAATTTATTAAATGTTTTTAAGCCCTCATCATTATCAAAAACTCTGTTCACCACAACCTTAGCAGTATTTTTCAATTTAAAATGTGCTACTGCCTTCAGCAGACTATATGCATCAGTTAATGATGTTGGTTCCGGTGTGGTAATAATAATCAGTTCCTCACAGCATGCAATAAATCCAAGTACACTTCTGTTTATTCCTGCACCAGTATCCATTAATATGTAATCCAGATTATTTAAGGAGGTCAAGCTATTTATAAATCCCTCTCTTTGAGCTTCTGTTAGCTCTTCAATTTTATTTAACCCAGTACCTCCCGGAAGTAACTTTACTCCAAAAGGGCCTTCAATAATTACATCATCTATGGTTCTATTGTTGAATATTATATCATAAACGTTATATCTGGGTAAAAAACCCATTAATATGTCATCGTTACCCATTCCCATATCTGCATCAAATATCATGACTTTATGTCCCATTTTTGATAATGTAATGGCTGTATTTACAACAAAATTACTTTTTCCAACTCCGCCCTTACCAGAGGTTACAGTAATAATCTTAGGTCCATTGCAGCTTTTATGTACATTGCTGTCTACATTTTCTACGGCTAATTGTCTTAGTCTTTGCGCCTGGTCTAGCATATACTGTCCTCCCCTAATATAAGTTTTGTCAGTTCCATACTGCTCAAAGTTTTTATATCATCTGGAACACTTTGACCGGTGGTAATAAAGCTGATTGGCTTTTTTGCACTGCTTACAATGTTTAAAATTGACCCATAGGTAGATGTTTCATCCATTTTTGTAATTATTACATTTTCATAATTTAAAATCCCATATCCCTTTACAATATTGGCAATATCCTTAGCCTTCGTGGTACAGCTAATGACTAAATGTATATTATTGCTGTTTATCTTTTCAATATAGGCTCTCAATTCAGAAATCTGCATCACATTTTTACTGCTTCTGCCTGTGGTATCTATTAATATTACATCACAGCCCTTCATTTCCTCTACAGCTGACTCCATTTCCTTTATTGTCATAACTACTTTAAATTGAATGTTCATTATTTCAGCATAGGTTTTTAACTGCTCTACAGCACCTATTCTATATGTATCTATGGTAATTAACCCAACCTTTTTCTTTTCCAGAAGAGCTAATTTTCCAGCTAGTTTTGCTATGGTGGTAGTTTTTCCTACCCCCGTTGGTCCCACTAGAACCACAGGGCCCTCAAGTTTAGGGTTATTAACCTGTATAAGGCTGCTCAGCACTTCTTTTGCCTTGTCAAACTCGTCTCTTTCATCTTCCATGCTGTTTATTTCACTCACAATACCCTGTACAATATTATCCCTAACATCATTTTCAAGAAGAGCTTTTTCAACTTTACTTTCTTCTTTAACTTTACTGTTACTTCCTGCTGTTAAATTACTTAGCATTTGTTTCATTTCAGACATTTCTTTTATAAGATTTTCCTGCAGATCCACTTTTGAGTTATTTGTTCTTTTGTATGTATCATAATCTGAACTTTTATTAGTCTTTTCAACTGGATTATTTTTTTCCTTAAATTTATCACTGCTTATTAATCTCTTAAGAGCCTCAACACTTTCAGATATAGCTGAGTCCTCATATTTATAGCTGTCATTCTTTTTTACTCTGTCAACAGCAGCTGTAACCTCTACTATTTTTTTTGAAAAGATTCCTAACAAACCAGGTGGTTTAATTTTTCTCTGACTAACAATTACAGCCTCTTTACCTAAGTCCTGGCGTATTTTACTCAATGCCTCATTCATATCCTTTGCCAAGTATTTCTTAATAATCATTAGATAGTAACAACCCCTTCAGTTCTTATTTCCACATCATTTGGAATTTCGTTTAAGGACAGCACACTTACCCCTGGAAAAACCATTTCTATCAATCTCCTAAATGAAGGTCTTATTTTAGGAGAAACTAGTACAACAGGCTGGTTTTCGTAAAAATATACATTGTCTATAGTAGCTTTTAAAGAGCTTAATATTTTTTCTGTAGTATCTGGATCCACAGCCGGGAATGACCCCTGCATGGATTTTTGAATATTTTTTGCTATAACATCCTCTATATTTGGAGCTAATGTTATAACACTTATGGCACCATTTTCATTAATAAATGGATTTGAAATACTTCTTCCCAATGCCAGCCTCACATATTCTGTAAGAAGCTCTATATCCTTTGTCATCCTGGAATTATCCGCAAGTGATTCCAAAATTGTTACCATATCCTTTATTGGAACTCTTTCTCTTAATAAATTTTGAAGCACCTTTTGAATTTCACCCAAAGTCATCAAATCAGGAAGCAATTCTTCTACTACAGCATTGTATTTTTCCTTTACTGAATCAATAATAAGTTTTGTTTCCTGTCTTCCAAGCAATTCGTAGGAGTGGTTCTTTATGGTTTCAGTTAAGTGTGTCACCATTACAGTAGTAGGATCTACCACTGTTAACCCTTTGATTTCAGCATCTTCTCTCTGATCTTTATTAATCCATGTTGCAGGAAGTCCGAAAGCTGGTTCAACTCCCTTTATACCCTGAATTTCACAATCACCATTAGTGGGATCCATGCAAAGAAGCATATTTGGCATTAATTCACCCTTTGCAACTACAGTACCTCTAATTTTAATAACATATTCATTGGTCTTTAATTGAAGGTTGTCCCTGATTCTAATAGGCTGAACCACAATGCCCATTTCAATGGCACCCTGTCTTCTTACAGATGTAATTCTCTGAAGTAAATCTCCACCTGAGGATTCATCTGCCAATGGAATTAATCCATAACCTATTTCAACCTCCATAGGTTCAACATTTATTAAATTCATTACATTTTCAGGTTCTCTATTTTCAATTTCAGTTGCGGCAGCTTGTTCACTCTCCATGTTCTGCACAATTTGTGATTTTTCTTCCTTATATAATAAGTAAGAAAGAATACCAGCAGCCACTGCTAAAATAAAAAATGCTAAATGTGGAAGTCCTGGTATAATTGCTAAAAGTAATAATGCTGCTGCTGCAATTGCAATAACCTTTGGAAAGGTTGTTAACTGCTTTACTGCCAGTGAACCAAAATTATCATCACTGCCTGAACGGGTAACCAAAATACCTGAAGCTGTAGATATAAGCAAAGCAGGAACCTGACTTACCAATCCATCACCAATAGTCAATATGGTGTAGGTTTGTGCTGCAGTTGTTATGGATTTCCCCTGAATAGCAACTCCAATTATAATACCTGCTAAAATGTTAATCGCAGTAATGATTAGTCCGGCAATGGCATCACCCTTTACAAACTTTGAAGCACCATCCATAGCTCCATAAAAATCAGCCTCTTGCTGCAACTTTTTTCTCTTTTCCCTGGCCTGGATTTCATCTAATAAACCTGCATTTAAATCAGCATCAATACTCATTTGTTTACCAGGCATAGCATCCAAAGTAAATCTTGCAGAAACCTCTGCAACTCTTCCAGCACCGTTAGTAATAACAACGAATTGAATGATAACAATAATTAAAAATATAATAATACCGACTACATAGCTTCCTCCTACAACAAAGCTGCCGAAGGAGTTAATTACTTCCCCTGCATAACCATTTAAAAGTATTAATCTTGTAGAGGAAATATTAAGTGCAAGTCTAAACAATGTAGTTATTAATAAAAGTGTTGGGAAAACTGAAAATTGTAATACCTCTGTGGTAAACATGGTAAGGAGGATAATTATTACAGATATAGTTATATTTAATGATAACAAAACATCTAACAATGCTGCTGGTAAAGGAATTATTATCATAAATACAATAGCTAATACTACAAAAGCCATTAATACGT
Source organism: Clostridiaceae bacterium (assembly GCA_029256485.1). The sequence continues at coordinate 4,997 of JAQSXU010000053.1, forward strand.
CTATATTATTTTTAACATTAAATCTACTTTTACTGCTTTCCAAGCTTAAAGCTCCTCTCTCTGCTTTTATACACCTTCATATGTATCTACTTTTTCTTAAGTTTATATACTATAGCTAATATCTCTGCCACTGCTTCATACATATCAACTGGTATCTCATTATCTAACTCAACCTTTTCAAAAATCAATCTTGCCAGCGGCCTGTTTTCAATAATTGGAATATCAAACTGTTTCGCTTTTTCCTTAATCTTCAATGCTATGTAATCTGCTCCCTTTGCTATAACCTTAGGTGCGCTCATTCCATCTTCATACATTAAAGCTATAGAAATATGGGTTGGGTTTGTTACTACTACTGTAGCTTTTGGTACTTGAGACATCATTCTGCCCATGGCAAGCTGTCTTGCAATTTGTTTTCTTTTACTTTTTACCTCTGGATCTCCTTCATCCTGCTTAAATTCCTCTTTAACTTCCTGCTTAGTCATTCTCAAATCCTTTTTAAATTGAAATCTTTGAAAAATATAATCTGCCAGTGCTATTGCCATCATTATCACAGTTATCTTTGCAAATATGCTTACAATTAAACTTCCTAAATGCTTAAATATACCTGCAGGAGTAAGACTTCCTATGGTGAGAATGTCTATATAATTATCCCTAATGAAGGTATAGCCTACATACCCTACTATTATTACCAGCGCCAGATCTTTAAAAAGTTCAACAAAGCTTCTTAAAGAAAACATTCTTTTAAATCCATTAATTGGATTCAATTTCTTAAAATCCGGCTTGATAGGTTCTTTAGAAAACAATACTCCTGTTTGCAAAAAGTTAGCGAAAATACCCATAAACATGATGGGAAGCACTATGGGCAAAAACACAACTGCAATTCTGTAAATGGATATCAATGTGATTTTTAAAATACTGCTGTAGTCTAATGACATGTTTAAATAACTGCTTAAAAATACAGTTAATGTATCCTTAAAACTTGTAATCATGTATTGACCTAAAATTAAAATTACTAATGTAGAGGCCAGTAATGTAAGAGATAAAGCCACTTCTTTACTTTTAGCAATTTGTCCTTTTTTCCTGGCTTCACTCTTTTTTCTTGGAGTAGCTTCCTCCGTTTTATCCTCTGAGGCAAATATGAGAAGTACAGGTATTGTTTTATAAAAACCTTTGAACACATCTGGCATGGACTCAAAGGAACTAACTATTAAATTAATAATTAAAGGAAGTGCCAGTGAAAATACAGCTAGTCCAACTACAATTTTTATTGGCAGTCCTAAAATCATTACATTTAATTGGGGCACTGTTCTTGCAACTAAACCCAAGGTAAAGTCCGTTATAAGTATAATCAATACAATAGGTATTGCTATTTTCACGCCTATAGAAAAAAATTCTGCAAATGCCTTTACAATCTGCATTATTGAATTTTGATATAAAACAAAATTTCCAATATGTACATAATTAAAACTATCTATCAGCTGCCTAATAAGCATATGATGACCATCTATAATTAAAAATATGATGATGCTTATCCAGTACATTAAATGCTCTAACAAAGTTGTATTACTGGTGGAAGTTGGATCATACATTGTTATCATTCCAAATCCAATCTGCAAATCCATTAAACTTCCTGCAAACCTAATAAAGTTGAAGCATAAATTTGTTATAAAGCCTAATGTTAATCCTGTTATGATTTCATTAATAGCTGCAATAATAAATAATCCCATAGAATTTATAGTTGGTACATTGCTGGTGTATATTCCTGGCATTAATATGTATGATAAAACTAAAACTAAACCTACTTTAACAGCGTTAGGAGTTCCCTTAGGGAAAAAAATAGGAACCGTTATAAAAAAAGCAGTTAGTCTTATAAAAACAAAAATCAGTGCAGTGAAATATGCCACATTAATCAAGTCAATGTCTCCCTCCTACCAACCAGCACATTTGTCATTTGGTTATGTTAACAATAAGTGCAAAAATTCTTTCTGTAAAGTTAACCATTTCATGAAGCATCCAGCTTCCTGTTAATATTCCTATTAAAGCTATTGCAATAAGCTTTGGCACAAATGTTAAAGTCTGCTCTTGAATCTGAGTAGTAGCCTGAAAAATACTGATAAGTAAGCCAACTACAATGGACACACCAAGAATTGGTCCTGCTACCATTAATCCAGTTTGTATTGCATCTTTTACAATTCCTATAACTAAATTTTCACTCATTCATATACCTCACGAAAAACTTAAAATATAATTTAAATGGAAGGGAAATTAAAGTTGGCGGAAGCATAAACATTCCCATTGACATAAGTACACTAGAAACAACTAAATCTATAATCATAAATGGAATAAATAATAGAAAACCTATTTGAAAAGCAGTCTTCAGCTCGCTTATAACAAATGCTGGAACTACTACATATAAAGGTACATTATCCTTTGTAATGTCACTGCCTAATTTTGCTTCATCCATAAAAAGCTTTAAATCTTTTGTTCTGGTTTGCTTAAGCATAAATGTTCTTAAAGGCTTGGCTCCTTCTTCTATGGCAGCAGATTGAGTAATTTTGTTTTGCAAATATGGCTGCACTGCCTTAGTATTAACTTCATTTGCCACAGGAGTCATAATAAAAAAGGTTAAAAATATTGCTAAACCAATAAGCACTTGATTTGGCGGAGACTGCTGTGTTCCCAAGGCACTCCTTAAAAATCCAAAAACCACTACAATTCTAACAAAGCTAGTCATCATCACAATAAAAGACGGAAGTAATGTGAGCACTGTCAGCATTAACAAAAGTTTTATGTTGTCCACATATTCAGTTGGTGTATTTGCTGCATCCGTTGATATATTTATTTTCGGAATGGGTATGGTTTCAGGAGCTGCATGAACTACTTTAAAAGAAAAAAGCATTATTGCAGCAAAAGCCATTACAAATATTAGTACCTTGCCCTTTTTCATATTCATATTTCTTCCTTTTCTATATAATGTAATATTTCATCTATTCTCTTCGCTTTTTAATTAAATTGGATAATGACCACTTATTAAGTCCAGTATTTTCATAAAATTCCTTTAGTGAACTGAACTCCGGTATAGTGTTTGCTTGTTCCAGCTTAAGTAATTCTTCCTGAGAAATAGTTTTTAAAATTTCTACTTTATTTAATGTGGTTGAAATCACATATGCTGTATCTCCTATTTTTACAACTACCAAATTACTTTCCTTAGAGAGAGGAACTCTTTCTAAAACCTTAATATACTTGCCGTTCTGCATCTGCTGCAGTTTACTTCCCCCAAATTTTAAGGAAAGATAAATTAGGAAAATAACAAAAGGTAAAAAAACAATTATTTTTAAAAGCATACTGAAAAATTCCATTATCCAATTCCCTTCTTAAAATCCTAGTAAAGTCTTATTACTGAACAATAATATCATAAAAATAAATGTTATCCAGCTGCCCATTTGCAAATAGTGGATTTAACCTTTGCAGTATTTCCTTTTTCATGTCTTCTGTTCCCTTAGCAGTAAAATCTGTTGACTTTTTCGCTCTTAAAACACTATTTATGGCATCTCTTATTATTGGCTTTTTTGTATCCAGTTCCTTGTCCAATTTTTTATTTTCATATCCTAAATAAACCTTAACCTTAAGATATCTTTTTCCATCATCATCAGCTAAATTCACAAGAAAATCATCTGTACTATAGGTTCTTTCAGATACCACTGCAGTTGCTACATTTGTTGTGTTTGCAGTACTTTGAACTGGAAGCACATTTGTTTTTGCCTGAGAATTATTAGATTTGGAAAAGAAATAATAACCTGCAAAAGCTCCTCCTCCTACAGCAGCTATGGCTAATAGCGCAATAAGAATAATTTTTAATTTCCCGCGTTTTTTTTCTTTTTTTTCTTCACTCAATTTTTTGCCGCCCCCTTAAATAGTGAATCTTCATTTTTCATTTTCTGTTATCCTCCCCATAACCAAAAGTAAAAATTTTTCTCTTATAGCTATAAACTTTAGATAGTATATCATCTATAGAATCTTCCACTAAGTACTTTTTACCATTAGTAAGGGTAATTAAACTTTCAGGAACTTCCTCCAGCTTTTCAATATGATCTGCATTTAATATGAATTCTTTATGATTTAGTCCTGTAAGTTTTATCAAGAAATCACCAACTTTCTCTCAAAAGATCAAAGATTAAAGACTAAATAACAAACTTTATCTAAATAACAAAGATTAAAGATCAAATATCAAATATTGATGTTTTGCCCCTAGGAGGGGCAAAACTTTTAATACATTTTTTGTTATTTGTATCTGCTAATTTACGTTTTTGCAATAAATTGATTTTTGGTTTTTCTGTAAGAAAAACTTCCTTATTTATTCTTTGTTCTCTATTCTTTAATCTTTTAATTTTTTTTTTTGTTATTGGTATTTGTAATTTACGCTTTTTATGCTGGTAGGCAGCCTGCCGGCTTTGGATTTTAACAAATCCTTTTTTAATCCCACCTGGTAAACTGTGATTAAAATCATCTATGGTTTATTTCAACTTTATGATTCACTCAACTTAAATGGGTTTTAAGTTTTTCTGCAAGAAAAACTACATTATTTGTTCTTTATTCTTTGTTCTTTAATCTTTAAATTTATGTTATCTCTTTAAATTTACTAAGTCCTGTAGAATTTCATCTCCTGTGGAGATCATTTTCCCGTTTGCCTGGAAGGATCTTGTGGCTTCTATCATTTTTGTAAACTGCTCTGCTATATCAACGTTTGACATTTCAAGCACTCCATTAACTACACTTCCAAAAGCCTTTGAATTATCATTTGCATCTTTATAACCACTTTTAATAACTGGAGCACCTGAGTTAGAAGATGACTGCACAGTATTGTTGCCTTGCTTTACTAAACCTGCTGGATTAGCAAAAGATGCCATGGCAAGCTGACCAACTACTGAAGTACTTCCATCATCCAGTACTGCTTTTATAACTCCACTCTTGTCAATGGAGAAATTCTTTACTTTTATAGCTGTTCCAGAAGCGTTATATATTACATCCGGGATTCTTAAAGTTCTTAGAGTTCCTGAAACTGCCTGAATTGTTGTAAGCTTTGTTACAGGATCAACTGCATTTGCATTTACAAAATTTATTTTTCCACTAGATGCAACACTTTGTATTCCTGCACCACTGGCATTTGTATTTTCCATAGAATATCCTAAAACTCTCAAACCGGAAGCTGTAACCAGGTTTCCATCCTGATCCAGATTAAAAGAGCCGTCTCTGGTATACAATATATTTTCCTGCCTTGGATTACCGCCTGGGACAAGATTATGTGATGCAGCATCAACTTTAATGCCTTCAATGCCAGGATCAAATAATGTGGGACCTTCTCCAACTATAAAGTACCCATCACCATCTATAGCATTATCAAGATTTCTTGATGTAGGCTGAAAGTTTCCTTGTGTTAGCAGTGTATTAATTCCTGCCACACTGGCACCTAAACCTATTTGAATAGCATTATTACCACCAAGTGTTGGTCCTGGGGCACTTGGATCTCTCATGCTTTGGCTTAAGCTGTCTGAAAATGTTAAAGTTTGAGTTTTAAAACCTGTAGTACCCATGTTTGCTATATTATTACCTATAACATCCAATGCTGTCTGATTTAAAGTTAAGCCAGTTATGGCTGATGACATTGATCTTAACATATTTTAACCTCCGTTATCTTATTTTTAATATAAACCTGCTTCTATCGTTCAGCAGGTAAGGCTTCCTCCTAGAGGTCCAGCCTATAATAAAACCACACTATCTATATTTGTAAATACATTTTCCTTTGAGGATTTATTGTCCATGGCTGTAATGATAGTCCTGTTTTTTATGGATGTGACTAAAGCTACATCCTTATATAATATGAGACAGTCATTAGCACCCTTTTCACTGGCCTTGTTAATACCCTCATTTATCTTATTCATATCAGCTTCATTAAAGCTTATATTTCTGTTTCTAAGCCTCTCAGCAGCGTGATTTGATATAACAAACTGCTTATTGTCCTTTTCCTGTGCTTTATCTAAAGCATCCTGAAAGCTTATTTTTCCTTCACTGCTTTTTTCATTACCTTTTGGTGTTAAGTCACTGATTTGATTTACAGGATATATCTTTCCATTAATTACTCTAAATCCCATAGTCTATCTCTCTTAGCCTAAAACTTCTACTACATTGCTTAAAGGTAATTCCTTTATTTCCTCAGTTGCTGGAGCTGTTTTTAAATTTATACCCCATAAACAATCCTGTGCTGGACTTATACCTGGTAATGAATAATTTATTCCATCAACTGTAAATTTATTACCGCTGATGCTGTTCCAATCAGTACTGTCAGCATATTTATATTCATAACTATTGCTGCTGTTGTTATATCTGACCTGCATTGATTTATCTGTACTTCCTGTGTATGTACCCTGTGCAGAAGGATCGCTGCCATCTGATGTACCTGTAACAAGAGTTAATGGTGAGTTAATTTCACTTTGACCTATTGCAACCTTTAGAGAAATTCCGTCTGCATTATTGGCTACTGATTTTACTAAGCCATTGTAAATAGTATTAGTTCCATCATTGCTGCCGATTCTTACATTTTTTCCTATTAGGTTTACTGCATTTCCAAGGTCATTATTATTTGTATCCTGAACACCCAAAACATCGCTTAAGGCAACCTGCATTTCTCCATCGTTTGTTTCCACTGTAAGTTTTATAACATCTCCGGATTTCACTGCATTTTTAACTACTCCGCTTAATAAAGTACCATCACTGCCAGGAACGTCTAATCCTACTGTTTTACCCACCATATTTGATGCTGATGAAAAACTCATAGTGGTATTTAAATTTGCCATTTGCTCCAGTGCTGAGAATTGTGCTAATTGTGCTACATATTCTGTAGAATCCTTAGATTGCGTGGGGTCCTGATTAGCTAACTCTGCTGATAAGATTTTAAAGAATGTATTTTTATCCATGTCATTGTTCTGTTTTACAATTTTTGTACCATTTTCTGTGGCACTAGAAAGCCCAGCAGAAGTTATTGAAGTCAAATTATTAAAATTTGATATAGTAGTTTGATCTGCCATTATTGTTCCTCCTTTCTAAGCAAATAAGTTCACATTATTAATTTCCTCAGATAAATTATTGTTTAATATATCCTGGCTGTCACTTAAATTTACATTTTGTATTGAGGAATCTTTAGAATTTCCTCTTTCCTGCCTCTGATTTTGTGAACCATCTTTAAAGAATGTGGTATCATCGCTGTAAACATTTAAAGTTAGATTTTGTATCTTAATATTTTCATTTTGAAGTTTATTATTTATATCAGGCAGGTTGGCATTTAACAAGTTATAGGCATCTTTATTTGCAGCTGTTATGCTGGCTTTTAAATTCCCGCCTTCAAGAGTTAAATTAATAACCACTTCTCCTAGTTCCTTAGGCACAATTTTTACTGTTAGCTGCTGCATATCATTTGTACTCATAAACTTAAGATTTTGAATAAAATCATCCTGAAGATTATTTGCATTTAAAACAGGATTAGCATTTTCAACGGATACAGTACCACTAGCTGTATTTGAATTTGTTAATTGATTTATAAAATTAGTAACCCTGCTGAAATTTGTACTGCTGCTTTTGCTGTCTTTTGCCACTAAATTATTTAAAAAACTCTCATCCTTGCTGTTTTTGTCAGATGCACTTTGCTGCTTTGTTTCACTGGAATTTACAATAGTATTATTGTTTTCCTGCTGAGTTTTTCCATTTAATTGAATTAAATTTGTCTGCAGATCTCCATTATTTGCATTTGTATTTTTAGCATCTGCAGCTTGAAGGAGTTTCATTAAATAATTCTTAATAATATCCTTGCCATCAGCAGCATTAACATTAGTAATATTACTCTTTGCATTTTCACTGAGCAGATTTAATACATTGTTTTCAATGTTATTGCTTAAACTTTTCAAATCATCATTTGATACTTTAATGCCTAAATCATTAACGGCTTTTTCTATCAAAGTTTTGATAGAATTATTGGACTCATTATTTTCTGAACTCAGCAGCTGATTTAAATTTAAATTAGATAGTTCAGAACTTAATTTATCCTTCAATTTTAAAATATCAGCGCTGTCCAGCTTTGAACTAAGCACATTGTCAATTTCTTTTAAAATATCATTTATATTGTTTTTACCCAGCATTTCTTCAATATTAATGGTGCCATTTGTATTCTGACTGAGCATTAATAATAATTGCTGAATATTTGTGTTGTCTTCAAGCAATTTTTTTATTTTAGCTAAATCATCTTCACTAAATCCCTCAGCTTTTGCAGCATCCAAAATTGCATTCTTTAGTTTTTCATCCACAGTGTCATTACCTGATGATATAGTTTGTAAGCTGCCGTCATCCTGTACAGATTTACTTGACTGTAAGTTTTCTTTGCTCTCTGCAGGGGTAACTTCTGTTTTTGAAGAAGAATTGGATGAAGATAATTTATGCAGTGTATTTTTAAAATTGCTGCTATTTGAAGTACTTGTACTCTGCTGATTTTGACTAGAAACTGAAGAAATAGAATTTATAAGGTTAATTCCGCTTATTTCCACTTTTTCACCTCCTTCCATGGTTTCTTATATATCCATAAAGAGCAAATTCATCGTTTTGTTTTTGTTCTTTTAAATTTTGCTCTTTAATGAAAGCTGTTTTACCTTTTTCTTTTAGTGTTTCCACTGTTTTTCTCTCAATTTGTTTTTCTTTAAGGTCATCCCTTTTGGCTTCAACTACCTTGCTTTTTTGCTCTACTTCGCTGGCAATTTCTTCAATGCTAAAGCTTAAAGCATTTAAATAATTGTGTTTTATCTTTTGATAGAATACACTATCGTTGCTGCTTACAGATTTATACTTATCATAATTGTCTTTTAAAGAATCTAATTTTTCCTCTACTTTTTGCTTTTCAATTTGTGCTAAAGTGAATTCATTTTTACATTTTTCTTCAGAATTTATTCTAATATCTAAGAGCTTTTGAAGTCTAAAATTATATTGTTCCAAATTAAGAAACTCCTTTATTATAATAATGCTTAAAATGTTATAGAATTTTTACATTTATTATTAATTAACATATATACTTTTTAATCTTTCAACACAATCTTCAAACTTAGTATTTTCATTTATACCCTGTTTTAAAAATGAATTTATAGAATCTATGTACTTAATAGCCATATCAGTTCTCTTATTACTGCCCTTAACATAGGCACCTATGTTAATTAAATCTTCAGCATCTTTATAAGCTGCCAGTAAATCTCTTGAAAAACCTGCAGCCTTTTTTAAATCATCATCTACAATTTCATTCATAAGTCTGCTTATACTATTTTGAACATCTATTGCAGGATAATGATTTTTAGCAGCCAGCGTACGGGACAATACAATATGTCCGTCAAGTATACCTCTTACAGCATCTGCAATAGGTTCATTAAAATCATCACCATCTACAAGTACTGTATAAAATGCTGTTATTGAACCTTTATCTGACATACCAGATCTCTCCATAAGCTTAGGAAGCATTGCAAAAACTGATGGAGTATATCCTTTTGTAGCAGGAGGTTCTCCAATAGCTAGTCCAACTTCTCTTTGTGCCATGGCAAATCTAGTAACTGAATCCATCATAAGGATTACCTTTTTCCCTTGATCTCTGAAATATTCCGCAATGGCTGTAGCTGTGAATGCACCCTTTAGTCTTACCAGTGCAGGTTTATCTGAGGTTGCACAAACAATTACAGATTTTTTTAATCCTTCTGGTCCAAGATCTTTTTCAATGAAATCCAGAACCTCTCTGCCTCTTTCGCCTATAAGTGCAATCACATTTACATCTGCCTCTGCATACCTTGCAATCATACCTAGTGTTGTACTTTTTCCAACACCGCTGCCTGCAAATATGCCAATTCTTTGTCCTTCACCGCAGGTTAAGAACCCATCAATGGCTCTTATACCTGTTGGAATTACATTTTTAATTCTTCTTCTCTTTAAGGGACTTGGAGGCTGTGCTTCCAATGGATACATTGCTCCATGAAGCAGTTCTTCTGCTTCCAAAGGTTTCCCAAGTCCATCCAATACCTTGCCAAATAATTCTTCAGAACATTTTACACTAAGAAGATTCCCACCTGGCACAACTCTGCAGCCTGGAGAAATTCCACTTAATTCACCAAGAGGCATTAATATAACATTATTTTCTCTAAATCCTACAACTTCACAGGAAATAGGCATTTTCTTTTCGTTGTAGATGGTACATACCTCACCTACAAAGGACTTTATTCCTTCAACTTCAATAGTTAAGCCTATTACTTTTTTAACAGAGCCTTCAACATAGTTAAAGTTAGTATTTTCAATTTTAGTGGTCAATTTTTCAAAATCTAAAGAAAACATAATATCACCTGTTAAAAATTGCCTCTCTAACTTTCTCCATAGAATAATCAATACTTACTGTGATTTTTCCGTTATCCCTTTGTATTTCAGCGTTACCTTCCTTTATGGAATTATCTAACACAACGAATATATCACCTTTAAAAGGGAGCTGTTCCTTCCAGAACTCAATTTTATTTTTTAAACTTTCGCAATAAGTTGAATTTGTCTTAATAATAAAGGTACTTGTACTTTTTATTACATTTAAAGCCTGAAAAACTGCTTCATCTAGTGCTTCAGGGTCTTTAGCTTCCCTGTTCAAAACATTTTCTACAACTGTGACTATTAAATTTTTAATTTCCAGTTCCCTGTCCTTTATGTATTTTAAATATTCATCTTTTGCACTCATAAGCATATTGCTGCTTTCTTCTTTGGCTTTATTAATAATGCTTTCAGCTTCAATATGTGCTTTTTCTATATTCTTTTTATAGCCTTCTTCATAAGCATCATTAAAGCCCTTTTCCTTGCCTTCCTCATATGCTTTATCAAAAGCATCTCTTTTAATTTCCTCAGACTGTTCAAAGGCATTCTGTATAACTATATCTGCTTTTCTTCTGCCATTATCAATAAGCGCCTTTGCTATGCTTTCATAGCTATCCATAGATTGCTTAACATCTTCCTCCAGGTTTTGAAGATAAGGATTATCATTTTTAGTATCATATTTAGTACATATTCTTTTTTCGCCTTGATGTAGTATATTACCATCCTTAATTACACTAGACAATGATTGCATCTTCTCCACCTCTTGATATAACAATCTCTCCGGCTTCGTCTAATCTCCTTATAATTCCTACAATCTTCTGCTGGGCCTTTTCAACATCCATAAGTCTTACAGGTCCTAAGAATTCCATATCCTCTTTTAATGCAGAAGAGGCTCTCTTTGACTGGTTCCTATAAATACAATCCGCCACTTCTTCGCTGCATCCTTTAAGTGCCAGTGCCAATTCCTTATTTTCAACTTCTCTAAGCACTCTTTGTATAGAAACATCGTCCAAAGAAATAATATCCTCGAATACAAACATAGACTCTTTGATTTTTTCTGCCAAATCCGCATCTTCCTTTTCCAGGCCCTCTGTAATGTTTTTCTCAGTAGTTCTGTCAACCTGATTCAAGATATTTACCAGAGTTGGAACTCCTCCAATAACCTTCATGTCGGATCTCACTACAGTTGATAGTTTGCTGTCCAGCACTTTTTCAATTTCTTTAACCACTACAGGAGAGGTTGTACTCATTGATGCAATTCTAAATGCTACCTCTGTCTGCACTTCCTCAGACAGTGCTGACATAATCTGAGCAGATTTATCCGGCTGCAGATAACACAATATAAGAGCTATGGTCTGAGGGTGCTCATCCTGAATAATATTTAAAAGTTGATGAGCATCTGCCTTTCTTGCTATTGCAAAAGGTCTGAATTGTTGAGTTGCTTCTGTTACTTTATCTAAAATCTCCATGGCCCTTTGACTTCCAAGAGCTTTAGACAAAACATTTCTGGCATATTCCATACCACCCTCAATAATAAAGTCCTTTGCTTTATTCATCTGCATAAATTCAGACAATATTCCTTCTTTTTCTTCAGACTTTACTGATGTAATGTTTGCAATTTCATAAGTAATTTTTTGAATTTCACCTTCAGGTAATTTCTTAATAACATTAGCTGAAGCTTCAGGTCCTAAAGTAATAAATAGAATTGCAGCCTTTTGAACACCAGTAAGTTTTCCCAATTCCTTAGCCACATTTATCACCTCTCATCTTCAGCCATCCAGGATTTAATAATTTCCGCAACTTGTTCTGGTTTATCTTTAGCATATTTTCTAATTTCATTTTCAATGTGAGCTTTTTCACTATTAGCTTCAAAATTAATTGGTTTAAATTGAGGCTGTGGAGGCTGCTCCTCAGTATTATCATCTATTAATACATCAATACCCTTAGGTTCCAGTGAATCTTCTTCAGTATTTTTCTTCCTTCTTCTAAGGTATATTACTATTCCGGCAATTAATAATCCAAGAGCTAATACGCCTGCTCCGATTTCTGAATAAAGTTTAATCTTATTAGCTTGATCAATTGACTTGTTCATAGCATCTAAGTCTTTTTTAGCATTATCCTTTAAAGTTGTATCAAAAGGAAGACCTTCCACTGATATTGAGTCTCCTCTGTTTGTATCAAATCCTACAGCTGAAACCACTAAATTATTTACAGCATTTTTAGTTTGGGCATCCAGATTACCATCTAAAACAACTGAAGTTGTAAGTCTTTTAACCTGACCTGGAGCCTTTATGGTCTTATCCTCAACCTTTGAAATATCATAATTTGTAGTAGTTTCATCATGAGTTGTAACAGTTCCGTTAGTATTAGTTGTTGTAGTGGTGCTGTTAACCATATTATTGTCCACTGGGCTGGCAGAATTTGCTGTAGTGCCTCCATTTGTGGAATCTTTAATACTATGTTGGCTAACTATCACAGTTTTTGGATCATATGTAGTTGTGTCAGTCTGTTGAGCATTAAAATCTAAGTCTGCATTTATTTTCACTTTGACTTTGTCTTTTCCATAAACAGCTTCAAGCATATCCGTTACTTTTTTCTCCAGCTTTTTTTCATAGTCATCTTTTAAGTCTTGCTGTTTTTCTACTGATGTGGCTGAATCTGTTTTACTATCAGTGTCTACATCCTTTGAAAGTAATGTTAAATTGTCATCAATAACCTGTACATTTGCAATAGGAATATTTTTAACACTGCCGGATACCAAAGCCATAATTGCCTTTACCTGATCGCTGGTAAGCTTATTTCCAGGTTTTAATTTAACTGTTACAGATGCTGAACCCGGTGTAGTATCTTTTACAAAAGCTGAATCCTGAGGAGTTACTAAATGCACTCTAGCACTATCTATGGCATCAAATCCCTTAATGGTCCTTTCCAGTTCCCCTTGCAAAGCTCTTTGGTAGTTTATCTGCATCTGAGCATCTGTTTCACCAAATTGGCTTTTATCTAATAATTCAAAACCCTGGCTTCCATTTGTCATAGTAATAGAAGATAACAATTGCATTCTTAATGTATCAACCTGGTCCTTGGGCACCAAAATGGAATTGCCGCTAACCTTATAACTGGTTTTGCTGTCTTTCAGGCTTTGAATAACTGCTCCCGAATCCTTAGGATCCATATTTGAAAATAAAACATCATATTTTGTTTTTCCTAGAGAGACTCCTAAAAGTATTAATCCTACTAATGTTAATACTGCAACTGCGCTAACAGCTATCTTAAACTTACCGCTTTTACTTTTAAATTTTTCAATTAAGTTCTTTACTATTCCCGATAGCTTGTTCATTTTAGTTCTCCTTACTATAACTGCATTCTATTAAGTTCTTGGTATGCATCAACTAGTTTATTTCTTACTTGAATAGCTAACTCCAAGGACATTTTAGCTTCTTCAGTTGCAATCATTACATCATGAATATTAGTATCATCTCCAGATACAAACGCCGCTGTTTTATCCTCTGCAGCAACCTGTGAATCATTAACATCATTAAGTTTTGCTTTTAATGTATCAATAAAACTTGTTGAACTATCATTATTAGTATCCAAAATACTGCTTTTATCATTTACCGATTGATCCAAAACATTATTTATTGTAGAAAAATTTCCATTTTGCGGAATAAATTGATTTGCGCTTATATTCACTGTTTTTCCCCCTATCTACCTATTTCCAAAGCCTTAGAAAACATATTTTTTTCTGAACTTACAGCATTTACATTGGCTTCATAAGATCTTGTGGCAACCATCATATCTGCCATTTCATTCAATATATTTACATTTGGCATATTAACATATCCATCTTGGCCAGCATCTGGATTAGATGGATCATAGACTCTTCTAAATGGTGATTGATCCTCTGCTATACCAACAGATTTTACTCCCATCATCTTATTTTCATAATCTCCAGTTTCAGGATTTAAGGCATTAGTTAAATTTTCCTGAAAAACAGCTATTTTTCTTCTATAAGGTTGTCCGTTTTCTCCTCTGGTGGTGTTTACATTAGCTATATTTGATGCTACTGTGTCCATTCTAAGTCTTTCTGCAGATAAACCTGATGCGCTTATCCTAAGCGTACTAAAAGCGTTAATCATCTATTTTCTCCTTTCTTTATACTACTTTCCTCCGTTAATTACTTCCTTGGTCATAGAAAGTCTTGTATTTATTTGGGAAATCATGGCATTGTACATTAGATTATTAGCTGCCAGATTTACCATTTCGTTATCTATATCAACATTATTTCCATCTTCCTTTAAATTACTGTTATCCTGTTTAACCTGTATATCCCCAGCATTGCCGTTAATTTTAATATGTTTGTCATCGGTGGTTTTCAATTCCAAACTGTCCGATGAATTTTTTAAGGTTTCTTCAAAGGTTACATATTTCCTTTTATAGTCCTTTGTATTTATGTTAGAAATATTATCTGCAATAACAGTACTTCTTTCAGAAGAAGCGTCTAATCCTTTTTTCAAGATATTGTATGTGTATTCATTTTTTGACATATTGTTTATTTCCACGCGCACCATCTCCTATACTATATTATTATTAGACATTATTTCCAAAATTCCTGCTTAAAAGAAAAAAAATTTAATTAAATTTTATTTTTCATTAAACTTAGCAATATTATTTAGGTTTTAATATGTAATTAAATTCAATCAAAACACTGCAGAAATTAATTGTAATTGCTCCAGTTTTTATGTAGTTTATTTGTAAAATATATACACATTATTAAATTAGGTTATATTATATCTTGAATAATGATTATTAATTAATTAATATTACAAAAAATATTTATTTAATTATACAACATTTGCTATATTAATACTACAAAAAATTCTATTTTTAGTCATTATATTTTTAATTGCATAAAAAAATACAGCATATTACTGCTGTATTTTACACATTTATATTTTTTATTTACTTCTTAAGTTATCAAGCACTCTAAGTATATCCTGAGGCATTTTATTCGTCTGTGCCATTAGTGCATTTGCTGCATCAGCTAATATACTATCCTTTGTATAATTCATCATTTCTTCAGCTATATCTGAGTCCCTTATAGAACTTTCAGCCCCAGTAATGGTATCACTCATTTCACTTAAATTCTTGCTGGTGTCGCTTAATCTATTTTCCAGAGCACCATATTTACTCCTTACTTCTATCACATTGTTCAAGGCACTATCTATAATCTGCAAAGCTGAATCTGTGCTGTGGCCAGCTGTTGCTATATCATAACTGCCTCCATTCTTAACTTGATTTAGGTTAACTGTACTCATACCTATTGTAGTTGTCAAACTGCCAGCAGTAAGGTCATAAGTTGGTATTTTAATATTTTCACCGGAATTTGCACCAATAACAGTTTCTATGTAAGTTTGAGGACCAGAACCAATGGCACTACCTGAGGAGAGCAAATTTACACCATTAAATCCTGTATTTTTAGCTAAATCTGTAACTCCATCTATCATAGCATCAATTTCTTTTTGAGCTGTGGCTCTATCTGATTGATTATAGGTTCCATTTGCTGCCTGAACCACAAGTTCTCTTGCTCTTTGAAGCATATTTGTCATGCCTTCTAATCCGCCTTCTGCAGATTGAAGCATACTTACACCATCTTGTGCATTTCTTCCTGCCATTTGAAGCCCTCTAATCTGCATTCTCATTCTTTCACTTTGGGCTATAGCATTGGGATCATCTTTGGAACTGTTTAACTTTATTCCAGAAGATATTCTCTCCATAGATATACTTTGAGATGTTAAAGTTTTATTGTACCTGGTATATATATTTAAAGAAGCTAAATTGTGATTTAGTCTCAAATTTAAAGTCACCTCCAACATCGTAATTATTATGGATAAAACACACCATAATTTTAATCATCAATTAAAAATGGATAAAACACACCACTATTAATTGATTCTCATTTAAATATTTTATCGGTATTTAAATTTATAACTTTATAGTAAAAAAAATATTTTTAAATATTACATATATTATATTGGAATAAAACATAATGTATAATAGTTATTATTTATAATAACTAAGAGGAATTCTGTTTGAAATGTAGAATATATAATTAGCAGATAAAGGAAAGGATGTAATCAACATGATAGTAAAAAAAGCTATAATACCTGCTGCCGGACTAGGAACAAGATTTCTGCCAGCAACAAAGGCTCAGCCAAAAGAGATGCTGCCTATTGTAGATAAACCTACTATTCAATATATAATAGAAGAAGCAGTGGCATCTGGTATAGAAGAAATTCTAATAATCACTGGACGAAACAAAAGAGCAATTGAAGATCATTTTGATAAATCCGTTGAATTAGAAAAAGAGCTGGAAGATCATCAAAAGGATGATTTATTAAAATTAGTTAAGGACATATCTAATATAGCAAATATATATTACATAAGACAAAAGGAACCTAAGGGACTTGGACATGCAATAAACTGTGCTAAGACATTTGTTGGAAATGAACCTTTTGCAGTAATGCTGGGTGATGATATAGTAGATAGTAAAGTTCCCTGCTTAAAGCAGCTTATTGATTGTTATGAAGAATATAAGACTTCCATATTAGGAGTACAAAATGTACCCCATGAAGACGTAAATAAGTATGGAATTGTAAAAGGTATGCATATCGAAAACAGAGTATATAAAGTTAAAGATTTAATAGAAAAGCCTTCAATTGAAGAAGCTCCGTCAGATATTGCAATTTTAGGAAGGTATATAATAACTCCACAGATTTTTGATATATTAGAAAACACAAAACCTGGAAAAGGCGGTGAAATTCAACTTACAGATGCTTTAAAAACTCTAATTAAAAATGAAGCAATGTATGCATATAATTTTGAAGGAACCCGCTATGACGTTGGTGATAAATTAGGCTTTTTACAAGCTACCGTTGAATTTGCACTTAAAAGAGACGATCTAAAAATACCATTTATGAAATATCTTCAGACTCTGAAAGGCAAAGAAGCCTTTAAAGATCTTTATAATGAAGTAACTGCCAACAAACAGCGTGAAAAAAATTAATTTATTAAAAAGATAAAGCATAAAATATACTTTACATTTGGTAGAGTATATTTTATGCTTTTTAGTTCTTAAATTTATCAATTTATATACAATTATTTTCCTTTAAAGTATATAATTCACTTAAATATTTATTATATATTAAGCTAATAATATATTTGCAGCGAATGTTTTTCCAAAAATTCAACTAATTTAGGAGGGATTTTAATTATGGCTACAGGAAATAAGCAGTTAGAAAGCAACAATTTAAAAGTAATTAAAGATCAAATGAACTATGAAGCTTTACTAAATAAGAAATATAGTGAGTATTCCAGTAAATGCACTGACCAGCAGCTAAAAGATTTATGTAATGAAGCTTGTCAGCAGCACAAACAGAATTTTTCTAGTTTAAAATCATATTTAGAATCTCATGAATAACTTTTTATAAAAGGGAGGAATATTACATGAACGAAAAAGAATTAATGCAGGATTTATTAGCAACAGAAAAACAGATAATTTCAGCCTACAGCACTGGAATAACAGAAACATCCTGTTCAAATTTAAGAAACACACTTGTTACTAACTTTACAAATGCTCAAAATATACAATACAAAGTTTTTGACACAATGAAACAAAAAGGTTGGTATCAAACTAAAGATGCACCAGCAAACGAAGTTCAGCAGCTTAAAAACGAAGCCAATCAAATGTCAGGAGAATTAAAATAAGGAATTTGAAATGATCTTTCTAAGGCAGCAGTAATGATTATTGCTGCCTTAATTAATTATATGAACGCCAATAAAAATTTATTGAGTATTTGACTTGTCTATTAGATTTTTCATTTTAATATAATTTAATATTAAATCATCAAGCTTTCTGCTTAGATCAAGTACTTTTTCACAAGAATTAATAACTTCTGAATCACAAGCTACTTCATACAGTGTTTCTCTAAAAGAATCAATTTCAATATCCATTTTTTTTAATGTTTCTTCAGAATCATCCTTGCTCATTTATTACCTCCCATTTATTATTTTTATAATACTGGCGAAGTTTTTCTACTTTATTAGTTTTTGGCATCAATGATAATAACATTTATCAATTATACCATATTTTTGTATTTATTACAATTTTATTGTTAACATTCTGTTAACATGTTTGACATATAAATGTCACTTGGCATTTATACAATAAAACTATAAGTACACTTTAAAATTACCTTGCAGAAACTACGCCCCTTAAAGTAGTTTCTGCTCTCCCCCAAAAATTCATAAGTTTAAGCACTATAAAAAAACCTACAGATTTAAATCTGTAGGTTTTCTTTTGGGAATTTTAGTTTTTATTTTTGGATATATGCATCCTTAAAGAATACAAATCCTAATGGTGACTTATGAACGCCCTTTAAGTAATCCTTTATGCATGCAACATTTGTGTACTCATAAAGAGGTATAATAGGCATATCATTCATCAATATATCTTCAGCCTGATGTAATTCAGTTGCTCTCTTTGTAACATCTGTTTCTGCTTTAGCAGCAGCTATTAACTTGTCATATTCTGGATTGCTGTATCCTGCAACGTTGTTTCCGCCGCCAGTTACCCACATGTCAAGGAATGTCATTGGGTCAGCATAGTCAGCTATCCAGCCATTTCTAGCTACTTGATACTGATGCTTTGTTGTAACATCTAATTGAACTTTTCTTTCAACATTTCTTAATGTAACATTGATTCCTAAGTTCTTCTTTAACATATCTTGGATTGCCTGAGCTATATCCTGATGTCCCTGACCACTGTTATAAAGTATTTCAATAGTTGGGAATCCTTTTCCATCTGGATATCCTGCATCAGCTAATAATTTCTTAGCCTGTTCTACGTCAGCAGTTGCTTTGTAGTAATCTTTTGTCTTAAAGTCTGAACCATCTTTTAATATTATTCCCTTTGGAACGAAGCTTGTAGCTGGTCTCTGTCCGCCTTTAGTAACATTGTTAACTAAAGCTGTTCTGTCGATAGCTAAGTTTATAGCTTTTCTAACATTAACATTCTTTATAGCTTTACCAACAGCTGGATTAATTGTATCAATATTATCTGATATGTTGTAGCTGTAGTAGTAAGTTCCAAGGTAAGGATATACCTTAGCTGTTCCATCTTTTATTAATGAAGGAATTTCTTGTGCTGGTGGTGATTCGATGTAGTCAAGCTGGCCAGACTTAAATGCTGACATATAACTTGTTTCTTGATCTATCATCTTCATAGTAATAGTTGTGATTTTAACTTTATCTTTATCCCAGTAATTGTCGTTCTTAACTAAAGTAATGCTGTCCTTAGGTTTCCATTCTTTCATTTTGAAAGGACCATTACTTATGTAAGTCTCTCCTTTGTTTGCCCATCCTTTAGGATCTTTTTCAATAGCATCTTTTCTCAATGGCATATATGTTGGGAATGCCATCAGTGATAAGAAATATGGAGTTGGGTTTTCAAGAGTTACATCTAATGTATAATCATCAGTAGCTTTTACTCCAACCTGATCAACTGTTGCTTTCTTTGTAGCCTTTGGATCAGCACTCATGTTATAAGCCTCACCATTTTTTAAGTAGAATAGCTGATAAGCATAGTCTGAAGCAGTAGCTGGATCTAACGCTCTTTTCCAAGCATATTCAAAATCCTGAGCTTTTACTGTTTGACCATCTGACCATTTAGCATTCTTTCTTAAATGGAAAGTATACTTCAATCCATCAGCTGAAACATCCCATTTTTCAGCAACACCAGGTACTACCTGCTCTTTGCTATCTAAGTTTGTAAGTCCTTCGAAGGCATTTTCAATTACGTTACCACCTTCTACGGAACTGTTCAAACCTGGATCAATAGTCTTAGGTTCTGCTCCTAAATTGTACTTAACTACTTGCTCTGTAGTTTTAGTAGTTGTTGTGCCCTTACCGCAGCCAGCGAAAACTGAACCTGCTAATACAAGTGTCATGGCAAGAGCAGCAAATTTTGCTTTTTTACCTTTTAACATTAATAGCCCTCCTTTTATAAGATACAAGTCTAAATTTATTTATTATACACGAGCAAAGTGCCCGTGATAATTAGCTAATATAAGTGGCAAGCAACGCAGTGGCCGCCTCCCATATCCTTAAGTTCTGGAGTTACTTCAGAACAAACTGGTTTTGCATATCTGCATCTTCCCTTGAATCTGCAGCCTGGTGGAGGATCAATTGGTGAAGGTGTTTCACCTTCAAGCATGATTCTTTTATTTGCAGCTGCCATATCTGGATCAGGTACTGGAATTGCAGACAATAAAGCTTTTGTGTAAGGATGCAGCGGATTGCTGTAAAGTTCACCGCTTTTTGCTACTTCCACCATTTTACCCAGATACATAACTCCTATTCTATTAGAAATATGTTTAACCATTGAAAGATCATGGGCAATAAATAAATAAGTTAATCCTAAGTCCTCTTGCAGATCTTCCAGCATATTAACAACCTGAGCCTGAATAGATACATCCAATGCTGATATTGGTTCATCACAAACAATAAAGTTTGGCTGAACAGCTAAAGCTCTAGCAATACCTATTCTTTGTCTTTGTCCTCCAGAAAATTCATGAGGATATCTACTGCTATGATCACTATTTAATCCAACTCTTTGTAGTAAGTAGTGAACTCTTTCATTTCTTTCTTTAGGTGTCATAAGTTTATGAATATCTATTGCTTCTCCAACAATATCCCCTACTGTCATTCTTGGATCCAATGAAGCATATGGGTCCTGGAATATCATTTGAATTTTCTTTCTATAAGGAAGTAATTCCTTTGAAGATAATCCAGCAATATCTTTTCCTTCATATATTATTGATCCTGCTGTAGGTTCATAAAGTTTTATAACAGTTCTGCCTGTGGTAGTTTTACCACAGCCGCTTTCTCCAACAAGACCTAATGTCTCTCCCTTGTTTATTGTAAATGAAACATCATCTACAGCTTTTACAAAGCTCTGTTTTTTATTTATTAAACCTTTTGTAATAGGGAAATATTTTTTTAAGTTTTTTACTTCAATTAATGGTGTATTTTCACTCATTATTCATTCCCCCTCCCTTTATAGCCTTCAGCCTTTGGTGCATTAGGATGATTTAACCAGCATGCAGCATTATGTCCTTCAGAAATATTAAAGCTTTCTGGTTTTTGCTGTAAACATACCTTCATAGTATATTCACATCTTGCTGCAAATGGGCATCCCACTGGAGGTTTTAATAAATCAGGAGGAGTTCCATTTATAGGTTTTAATCTTTCTTTAACATCTAATTTTGGATTTGGTATACTTCTCAGCAATCCCCATGTATAAGGATGCTTTGGATTGTAGAATATATCTTTAACTGATCCTGTCTCAACTAAAATACCACCATACATAACATTAATTTTGCTGCATAAATCTGCAACAACACCCAGGTCATGAGTGATTAATATTATAGACATACCTAGTTTTTCCTTTAAGTCCTTCATTAATTCAAGAATTTGAGCTTGAATTGTAACATCTAGAGCTGTTGTAGGCTCATCAGCTATTAAAAGCTTAGGAGCACACACTAAAGCCATAGCAATCATAGCTCTTTGTCTCATACCACCTGAAAATTCATGTGGGTACTGCTTCATTCTCTTTTCTGGACTAGGAATACCAACTAATTTAAGCATATCAACAGCCTTATCAAAAGCTTCTTTTCTTGAAACTTTCATATGTTTAAGAATTGGCTCTGTAAGCTGTTCGCCAATGGTAAAAACAGGATTTAATGAAGTCATTGGATCTTGGAATATCATTCCAATATCATTTCCTCTTATTTTTTCCATTTCTTTATCTGAAATTTTAGATAAATCTTTTCCATCAAAAATAATATTTCCGTCTTTGATTTTACCTGTTTCTGCCAGTAATCTCATAACTGACATCATTGTAATACTCTTTCCGCTGCCTGATTCTCCAACTATACCAAGAGCTTCACCTTTTTCAAGATCAAAAGTTACTCCTCTTACGGCCTGAACTTCGCCAACATGTGTATAAAATGATGTATATAAATTATTTACTTGAAGTAATTTTTCCATCGTGAATCCCCCTAACTACTTTCTCATCTTTGGATCCAGAGCATCTCTTAATCCATCGCCAAGGAAGTTAAAAGCCAATATAGTAAAACATATTGCAAGTGCTGGAAATAATAATTGGTAAGGATATAACTGATATCCACCCAAAGCTTCTGATGCAAGTGTTCCCCAGGAAGCCTGTGGAGCACTAACTCCAAGTCCTATAAAACTTAGAAAGGATTCTGTAAAAATTGCATCCGGTATAGTAAGTGTAAGAGTTACAATTATAGGTCCCATACTATTTGGTATTAAGTGTTTTAAAAGTATTTTGGCAGGTGATGCGCCTAATGTTCTAGCTGCAAGTACAAATTCCTGCTCCTTTAACGACATTATCTGTCCTCTTACTATTCTGGCCATTGTCAGCCAATAGCTTATAGCAAGTGCAATTATAATACTCTTTAAGCCAGCGCCAATTACAACCATTAAAAGAATTACATAAATCATCATTGGTACAGCATAAAGTATATCTATAATTCTCATCATTATGTTATCCACTTTTCCGCCCATATATCCAGCAATTCCGCCATATAAAATTCCTATACCTATATTTAGGAAGCTGGCAGCATATCCAACGGTAAGTGAAATTCTAGCTCCATAAATTACTCTGATAAAAATATCTCTTCCAAATTTATCAGTACCAAACCAATGTAATGAACTTGGATTCTGATTTGCTATATTTAAATCCTGTGTGTAATAATTAAACTTAGAAAACATAGGTGCAAATATTGCAATTAAAGTAATAAAAATTACAAATGATAAACCAGCAACAGCTAGTTTGTTTTCTTTTAATCTCTGCCAAACATCCTGTAAAAAGGTTAAGCTTGGTCTAACTATTTCATCTGAGTTTCTTTCACTCTCAGGAACTCTCTCGAATAAGTCTTTAGAAATCTCCACGAAGTTCTCCTCCTTAAGCATCAACAACTAAGTTACACATAACTAAGAAAGCACTATAGAAAACAGTTACTCCTAAAATTGTGGTATAGTCTCTGTTTGAAATGCTTGTAACGAATTCTCTACCAAGTCCAGGTATACCAAACATAGATTCAACAACAAAACTACCGGTTAAAATACCAGCAATAAGTGGTCCAAGATAAGTTACAATTGGAATTAAGGAATTTTTCAATGCGTGCTTGTAAATAATTTTACCTGCTGACATTCCTTTTGCTTTAGCAACCTTTATATAATCCTGTCTAACAACTTCTAATAAACTTGATCTTCCCAATCTTGCAATGAAAGCCATTGAATAACCGCCAAGGGCTATCACTGGAAGCACATAATTCATTGGGCCGTCGAAACCTATTGCAGGGAACCAAGCTAATTTAACTGCGAAAAAGTAAATTAACAAAGTTGCCATAACGAAACTTGGTACCGTAACTCCTAAAGTGGCAATTACCATACTCACTCTGTCCTGCCATTTGCCCTGATGAAGCGCTGCTTGAATTCCCATAAATAATCCGGCTATAAGTGCAAATAAAACCGCAACACCACCGAGTTTAGCAGAAGTAGGAAAGGCGTAGCCAATAACTTCGTTTACTGATCTACCTTCTGAGCTCATTGACAATCCTAAATCTCCGTGAGATAGGTTCTTTAAATAAGTTGTATACTGCTTACTTAAAGGCTTGTCCAAGCCATACTTAGCTTCAAGGTTAGCTTTAATTTGCGGCGGCAATTGTTTTTCACTTGTAAATGGTCCCCCAGGTATCGCATGCATCAATAAAAAGGTAAATGTTATTACAATAAATATAGTAATAGCACTAGAAATAAGTCTTTTAACAATATACTTTAGCATATTAATCCTCCGCCCTTTATGATTTGTTATAAATACATCATTTTTGTTATTAAGCAGTATGTAATATGTATATTTATTTATGAATTTAATAATCCTGCAAAAATGTTTATATTCAAATACTGCCCTTCTAACATTACATACTAATTATATGTATTTTTTTACACTTAAAGAACAATTACGCAAAATTAATGAATAATAAATCGTGGTTAGTTTCATTTATTATTCTTCTAGAACTTGTCCTTTTTAAGTACTTGTTAATGATACTACTACATTTAACTACCCATGTCAATGCTTTTAGAACTATTTTGTAAAAATTTATGGAAAGATTTGTGGTGAGAATGTTCGTATTTATGATAAAAATGCATTGCAATCTTGCAGATTTATTAATGTATAATTATTTTTATTCAATTTTTATTCACTTATTTTCCTTAATAATTTCATGTAAAAAAGAACTGCTTTTACTGTGCTTTTTTTAATTACAGTAATAGCAGTCCTTTGTTTTTTAATTTCTATGACAGAATTTGTCAGCATACATTTTTTTATCAGCCTTATGAATTATTTGTTCCATACTTTCTATATTATTACTCCAGAAATATCCAGCAGATATTTCTACTTTTATTTTAATAAAATTATCCAAATCTATATTTTCCTGGGCCTTTTCTATTTCTATAAATTTCTCACAACTTTTAATATTATCAAGAAGCTGTTTCACATAATCCTCCGTCTTATTAAAACACATTACAATAAACTCGTCTCCGCCAATTCTGAAGATTAAATTCTTTTCTTTTGAAGCCTCTTTCAAAATTTCTCCTGCGGTTTGAATATATTTATCCCCATAAAGGTGTCCATATGTATCATTTACCTTCTTAAGACAATCTAAATCGCAGGATATTACGCCAACGAACTGAATGTTATCAATTTTCAGACTTTGCAGAACTATTTTGAAAAATGTTCTATTATATAAATTTGTTAAAGCGTCCCTGAAACTTAGGCTTTGAAGCTGTTTATTCTTGTTTTTATATATTTCTGCCTGCTTTTCAGCTTTCTCTACTTTTAATTGAAGTGATAATTTAAACATATTCTTTTTTAAGTTTTCATTTTCAACCTTTTTTTCTATTTCATAGAATTGCTTGTATGATTCTAATGCCATTTTAAAGTCATCAGTCTCTTCATAATACTTTGAAATGTAATGATAGCATTTTGCCATAGATCCATCAGCATTTATTTTAATTGAATATTCCAGTGCTTTATAGAAATAATATTTAGTATTGACCTTATCCTTTCGCTTCAGATAATACTTTCCAAAGTTAATCAAAAGTTCTATTTCATAAAATAAATTGTCCTGTCTGGAGAAGGCTTCCTTACTTTTTAAATAATATTCCAGAGCCATTTCATCATTACCAAGGCAAAAATAGGCCTCCCCTATTTTATTGAGAGAAGCTGCCTGATACATTATTTCATTAATATCCTTAAAAAAATCATAGGCTTCGTTAAAACACAAAATAGCGTCAGTATAGTAACCTCTTTCTATATTAATAAGTCCCATATTCAACCTAACTGAACCAATAACCATTTTATCACCATTTTTACCTACTATATCGTAACATTTTTTATAATAGTCAATGGCAGAATCATAATTTTTAATATCCCTGAAAATTTCCCCAATGTTATTATACACACTTGACCTTATAAAATTGTTATTATGCTTCACTGCCAGCTTTAAACTTTTATTAAAATAGTTTAATGCCTTTTCATATTCGCTGTAATAATAATTGTATATTCCCAGTAAGTTATACGCTCTCATAATGCCATCTTCATTTGACAGCTCTAAAAAAAGCTTTAAAGCCAGGTTAAGATATTTAATTCCATTTGTAAAATTGGATAGCTTCCTATATGTATAGGCAGTCATATATGCACTTTCAGCATAACCGTTTTTATATCCGGCTTGTCTGCTAAGTTCAGCTGCTTCATTGGCAATTTCAATGGATCTATTGCCATCAAAGCCGCTTAATTTATAAGAAAGTTTATTCATAATGTCTATTTTCCTGAGAATATTCTCTTCAGTCTTTAATTCTTCTTCTAATAAAGTTATTTCTTCCACAAAAATCCCCCTCATTCTCCAACAGAGGACAAATTCCGTACTGTTTACTTCATATTATATATTATTATTACTAAATAAAAAAGAATAAAGAATAAATAACAAACTTCTTCAAAATAACAAAGATCAAATAACAAATATTGTTGTTTTGCCTTTAGGCAAAACTTTAAAATAAATTGCTATTTGATCTTTAATCTTTGTTATTTAGATTTAGTTTGCCTTACTTAATGCATTGTTCACAGCCTCTATTATTCCTCTGCTGCTGAAGGTTGCACCGGATACCGCTTCTACAGAAAAAGAGATATGCCCATAGAGCATTGGCTGGTACATGCTCTGCAATTTTCGCATTTATCTTTAGGCATGTTTATTTTAAATATACTTAGCTTTGAAAATATGTTAAATAAAGCACCTAAAGGACATAAATATCCGTAGAAAAACCTTCCTAATATTATAGTTATACTAATTAATGATATAAGCTCCACTGAATTTGGAAGAACCTGAATAAAACTAAAGCTGCCTTTAATTATCATCTCATATATGCTTTTTAATTCATTGAAGGTCATAATATAAAGGCCTGGTAATAAGAAAAACATAACTAATTGAATTAAATGTCTAAATGCTTGTATTTTTTTAATCTTTTTGCCATATTCAATGCTCCTTTCACGATGATTTAAAATAATAACATGGCATTGTTACAATGAAGTGACAAAAATAAGAGAAAAATGTCGTAAAAAAATAAGACTCTGCAGGTGCATACCCCAGAGTCTTTCTATTTGTTTCCTTTAATTTAATTTTACTCCAGCTTTTTATACAATGTAGAATAAACCCACAATGCATTTAAAAGCAGCAATGAGCTTGTAATAAAAAATATATATCTTATACCAATGCAGGCGGATACTTGTCCTCCAAAAATAGAGCCTGAAAATACTCCTAAGTATTGGGCTGACATACTAAAGCCAAAAATTCTGCCTGTAAGAGCATCAGGAGTAAGTTTCTTAATCATTGTATTAATAGAAGGAGTAAGTCCAGCAGTTGCCAACCCCAA
This sequence comes from Clostridiaceae bacterium, assembly GCA_029256485.1. The sequence continues at coordinate 32,489 of JAQSXU010000053.1, forward strand.
TACAAAGCGAAGCCCCATTAGCTGCCAGGGATTTCTTACAAATGCTTGTGGTATAAAAATTATTCCAGCTACTAAAAGTGCCGCCAGCATAACCTTCTGGGGTCCAATTTTATCAGAAAGTTTTCCAAGCCTTGGAGCTGCAATTATACTTGCTAGTCCTGATGCCGAAAATACCATACCGGAAATTAAAGCAATATGACTGCCATCCTTAGTTAACTGAGAAACATATACTGTTATAATTGGTTCTATAGAAAATAAAGCTAATGTTAATATAAAGGATGTTACAAACAATGTAATAATTAATTTTCCATTGGGAATAAGGTTCCATACTTCCTTAGCACTGAGAACCTTCTTTTCTTCTTTATTAAATGACTCCTTTACAAAAACAGCAGCTGTAAAAAATGAAATTATCATCAATGAACCTATAATAAAAAATACATTTCGTAAACCAAAATTATCTTCTATAAAACCACCGATCATGGGTCCAAGTAATGACCCTCCAATAGATGCTGTGGCAAGAGAACCTAAAGCCCATCCTGCATGCTGTTTATCCGTTTGAGTTGCAATTAATGTAGTGCAGGCTGTGGTATACCCTGCTACAGTTCCCTGTAATAATCTTAGAGCTATAAGCTGATACACATTTTGTACAAATCCCATACTGAATATAATTACCGCCATACCAAGGCTTGACCTAAGCAGCATGGGTTTTCGTCCATATTTATCAGCAAGATGTCCCCAAATTGGTGAGAAAATAGCTAATGTTATGTATATAATACCAAAAGCAATTCCTGACATCTGTTCAATTAATGCTGTATTCTGCACTCCAAGATGTCTTATATACAGTGGCAGAACTGGAGCAATCTGGCTCAATCCTATATTTGTTACAAACGCTCCAAACCAGCAGACTATTAAATTTCTTCTCCATAGTTCCATAAGTATAAGCCTTCCTTCTTCCGTAATTGAATTATTGTAAAAGATAACTTAACAATAATATCTTAATTTTAGATTAAAAATCGGCTTTATACCATGCACTATTTTAAACTCCATGGACATTTTTACTATAAAATTCTGCGGGGCTTATTCCCTCTATTTTTTTAAATATCCTGCTAAAATAAAATTCATCACTAAATCCAACTTCATGTGCTGCTTCTTTTATTTTTTTATTACCTTCAATAATAAGATCTTTAGCCTTATCAATTTTCATTTTATTGAAGAATCCAATTAAAGAATATCCCGTATTATCCTTAAAAACTTTTGAAAGATAAGTTGGTGACAGCTGTACTCTTTGTGCTAACTCAGTTAATGTGAGCCTGCCATTTATATTTTCATGCATATATTTAATAATATTTTCTATTTTTAATGATACAGAATAATTACCACTTTCCCTTTTCTTATGTGAATAATTTTCAAAAATTAACTGCTGAAGTAAAGCCGTAGTAATTAGTTCGTATGCTGGCAGTTTTTCATTCCAGCTGTTAACTAACCTCCTGAAAATATAATTTATCTGATAATAATCCTTTACTGCTTCCATTGGACTTAGCGGTAATATGTTATTTTCCCTTTTGATATCCAGCCTGTTATCATTAAAGAGCACACTTGCATAACTAAAATGAACAGATATGAAATAAAGAGGATTTTTAATATCTGACTCTATAGATTGTAATGTATCCGAACAAATATAAAATACCATACCTTCTTTAGCCTGATATCTTTTATTTTCAATAATTATATTTCCATTTCCACCAGTAATGAAAATAAGCTCATGATGTTCAAGAATTCTGGTGATTATAGGTTTATATTTCCAAGGTTCATTAGGTTGTCTTGAACCACAATAATGAATATAAAAAAACAGATTATTTATGCTCATGTTCTAATCTCCCAAATTTTACTAATAATAATTGCAAGCATTCCAAATATTGCACTAAAGTATATGGCACGTATATAAAATCGTCCTGCTTTTATGGTTCTACATTTTAACAGCTTAATTTCAAAGATTAATATCATTATGTCTGTTATGGTAATTATTAACAAATAACTGGTCCCAAGTAAATTCCATAAGGCTGGTCGGAAACTTAATATTATCACAAGCAAAAATAATGAGGCTGAAATACGAAGAGCATTCTTTCCCCCTATAAGTATTGCAAGCGACTTTACATTTCTCTTCTTATCACCCTCAATGTCCATTACATCTGATGCAATTTCCTCACCAAGATCAAAGAGGAATACTATCAGGCTAAAAGTCCAAACAGCTTCATTCCATGGTTTTCCAACCACAATACCACCAACAATAAAAGTAATAGCAACCGAGCAGCTGACCAATAAATTTCCAAATAACCCCATTTCTTTCAGCTTCCAATTGTACAAAAAACCCACAATCCAAAAAATAATGTATAGTAAAATTGCTGACTTGTTGATAAAAGCCGATGTTGCCAACCCCATCAGCGTTGTGAATATAGCCAGGTTAATAGCTGTAGTAGGCGAAATCAATGCTGATGGTAAGGGCCTATGAGGTGAATTGACCCTATCAACTTCTATGTCAAAATAATCATTCATGATCATTGCAGGGCTGGATATAAAAAAGCCCCATACAAATCCCAGAAATAATTTTAGGAATGAAGGGAACCTGCCGAATGCAATTATTTCCCCTATAATTACGCATATTCCTGCAGCGAATGGTAGCTCTGGTCGTAATAATTCAATTAAACCTTTGATTTTCCTACAATTTATCATAGAATTCTCCTTTATTAAATTTTCTCAAGTCCATACGCATTTTTCAGCAGCTCACCTAACCTTGATAAAAAACGTGCAGCAGGAGCTCCATCCATCACATCATGGTCTATTAAAACAGTCATTTTCAAATATTCTCTTAAAGTAATTCTATCATTGACAACTCCCGGTTTTTTCGTAATTGTCCCCACGGCAAAACAAAGAGGATGTATGCTTGTAGGTATGATCCAACCATCGAAAGAACCAAACATGCCCACTGATGTCACCATGATTGAGCCCATATTCTTTTTCGCCGTATATGGCCTTAATAAAAATAACTTCCACACCAGCCTGCGAATAACTGCAGGTAATGATAGAAAAAGCTTTGTATAGTACTTGCTATACTTCTGCCCTATTACAATATTATCTTCACCTGCAATATTCTGCTTGGCTTTTCTGATCTCACTATGAATATCCATAATACTTTTACCATTAGTGTTTCGTATCACATACGGAAGAGGAACATTACAACCGTCATATTCCTTTTCCACAGTAATAGCCACATCTATATCATCAAAAATCAACATGGTTTTCCTATTTTTTAAAAAAGCATTAGCCTCTCTATACTCGCTGACTGCTACACTGATACATTTAACAAGCCATGCAGTAAAGGAAAGGCTTTTTCCGTGTCTCTCCTTTATTTTTCTAAATAACTCCCTGGCATTAGTTACATCTATTTCAAGCAGGACTTTGATATGGTGCTTTTTTAAGCCCAGCTCACAGACATCAATGGTAGAAACCCGGCTATCGGGGAAACTTCTTAACTCACTATTACATATTTCATTCATTTATTTACCTCTTGATGATTTTTACAAAAATATTCATTATTAACACCTGGTATTTAAAATATTATCTATCATTTTATCCAACAATTCATTCCTCTGCTTTTCGTCAAAAATATCTTTAAGCAAATATTCTTTATATGCCTTTGCATTCAAGAAAATCACCTGCATAGGAACGATAAGCTGTATAGCCATGGTCTTTAGCTCAACTTCCGTTTTTTCCTCTTTAAATATTTCCTTAAGCAGCGGTAATATCATTTTGCTTGTGTTAACACCGCCGTTCTTAAGCTCGCAGGATATAGCAATTTCAGATAAATAATAGTTATCAAAAGCAAAAGTTGAAATTGTCTTTATCATTGTTTTCAATCTATGGACAGGCAGCTCATTTTCCCTATCATTCACAAACATCTTATTTGCTATGTTTTCCATGCAAATTTCAACTGCTTTATTTAGCAGATTTTCTTTTGACTGAAAGTAGTAATTTATTAAAGCCACATTTACATTTGCTCTTTCTGCAATCTGTCTGGTTGTAATTTTATTTACATCTTTTCGTTCCATTAATAACTCTACCATTGTATCCATAATCCGTTCTTTTGCATCTGCATTTTCGTATTTCATAATTTACCTCCTATGATTAAAATGCATTTTAAACATGTTTAAATCACGATTAAATTATATAATAGCAAATAACAGAAGTCAATACTAAAATATACTTTATTTACCATTATTCACTGGAAAAGCTAAAAATGAAAAACAATAATCTATATAATAAATCAGGGACTAATGCTATAAACATTACTCCCTAAGGTCTTATTTCCTTTGAAGTGCGACGCAAAAACACCGTAGGATTTCATTAATACGGTGTCTCGTTAGTTGATTTGCTTTTTATTTTAACCTATATGTGTATAATTATATTAAGTACTATTTATAATTCACTTTATTTATAAACGAAGTAATTTCTTCAATGTATTTTTCTGGCTCTTCATCAGGAATCATATGTCCAGATTTTGAAAATTCAACAATTTTAAAATCTGGTATTTCTTTTTTATACAATTGTAAAATCTCATCTGAAATATCAGATGGTATTTTAGCTTCTTTATTTCTACCAACAAACAAAGTCACTGGAATCTTTAACTGCGATATTCTAGAAGAAAAGTCAATCTCTTTCGCTTCTTTCTCAAGGCCCTCAAATGCTGTACGACGCATAAAATTAAGTATTGGAACTCCTAAATACTCAAGGCTAGACCAAAATTCCACATGTTCAGAACTTAGTTTAGTATGGATTGGAGGTTGGTCACCAAGGATAAGTCCAGACATATCTTGTTGGTTTTTCAAGCTCCATCCAAGTGCATATGATGCACCTCTTGAGAATCCAAGAACACAATAATTTTGAAGTTTACAGTGATTGACAACCACCTCTATATCAGAAAGATGATCCTCAAGACTGTAGCCAATTTCAGGCGTTGAACTTAGACCGCGTCCTCTCAAACTTAATGCAACAACATGGCTAGAAATACCTGAAAGTATAGGTATTTCTCTTTCAGCAGGCTCCCAAATTCCACTAATTACAAGTAGAGATGGCACTTTACTAGAAGAAACACCATTCTCCAACACATGTATTTTTACATCTCCATTATTAACAAAAAAACTTTTCATGAGAAATTCTCCCCCTTAACAATTTATATAATACTATACATTTTAGGTAAAGCCAACCTTATAAGTATAACATATCTAATATATCAAAATGTTAATACCTTGTAAAAGTGGATAATATCTCCCTAAATTAACACCCAATTATTCTATTTTCAAAGATCATCATTCATATCACTATTATAGATAGTTACGTCGCAAATTCAGATTGCGAAGCTTATGAAACATATAACAAAGCCCAGGATAATTGGAAAACTGGCCCATCCAATTGATTCGCCATTTAAAATTGAAAGAAAAAATGTTGTTACAGCTAGGGCGAAAGAAATAATACCTTTAAAGTCAAAGGCCTGTTTACTATTAGGAATCCACCTAGCGGAGGCCTGGTCATGGTGCCCAAGTCCTTGAATTGTTCAGTAATATCATATTGCAAACTTACTAAATTGGTACTGTAATTATTCATGGGAAAGTATAAGAATATTTTATTAGTATATTGAAAAACTATTATTATAAAAATAATAAATGGAGGTTATTACAATGGATAAAATACGAGCAAATGAAATTGTTTCTTCACCAATTATGGCTAATGTAACTTATAATGGAACACCAATTTACATTGAAAGTGTTAACGGCAATAAAGGAACTGCTAAAATACATTCTCTTAACCAGTCTGAAAATGCACAGGAGGTATCTTTAACTAACTTAATAGAACATTAAATAACAAAGCAGCTATTTTCATAAAAAATAGCTGCTTTGTATTATGTAAAAATATATGATATGGTTCTCCACTATTAGTATATTTCTTTTGCATCCTTTGGTAATAAATGTACATCTTTTAAAAACCTTAAACTGTTATCTGCTTCAATTTCGTTATATTTAACATTCATATTATTAGACACATCCTTGGCAATATCATTAAATAAATCACACATAATAAAAACTGACTCCCAAATATCTTTAACATTTCCAGAAGGATATGTTTTCAGGAATGCATTCCACTTCTCATCTTCCAGCCACCTATGCATGTACTTCCCTGATTTTCCAATGCTGACAGTAAAATCTGTCTGGAATCCTATTTTCCACTCTATCAAACGTATTAACTGAGGGCGGACACAGTAATTCAGCATGTCCATTACATATGGAATTTCCTCACGCCATAACCCCTTAGCAACATTATTTAAACACCACCAATATTCATTACAGGTATCAAAAAACTGACACTGTGTTGGTTTCTTTACCCAATGATCCTTATCCGTTTCTTCTGGTATATCAGGCAAACATTTATCTTTATCAAGTAATATTCTGCAAAGCCTGTCTTCTTTAATTTCTTTCAGCGCATATGATAATGTACATACATGCAGGTCCAGCCTATTTCCATCAGTAAATTGGATAAGCCATCCATAACAATTTTCTACGTCATGTTCATAATAAGAATTTTCTTCAGGATATTGCATATATAATGGTTCACCAAATTGGTCAATCCAATTTTTTTGTTCCCGAAATGGCTTTGTTTCTCCAACAACATATACAATATCATAGTCCTGAAAAATATCTTTTACTGCATTTGGATTTGTCCTTGACCCATTCATATAAACTGCACGGATTCTTTCATCCTTCTTAGCCGTATTCAATATTAAATTAAACATTTCTTGTTCTGTACGCATTTTAATCCTCCTAAAATGTTAATCCTGACTCTATAAAAAATATACATGGCCTATCATATTTCATATATAATATTTTCATTTCCACCCGTGTCAAATTATATATATTAGAAATATTATTCATTTAATCCTTGCCTTTTTTCTTATTATGCTGACTATGGCACAAAAAACCACATAAATAGTTAAATCTATTAACAAATCCAATTTATCAATGTTATTTATGCCTTTTACAACAAGTTTTATTAAGTCTCGTATAAACACTATTAATCCTATGAGATACAGATCTTTATAATGCATTGCTATAATTTTATAATACTTAGATAATGAGCCAGTTCTTGTCATATTTACCCTCCTTTATTCATGCTTTAAAATTCAGGTCCTTTATATATCAGTCTATTTAGAATTATGATTTTTTATAAACTGCGCTCCAAATTAATCAAATAAATATTACCATATTATTCCGCTCAAGTAAATAACCCATAAAAATTAAGATTCATAAGCATTATAAATCTAATCCGTCACAACTAAAAACGCCACAAACTTTTATTGTTTGTGACGTTCAATATAAATATTCAGTAATAAATTTACTGTTGATTATACTTATAATGTATGAGATGGATATTTACAGTGGCTCTGATCATTTTGGTATGACCACCATGTCTCATTTTGAACTGGATAAAAACCAATGTTATAATAGAACTGTTGGGATGAAAGTACATATGCACGTTTTGCTCCAAGCTTGCCGCATCTATTGACCCCCTCAAGAACAGCCGCTTTCCCTAATCCCATCTTGCGATATTCTGGTAAAGTGAAAACCGGTTCTACATACGCGTATTCACTACCAGGCAGACACCACATGCCACAGTGCGCGGCATAGTCGCCATTTGGCGCGACAACTAATATACGTAAATCCAGATCAAGGTGTGGGGCATCAAATCCGGTTCTATTTCTCATGCTTTCCAGTTCTGTTTCATTGCGTTCGCGTGTATTATCGAATCCTTTCCATATCGCTTCGTAATATTTGTCGACATTGAATCTACTGTCTGTAAAACTCATTATGGTGTAGCCGTCGGGTAGGTCATAAGAATTGTTATGAATATCAATGAGTGCAACAGAAGATTTTTCTTTAGTAGGAATAAAGCCTTTTTGAATTGCCGCTTGCTGATAACCCAAATCTCCATCTGGCAATGTTATTCTGAGCTTTCCTTCAAAACTCAGATTTTGCATAGCATAATCTATGATATGAGGCTTCAGGAAAGCATAATCATGGTCGATACAAAAGTAAGCTTCGCCAAGATCATGTTCATAGGTCGCAAGCCCTACGATCTTTCCATTGTCCTCGGCAACGCCAATGCTAGATAGATGTCCCATGCTCATATACGGCCCAAACTGCCATACCCATCTTGCCCACAAATAGTTTGGAGTAATAACTTTATTATGATTAATGCTAATTAAAAAATCACATACCCTATAGAAATCATCGGAGTATCCCGCCTCGCTAGTATAGCCTCTAAATTTGACTGACATCGTATCATCTCCTTATAATTAATAAATTCAGTATACATTGACTTTATACAAAAATATATGGCGAAAACGATTAAAAACAATTACGATATAAAGTCCTCTACGAATAAGCAAAAAAAAAGCTTTTCATAGAGGACTTGTTTCATTTTGTGTAGACTATTCTTTTAATCGTTTCTATGGACAAACAATACTCCTGTGCCAACTGTTCAATGCAATTGGAATTTTGAAATTTGTCCTTAATCTCTTTATTGCGATGCTGAATAAGTTCCCTGCTCCCACTTATTTCTCCCCATTTTTTATGAAGATTTTTTGGTTTAGGAACATAAATCAAACCATCTTGCACATATTTTTGAATCTCAGACAAAAGTTCGTCTGGTAATATTAAATCTGCTCTTAAATAATTCATATACGCCCGCTCCTTATTTTTGATGTTCAATAAGGTGCAAAGCCTATAATGAAAAGAGTGCTACTTATCAGTATTTATCGCTTTTAACTCCATGCAAAGCATTACCCTTTTCCATTACTGACTTTGCATGGAGTATTGCATTCAAGAAACCTACACACTTTGTTCTCATGTGTTTCACCCCCCTATGGTGCAAAATTTTACAACTACGATTCGATTCTACCACTTTTTAACATAAAAATAAAGATTAGGTATTACCCAATCTTTATCCATGTAGTTATCTAATCCGTCACAACCAAAAACGCTACAAACTTTTATTGTTTGTGATGGTTAATAAGAATATTGTGCATTAACTTTCCTTCTTATTATTAAATTCACTGATGGCTAAACAAATTAGTCCAATAGATAACAACGTTATGGCACTTTTACTTTCAAGTGTATTTATTATATTAAGGACAAGTGTAGCAATTCCCATACCTAAACCAATAGCTTTGAATATAGGTTTTCTTAAATTTTTATTCATTATTACCCTCCAAAAAAATTGATTTTGATTATTACAAATTTGAAACGTACGCTTTAAATCAGAATTTCTTGATATACCCCTCTTATTTTTTTCTACACACAGTGTTAGTTAAAATTATCATTAAAGCGGCTACCACAAATATTCCCCACGGCATCATCAACTTAAGAATCGAATCAGGAAGTTTGAATGCAAATGAAATTCCCATCATTATGGAAATAATTCCAAGTCCTCCTCCTACAACGCGACACAACTTTTTTTCATCATACTGCTCCTTTTTTTCTTTTGATGAAGTATTAAATCCAGCAATTAAAAAGCTTCCTTTTCCCATTAAAAGTACAATTGATGATATCACCATTATAATGACAACTAACCATCCTACCCAATTTTGTCCATTCATTCTCTAAAACACCTCCAATACTACCCTTTGTTTTTTATACTTTAATTTTACTAAATTCATTTGTCATTTTTAAGTGTTACGACTCCAGTTCGAATATGACAAATGTAATAATAAGTTAATAATAAAATAAGAAAGTGCTATTTTAACTGCATTTTCTTATTTTTGATCTATGATTTTTTTATCTTTACATTTAAAAAGTATTAACTTTTGTATATAAAACATTTTTTAACTTTTAGTACGCAATATTTCTAATCCGTCACAACTAAAAACGCCACAAACTTTTATTGCTTGTGACTCTTAATAAAAATAGAGTCTATCTATTGTAAATTTACGATAAATAGACTTTAATTTTGTATTATAATGGGATTTCTGGCGAGTCAATCATTTAAAATTCATAGGGTATAAAAAGCCAATATTGCAGTTTATGTGCTTCCAGAAGTAATGCTTCAGCATTTTTTACCTTAGTGTCTGCAGCAGTTATTCTTGTTTGAAATGCATCTTGATCTGCAACAGTTAATACATTGACATGAATAACTGCCCTGGCTGCTATTACCGCATCAATTTTCTCCTGAGTTGAAAGGTCTGCTGCTGCTGCTTCATATGCTGATAGATTCTTTTCTGCTGTTGCTTTTAAGTCTACATAAGTCTTAGTTGCATCTATAGCTGATTGAGCATTTTTTACCTTAGTATCTGCATCAATTATTCTCATTGAGAATGCATTATAATCCGAACTAGATAAATCATTAAGTAATCCATCAGTATATGTACCAAAAAATATTGCTGATTTAGCCACCTTTGCCGCATCAACTAATTCTTGAGTTGATAAATCACCCTTTGTTAATCCTTCGAATACTGACACTTTGTTTTCTACCTGACTTATTAAGTTAGCATAATCTGGGCTTTCACCAACTATAACAGCAGAGATTGCATATGCATTTGGTCCATTTTTATAGCCTGATGGAAGTTTATAATCACCAGTAATTGTATATCCTCCCGGTCTTCTTTCGTTATAAAAATCATCCAATCTCCATGTTACTGCAACATCTTTACTTGTTCCGTTGCTTAAATTTAATGTAACCGTTGCTGGTAAAATAACATTATTCCAAGCTGTTCCGAATGCTACGTTTACATCCTTAGTACTCACTGAATTAACAATAATAAAATGCTGCGGTATTGAAGTTATCCATGCTCCATTGGCATTTACAGTATATCCATCTGGTGTTATTGTATTTACTGCCAAATCTCCATCAGAATTTAAGTAGTACCACTTACCTCCAGTTAAAACCCAATCTGTTGCCATATCACCATTAGGTTTTAAATAGTACCATTTACCATTATAAGAGAGCCAACCTGTTATCATATCTCCGGCAGATTTTAAATAATACCATTTATTATTATATGTAATCCAACCTGTTGCCATATCTCCGTCAGATTTTAAGTAGTACCATTTACCTTCATATAAAACCCAACCTGCTGCCTTGCTACCATTAATATAGTAGTTCCATATTGAACCAATTTGTTGCCACCCATTAGCACCATCTGCATTTACTGTACTTTGAGAAAAACCTAAAGTACCAATTACCATGAAAGCACTTAATAAAATTGATATAGTTTTCTTATTAAACAATTATGTTTCCCCCTAAAATATTATTTCGCATAGATAAAGTATTCCATAACTTTTTTTCATTTTTTAAATATGATATACCTCCTATTTGATTCTCAAAAATTGTAACTACTATTCAATGTTACCACTTTTTAACATAAAAATAAAGATTAGGTATTATCCAATCTTTATTCATGTAAGTTATCTAATCCGTCACAACTAAAAACGCCACAAGCTTTTATTGCTTGTGACGATTAATGAGAATATTATGTATAAGCATTATTAAATATTTATTAATGCATTTGAAATTTCCCCTAGTCTTACATCAGTTATGCCAAGTTTTTTCTTAAATCTTTCATCTTCCATTCTTGCAATGATTATCTTGTTGGGGGATATTTCCTTAATAATATTTTTTAACTTCTGAATTGATTCTTCATCATCGTTATAGCCCTTAATGATAGTAATTTCAAATATAAATTTCCCTTTGTATTGTTTATTAAAGGAAACCATGTTTGA
>JAQSXU010000254.1 GCA_029256485.1 Clostridiaceae bacterium
CCATGGTATTAAACAAAACTTAAACTACAATAAGACATTTGTTCAAATACCAATACTTAAACTAAAAGAAATGATTAGCTATAAAGCAAAATTACAAGGTATAGAAGTAATACTTCAAAATGAAGCATATACTTCTGGTTGTAGTGCACTTGATTTGGAAGTTATTTCAAAATTACATTATAACAAAAAAAGAAGAATATGCAGAGGCATATTCCAAAGTAATAATAATTTTAAAATTAACTCAGATGTAAATGGAAGTCTAAATATTTTAAGGCTTCACACAAAAGACACATGTATTCCCAAGTTAATAGAATTATCAAGGGATAAGGGCTACGTGAATAGCCCAATAAAGCAAAGGGTGGCTTAGATAATTAACCTAAGTAGAAACTTAAATACTACAGCTTTATAGAAGCCCCCCACTTCTAAGCGTTAGTGTAAGTGGTGAGGGTATTCACTGAAGGAAAGTGGTATATATGAAAAAGAAAGTAAATGATATTATTTATGAACTTAATGCTGTTGATATATATAAAATGGTGCTTTCAGGTGAATTAAAAAGATTTCCTAATCACTACTGGGATTATAACCTTTCGCAAGAAGAATCAAAAAGAAATGCATCAAAAATTCTAAAATATTTAATCGAAGATATATTACATTGGGATAAAGAACAAGTAAAAGAATCTTTTAATACGTATATTGTTAGTAAATATAAACTTCAGGGAATGCTTGTTGTCCTTTTTAATGGAACAATTCATGATATGATTGAAAATGCATATCCCAATAAAATTAAACCTTGGGAATTAAAAAAAGCTCCAAATAGCTTTTGGAATTTAGAAACTTCAAAATTAGCAACAATATGGATGATTGAAGAAAAATTAAAATGGAGTCGTGAAGATATTTGTTCAAAACTAACCAAAAACACATTTATAGAATGTGGTCTTTTTGGAGCTATGGATATAGACGGTTTAGACGTAAGCCCATATAAAACAATAAACAACGCTTATCCTGGCGAATTTAAACCTTGGGAACTAAAGATGTGTCCTATGGGGTTCTGGAACGAAAGAACAGCAGGAGAAGCTGTAAGATGGCTTGTTGAAGAAAAGTTAAAATTAAAAGAAGAAGAAATTGTAAATTTAAGGGAAAGAGATTTTTTTAATAATAGCATAAGAGGAGCTTTTGAAATTATGGGGGAAAGTATCGTTAAAACTCTTAATGCAGGTTATCCAGGAAAGTATATAAAAATAGGGAATATAATCTATACTGCAGATAAAAAATATAGAAAAAGTATAGTTTCTAAAAATAATAATTCTAATTTTACTGGTGTGGTATATGTTAAAAAAAGAAGAAGATGGATTGCTTCTGTAAATATAAATGGAAAAACGAACTATTTAGGTAATTATAAAGATTATAACAAAGCAATAGAGTGTAGAATGCTAAAAGAAAAAGAACTGTTAGAAAAAAGTAACGAAAAATAAATATCATAAATAAAAGAACACAATAATATTATTGTGTTCTTTTATTATTTTAATTTTAGATAAATTGAGTTAATTCCTGCATCAGTGTATTCGCCTTCTAATACTACCGATTTATAACCCATTTTAGTTAAAAAATTTAAAGGAATTAATGTTCGATTATTAATAATTATGACAGACGTATCAAGTTCGATTAATTTTCCATTTACTATTGCTTTATTGCTTCCTATCTTAAAAATTATTGTATTTTCTTCGTTTTTTCCTTTCACTATTTGATTAACATTATCCCATTCAACATTTAATTCAAGAGTCTCGAATATAGCTCTTATTGGGACTAATGTTTTTCCGTTTAAAATTTGGGGTTTAACATCAAATTTAATTTCCTTTTCTTCTCTTAAAACATTTAATATATTTGCTTTTCTGTAATAATATTTTGTAAAAACAGTGTCTCTTCCATCATTTACATCAAATCCAAATGCTGTAAAGTTGAATATAAATATTAATATCAGAACTAAAATCATAGATTTTTTAATCATTTTGCGTACCTCCTTTAAAATTATGTTAAAAAAATTGTGTTTTATATTGTATGTAATTATTAACATTTCAATAAATGTGAATTTTAATAAACTATAAAACAAAAAGGTTTTAATTGTAATAATAAAAGTTGTTACAATCTATAATATTAAAAATATTTAAAAGGAACTCTATAATATATGGAGTAAATAAGGAGGCAACACAAATGATAATATTAGAAAAACCTTATACGATTAAGGAGCTTATTGATAAAAAAAATGAAAATGGTTATGTAGAAGGTGTTGTTAAAGTCAAATTGTCAGAATTGGTAGAAGGCTCATACGATGATTATCTTGATACAATTTCAGAAAAACTTACAGGTTCAAGCTTGTTAAGAGAAATTCAAGATAGAATTGTGGGTGCTGATGAAAAAGATAATGCAGTCTTACTGAGTGTAAAGGGAGACGTTACAGCTATACTCGAAATGGACATGGAACTTAATGAAGAAGAATAATTTGAGACAAAAAAAAGAAGATGTTATGTGCATCTTCTTTTTTATATAAGAAAAAATAATATATTAATAATTATTTTTTAAAACCAACTAAAACCATCAGGAAAAAACATTGTACTAACACCTCTTTTCTTAAAATTTGTTGAAACATTATAAAATTGTTGTTATATTATAACCAACTAAAGCTATCAGGAAAAAACATTGTACTAACACCTCTTTTCTTAAAATTTATTAAAACATTATAAAATTGTTGTTATATTATATCCAACTAATGCCATTAGGAAAAAACATCGTACTAACACCTCTTTTCTTATAAACGTTTACTTAATATTGTAGTATTTTATCTACTCATTTATTCTGTAAAATTTTACAAATTAAACTTTAATTTATTGGAAAGTTTTGATAGTATATATATTGGGGGTGTAGTATGAAATATAATATAAACTACAAAGTAAATAATACATTAGTAATAATTAATCAAGATAAAGTTAAAGGTAATCAAATAAATATTACTATTAAAATAAATGAAAAAAAAATTGCATCATATGTAAAAGACTTTCATAAAATCATTATGGAAATTCATTTTAATAATTTTGTAAAAAAGTTTTTGACTAATCCTGAATACAGACGGTCTTGTTTAATATCAGGCGAATGGAATGAAATTATAAATATAGAAGATATAAATTATAAATCAGAAATTGATGATTTATGTAAAAAAACAATAATTATATTAAATAATGCAGGAACAAAGAAATTTAAGGATTTTACGAATCTCAAAACTTATGGGAAAGATAAATTCTCATATATGAAATATGAAGAATTAAAATTATTGATTGACATTAATGATATTAAGAAAATTGAAGATATATTTCATGATAAACATTTGGTCATTACCGCTATGAAATGGGTTGCAAGGGGATTAACTGCAGAAAACTCTATACGAAAAGTAAAAACAGATTTAACAATAGATAATAATAACAAAATTTTAAATAAGTAATTCAGAAAGTAAAAAGAGCTGAATATAGAACTATATTAAGCACTAAATTTAAGTCTAAATATTGACTTTAATTTAAAGCTATGTTATAATGTACATATAAAGGCAATTGGAGGTATAAAATGAAAAAACCTAATCTTAATGAGATAATAAGTATCTCAGATTTTAAGAAACAAGCGTCACAAATTCTCAATCAAAAAGAAACAAAGGTCATAATGAAAAACAATGAGCCATTATCAGTGATTATACCATATGAAGAATATCTTAAAACTATAGAAGAAGCCAAACAAGAGTTATTGAGGGGAATTGGTCAAGATATAACTATGAAAAATGGTGTAAAACTAATGGTATGTGTTGAAACTGAAGAAGACACATCAAGAGAAGGGATTGCTATAAAGGTATATAAAAAGATGCAAACAAGTGGCGATTATAAATTGTTTTACACGTTACATCTTGATGCTCCTGGTATTGAAACAACATTTACTAATGAAGAGTATCTTGAACAAATGAGAAAATATTTAGAAGATAAAGGTGCTAAACCACCATATCTAAATGAAGAGATTATTAAAACAGAGGAGAATTAAAGTGAAAACAATTGATATTTATTATAATAAAGAAAAAGAATGTATTCAACTGGTGGGAAATGGCATAGTAAAGTTTCATGATGAAGCTATAAATAGCAGTGAATTTTTAAGTTATTTTGATGATGATATGAGAGAAGTAGAAGGATTAAAAGACCTGACATTAGATGAAATTACAGAAGGTTATGATTGTATGCTTGCAGATTACAAACAAAATTGTGGAGAAAAAGCAGTTGAAGAATATTTCAATAATGTAGCACAGCAAGAAATACAAGGAGAATTGATTTGTAGTTTCAAAATTAAAGAATAGCAAAATTTTTTCACTTAAAAATAGATTTAATTAATAAAAAATTCAACATGTTTTATATAAAAAACACAAGGTTATTAAATTAACAACCTTGTGTTTTTTATTATCGTAAATATTAAATTAACAGTACTACGCTAAACGCATAATTCGAATGATAGGACAGTACAACGT
>JAQSXU010000255.1 GCA_029256485.1 Clostridiaceae bacterium
TTTAATTGTAGCTTTGTAAATTTAGGTGTATTTTTATCTGGTGCAGGATAATGCACAATAGTTTGTTCTGTACCGTTAATTAAAATTACTTTATAAATAATATCACCCCCTTTTTGAGCATTAAAAAAGAGCTTTAGATTTCTCTAAAACTCTTTATAAGTTTGTTGCACCCTATTATCCTACTATAAATTAAGCTAAATTCTCTTTCGGTATACTTGTTTTGTTAATGCTCTTGGTTCTAAATTTATATTTAGTAAATACTTCATATATTTCTGCTTCTACGGGTGTAGCAATCATTAAAATAAATGGATTATAAGCTAAATCTAGAAAATGATGTGCTACCATGCTATTTATTGCAATTAAACCAATAATCAATGGTAATTTAATATTTCCATTCTTAATATGTCCCTTGCAGCCCAACACAAGTAATGTACATATTGTCAAAAGGAAAACCGTCCCATTTCTTAGAGCTATTAGAAGATATGAACAATCTATATAAAAATAATTACTAATTTGTTCAACAGCTCCTCCGTTTCCAAACAT
Source organism: Clostridiaceae bacterium (assembly GCA_029256485.1). The sequence goes on from JAQSXU010000255.1 coordinate 544, forward strand.
AGTTATTGGTTGACCAAATAACGAAAATCCATATGTGTTAATTCCATAACTACCTAAAGACAATCTACCTGAAAGAATTTCATTTAAAAATATAAGTTTATCGTTATATTGATTATGATTATATGCAAGTGTTGCACCAATAGAAATAACAATACAAATTGGTAACGAATAAACTAATAAAGCTTTTGAAATTTTACCAAATTTAAATTTAGATTTAATTCTAATCCATAAGAAGACTAACGATGTTAAAATGATACTTATTGTATCTAGTCTAGCATCACAATATTTGAATACAAATATTCCTAAAAATATAAATGTTAAAATATCAAAATATGATACTTTCTTTTTTTTAATATAACAATACGATAGAATTAAATAAAATATATGTGCAGAAAAATCGGTAGTATATACAATACCAAATGACTCTCGTACTGTCCCATCTAAACGTAAATATTGTAAATTTTCTATTATTCCTAATTTAGATGATATAATTGCAAGTATAACTATAAAAGTAGTTATACTAAAATAACTTTTTACGATTTTTTTTAATGATATATTTTGAGCTCCTATTAGTATTACCGTTAAAGCTATAACATCAAAGTACTTTGAATAAAAATATATTAAAAGTGCACAAAATCCCAAGACCATATATATTATTATTCGTTTAAATGTATAAGTATTAAATGCAATTATTTTTACAAATACAATACTTACTGCAAAAATATGTAATAATGTATATATTGAATTAGGTATATGCGTTGTAAACATAGTTGTCTTAAGGACATCTGAAATAATATATATAGAAAATCCAATTATATATATTATTTCAGATAGACTTTTTTTGCTGATTGAACGGTGTGTCATATAAATTTCTCCCTTTTATTGTTAATATTTTTTAATTAAATCTCTATTCATATCTGTGAACATCATTTGTAACATATTATACATAATAACATAATGTATAATTACAAACAATTTATGAATCAAAATTTAACTTTCCTCATGTTTGTAAAAAGAAGATTTATAATTGCACTTTTTTTAATTTAATCTATTATAAAGTATAACTAAAATTAGCCATAACTCTAGTAGCATTTAATACTCCAAAAAGCTGAATACTACCATTATTATAGAGAAAACCATAACCACTTTGGATTGTACCTCCAGGGGTAAAAGCTACAGGAAACGAAACATTTACTGAAGGTTTTATATTGTTAGGCACTGTTCCCAATGTTGTTCCAGACGTTAAAGCAACGCTTGATGTTACATCAAATATGACATTGACTAAATTATCTCCATGAACAGTAATAAAAGTTTGGAAATTAGCTGTCGTTGATAAATTAGTGCCTAATGTAATACTGTTACTTTTATCAGTAGGTAATACATTATATGTTAATATACTATCTTGGGAATTTATAAATGAACTTACTGTAAATGGTCTATATGATAAAGGTATTATATACCCTGCACCTAAACTTCTTATTAAAAATACTTCTATATAGGAATAATAATTATAAGCATTTCCATATAATATTAGATTTATTCCATCATTATCCAATTTCAACTGAAATAAATTTGATTTTCTTTCTATACGCCATTTTGTATTATCTGAATTTGAAATTATAGATACTAATATACTATCAAAGTTACCATACCTGTCATAACAAATAACTCTAAACAAATAATTATTAGAATCAGAAACAATTATTGGGTTAGCTCCTGCGTTATATAAAGGTACTTTTAACAATGGAGCATATAATATATTATTATTACCAGAGGTTACTGGGGCTGTTGAGCATAATCGTCTTTGCATAGTTGTCATACTAGTATCAATTAATTTTGTATTATAACCCATAACTATTACCTCCTATATAATGATTTATTAATTTATTTGTATTTGCATTATTTGTTATCCCATACCACCACCATACTTGTGCAATCATCTCAGAATTTAAATACTCAAATAATCCTAACATAAACATGGACTGAACCAATCCGTTTTGTAAAACCATATCCTCAGAATTCCAAGAATAGTTTTCTGGTTTTGACAAAGCAACATAATAGTCTTGTACACCACATTCTGAAACTATAAATTTTGCATTTGGATAGGTATCAACTAAGTATTTAACTTTATCCATAAAAGTCTGTGATAGCCAACCATTTAAACAATCTGAATATGTTGAATTATTTCCCTTGTTTGTAAGTATAGGATAAAAGTTAATTCCTATATAATCTAAAATAGTAGCTATACCACTAGGCATATTAAACCATTCTGTATCAACATTTCTTGTGGTTATTCCAACTTTATAACCTAATCCTTTTGCCGTGTTAATACAATTGATAACAAATGACATGTGTCCACTATCATTATAAATAATGCTAAATTCATTCATAACAGTAAATATTGGTATACTGCTATTTTGATATCTAGTTCCAATGCTTGTTATAAATGCTAACCATTGTGATTGATAATTACTATCTCCTGCATCTGTTATTTCAGCTTGCGTAAAATTATTGTGTAGTTTAATACAATTAACTGTCATATCATTTGCTTGTATTTGTGATATGCCATAATCAATATCTAATAAAGTTTCACAAACATAAAATAATTTTGTATTATAGTTATAAGCAATATGAATTGTTACAACTATACCTTCTACACCGGCACTCTTCCAACCACTAATATCAGTATCCATTGAGCTTCTGCTATGTGAAGAATATGAACCATAGTTATCGTTGTTTTGTCCCCAGTAAGTGCTTACACAAAATTTTGGTTTAAATATTCTATCTGTGAATTTAGTCGTCATATCTGCCAAAGACGCACTATGTGCATCCAATCTTTCACCTAGATGTCCATAGGTTATATTGTTCACATTATCATGTAAACTATCTATAACCTCTGTACTTTCACTAGAGCCACTATTTGCTATTATATTATCAACTCTACTACTAGCATTATCTGCAGTATTCTTAGCTGCATTGGCTGTGGTTACAGCATTACTTGCAGTTGAAGAGGCGCCATCAGCTATTCCCTTATTTTCATTAATACCTTTTGATATAAGCTCTCTCATTTTCTTAGCACTTGATTCATTTAATATATCATCTGCATAGCTCACTATAACACCACCTTTCTAAAGCTAAAGTTAATAGTTCCATTTCCAGTAATATTTATCGTATTAGCACCAGTTAATAGCCTAAATAAAGGATCATTGGAATTGTTTTGACTGAATTTAGCAGTATAAGAATTTAAAGTACATGACATATTGGCTGAGACTACTACATCTGGCGCTACAGGTTTCCCAGGATTGTAAATTGTTACTGTTTTACTGCCACTAACCGTAAATGTAGTGTCTTCTATATAATCTGGAAGGTCAAAATCAAGGTCATCCCATAATAAATCACTATAGAGGTCTATTCCTTCTGCAAAAGGCTCACATATAAAAATTACAGTGCTTTCACCATACAGAAAAGTTTCCTTCCACGTAGGCTCTTTTTCAACTTCTGCCATAAAATAAATGCCGGGCTTATCATCAAACTGTAGTTGACTTTGCCCGACATCATATATCCATCTTAGGAACTTATTATATTTTGATTGTAGATTTTGTTTAGAAGTACCTCTAATACCAAATTTACATTGTATTTGCCTGTTGTCATAGACTATCTCTCCACCACTGCCAACGGTAGAAAAATCATAGCTACCATTCATAAAAGGTACGGTGTCTTTGATTTTCTTCTTTGGTGGAGGTAATAATGTTCTATCTACAAGTCTTATATCTTCATCTACATCTGTTTCTTTTTTACCATTAAAGGTTATCATAGGCCATACCTCCTAGCTTCATATTTTGTATTTCTACCTTGCTTATAGTCATAAAAATCATGAATCATATCTCCATCAAGAAATATCTGAATTATACTTGGTTGAGAACCACTATTATTCATTATATCCTTTGTATCTTTGGCATTTGCAATAGCT
>JAQSXU010000256.1 GCA_029256485.1 Clostridiaceae bacterium
ACCTAACATCACTCTTAATCTTAGGTTAACAATTTGCTTTTTTGTATGTGGCGCTATGTTTACTTTCATCCAAAGATATAAAATGAAAATAATCATCTCTGTTAAAATAATCCATTTGCATATGTAGTTATCTTGTCCAAATTGTGTACGTTCACTAAACAAATATCCTAATAAAACAATATGTGGTGAAAAAATAAAATATAAATACATGAACCCTTTATGTAATAAATTTAACTTTTTAGTAATATCTAAACCTATGACACTAATTACTATTAGCATTAATGCAAAAGTTATTATAACAGCTACCATATTTATCCCTCTCTTTAGTTAACTTTTAAAATTTAATCTAACCCTATTATTTATATAATTATATAGATAAATTCTTAGGATCTTCTCCATACTGATTTGCTCCTATTTGACCTTCTGTAAATAACACTATAAGTGGCCATATTCCTCCAATTACCGGAAGAAAAGTATGAAAATCCAAAATCCACTCATACCAATATCATGCTCTCTTCTTACTATAATTTTACTTACAGGTACACTACTCTTAACTAAAAGCTGTTTTGTTTTTTCACTCTTAACATAAAACAAAGCATTATCACAACCAGAAAACACTGCACCTTCAATGTTTTCGACACTATCTGGGATTGTTATACTTTTTAAATTACTACAACCATCAAATGCTGCATTGTCTATGCTTTTCACACCATTTGGTATCACTATACTTGTCAAATTCTTACAGTTACCAAATGCAGCCTGCTTAATACTTGTTACACTATTAGGAATTTCTATGCTTCGTAAATTAGTGCATTCATAAAATGTACAATTATTTATGCTTGTTATCCCTTCTGGAATAGAAACATTAGTTAAATTATTGCACCCAATAAATACATCTAGCCCAATATTTTTCACACTATTTGGCAGAATAGCATTTATTAAATTATCACAACCAGCAAACGCATTATCTCCTATATCTGTTATACCATTTGGTATTGTAATATTTTTCATACTAACACATCTTTCAAATGCACCTTTTCCAATACTTGTTACACCATTTGGTATTGTTACACTTGTTAAATATTCGCAATTAAAGAATGCTTTATCCCCTATACTTTTTATTTTAATATCACCAATCTTTTCTGGTATAACTAATGGAATACCCGTTGTTCTTCCTGGTCCCCAAGGAATATCTCTGCTAAATTTCACAATAGTACCAGTTGCTTTATCAACCTGAAATCCGTCACTGCTTACACATTCTATCCCTACTCCATTATCATCTAAATACCATCCATCCACATTTTTACTCTTGGCCATATATCCATTACTGTCAAAATAATACCATTTACCAGAAATGTTTTTCCATCCTCTGGCCCATGAATCTCCTTCTACATACCACCAGCCATTATTATCTTTTTTCCATTCTGCATTAGCTCCTATTGGATTTAATGCTAGTACTGAAGCTACAACCAACGTGCCTGTTATTACCCTTCTTAATTTTCTCATTATTTTCCCTCTTTCCCTAATAAACATTACTTTCTCATACATAATTATAACACATATTGCCAGATACCAAATTCACCTGACAACCTATGTTTTAAAATCGATATGGAATTATTACCTTCTAAAGAAAATGAAGATTTTCTAAACAAAAATCCTTTTTCAATACCACAGTCATAACTAAAATCATAATTCAAGGGAATGCTCCATCAATCAATACAACAAAAAGAATGTAGTAGATTTTTTACACAAATCTAGCTACATCCCTTCTATGCTCAATATTTCAAATTATAATATTCTTCATATAATGAAATCAAGAAGTCCTCAACTTGTCCTTCATTAGGCTCATTAGGTAAAGTTGTCTTCACTGATGCTTCTTTAAAATCAAACTCATAGAGTTCTACCAATTTAAACAATTCATCATAACTATATTTACCTTTTCTAATATCCATTAACAAAGCATGTTCTTTCTCCCTATAAGTATTAATTTCATGAGTATTTAATATTTCAGTTCCCATAACCAAAAGCCTTATTAAATGCATAGCATGTTTTAAGAGCTTACCCTCATCTTTTTTTCTATTCCTATGGTTAAGCTTATCATAATCATGAACAATATTATTCATTTCTGAGTATATGCTAACAAAATCTCTTAATGGATATTTATCCATTTTAATATCCATAAACATCTCTGTTTCTATCTCTTGTTTATTAGATTTATCAATATATAATTTTATGCTTCCCTTTGGAAACTCTGCATAATTAGTTGAAAAATGCTTCATTTGATTATTTATTGTATTAAGAATATGTTTTTCTTTTTCTTCTCGAGGATAATCATCCCTTGCTAATGCATTTTGAAGTCTTCTTAATTGTGCAGTGGCATAGTTACCAAAAGTGTGTATTACTCTTTTTGATAAAAACATATTTCTATTTTCACGTAATACTTCACCATATTTATTCATATAGATAATATGCTCATCCCGTGTACCTAATAACTCAAGAATATTAGGATTACCTTTTAAGGCTAATGAAACAAATTTCTTAAGTCCATATATAACTGTATCTGTTTCTTTATCTTCAAATTGTTCAAAGCGTTGAAATCCAAACATATTTTCCTTTCTTTCAATTGTAATTCTTCTTAGGTCTATATCACTACTATCTATATTAGTTCCATATCCTATTGATCCTGAAAGGGTTAAATAAATTAAGTTATCTTCCAAATTTACATTTGAATTTATGAATTTATATTCTTCTCTATTTAAAATTTCTTTTGTAAATTTATTCATTTTAACCTCCATGCGAATTTCTATCAAACATTTCTAAAATAATCATCAATCAACTTTTTCATTCCATCATACCCAATGCAATTATGTGTATCATTCTCCACTAAGAAATTCACAAATAGGTCTTGAACCTCTTCATCACTATATTGCATTAAGAAATTAATACAAAGGTACCATATACTTTGGAATTCATCTCTGTTTATTATTTCAAAGCTTAATTCTCTAGCCTTTAGCTTATTATTTACTTCAAAATTATAAAATATATACTCTAACTCTTCTACTGGATCTTCTCCTTTATAATTTAATAGTTCCAAAATTTTATTATCTGATGTATCTTCTGCTAATGTAGATAAAGCAAAGGTTTTATAATCAATAAATTCATTTTTATAACTACCTAAGTTAATATGGATAAAATCATTATTTCTCGTAGTAATTTCTTGATAATCATAATTGTTCCTATTTCCATTCTTATTATTAAAAAATTTCTTTATTTCTTCACCATTATTTAATTTATCAAATGGAATATCTTCATGTAAATAACGAATTCCTTCTTCACTATTGCTATATCTATATGAATATGGGCTAATTATAGTAATACAACTAAGAGTTTTTCCTTCTAAATATGAAGCCGTTGCTTTATGGTGGCCATCAATTAATAATGTCATAAATCCTCTTAATTCAATCGCAATTCCAAATAACTTTTCACCGCTTCTAATTCTTTCCCTATAATATTCAACTCTTTCTTTGTTATAGCACTCTGTTCCTTGAGATGGCACCATAAATTTAGGCATTCCTGCAACACATTTGCAATCATAATATAAATCTGCACTTGCATTATAGTTTTTACTAGTACCATCTAGCTTCCAAAAAAAATTTTCTTCACCATCAGTTGGAATTAAATCAAGTTCTTTTAAAATATAATATCCGTCTTCAAGTAACGATAATATAGGTTTTATTTTTTGAAATCCATCATCTAAATTTTGTATTAAATTAATATTATTTAAAATATTAATTACCTCACTATCAACTTTCTCCCTACCCTCTGCTAATTGAATTAGCACTGAGCAGGTTGGACAATATTCATAATTTGTCATAATCAAAGGAGTATTTCCTAAAAAATATGCTTCTTTTATATCATCATCTTCATCTTTTACATATCTCATTTTTAATTTTCCATGACCATATTTTATTTTAAATAAAATATCTTTATTTTTTATTTTTTGAAGTTCTGAGACTTCTACTTTATGATGAAAAAAATCTTTTATCATATTTATTTCCCCCTTCTAAGCTTTAATCCCATAATTATTTCCACCCTTTAAGCTTACCACTCATTTACATATTAATATCTCATGTTAAATTCTAATTACCCTTGAGCCTTAAAATTATAAATTGGTTTAATTATTTCAATTATCTCAACAGTTTCAGAAATATTTTGAAGGATTTCTTCTTTAGGCTTGTACACCATTGGAGCTTCATCAAGAGTTGCTTCTGTAACTGAAGTCGTATAAATACCTTCCATTGAAGCCTTAAATTCCTCTAAATCCACTCTTTCTTTAGCTTTAGTCCTGCTCATAATACGCCCTGCCCCATGGGGTGCTGAATAATTCCAATCTGGATTTCCTTTTCCTATGGCAATTATACTTCCATCTCTCATATTAAGTGGAATTAATACTTTTTCCCCTTCATAAGCTGAAATACTTCCTTTTCTAATAATATTG
>JAQSXU010000054.1 GCA_029256485.1 Clostridiaceae bacterium
ATATAAGGAGTTTCCATATGCACTAATTAAAGTTTCAATCATGCCAAGAAAAAATCCCCCGAAAACAGCCCCAGGTATTAATCCAATACCTCCTATTACAGCTGCAACAAAAGCTTTAATTCCTGGAGTTATTCCCATAAGCGGATCAATTGTATTATAGTAAATTCCAACCAGCACTCCAGCAGCTCCGGCCAAAGCTGAACCTATAGCAAAGGTATATGAAATTGTTCTATCCACATTTATTCCCATAAGCTGCGCTGCCTCACTATCCTGTGAGACAGCCCTCATAGATTTTCCTATCTTTGTTCTGTGAACAACATATTGCAATATAACCATAAGCGCCACTGTTATGATTATTATATATATGTTTCTTGAGTCTACAACTACATTACCATTAAAAAGTTTTATACTATGCTCTGCCAAAACCTTTGGAAATATTCTCTTTTCAGGACCTACTAAGTATGTCATTCCATTTTCTAGGAATAAAGACACACTTATGGCTGTAATAAGCACTGCAATTCTTGTAGATTTTCTCATAGGCTTATATGCCCCAATTTCGATTACCATGCCTATGATGCTGCAGAGTACCATTGATATTATCAGTGCTGGTATAAAGCCAAGCCCCAAGTTAGTGGTAACGAAGAAGCCTATATATGCTCCCAACATATAGACATCTCCGTGTGCAAAATTTATCAAATTTACAATACCATAAACCATTGTGTATCCTAAAGCTATTAAAGCATAAATACTCCCTAGAGAAATTCCATTTATTAATTGTTGTATTAATTCGTTCAAACTTATGCCCCCTTCAGCTTTAAATGTTATTGACTAAGGTTGTTGTTTTTTCAAGAAAGTAGCAACTCCATCCTTTTCTTGTATTATAGTTATTGATTTAACTGCATTATGCTGCTTATCGATAGAAATAGTTCCAGTTACACCTTTAAAATCTTTTGTTTCTGCTAAAGCCTGCTGAATTTTTGCAGGATCTGCTGTGCCTGCTCTTTTTATTGCATCTGCAGCAAAATATGCTAAATCATATCCTAAAGCATTGAATGCATCTGGAGCCTTATTATATTTTGCTTTAAATGCATCTTTAAATTTAACAACTTCTGGTGATGTATCTGTTGAAGAATAATGGTTTGTATAGTATACATTATTTAGTACCGAAGCACCTGCAATTTCAGCAAGTTTTGGAGATTCATAACCGTCTCCTCCAAGTATAGGAACATTTAATCCAAGCTGTCTAGCTTGTTTAACTATAAGGCCTACTTCTTCATAATATCCTGGCACATAAATCACATCAGGATTTGTTGCCTTAATCTTTGTTAAAACAGCATTGAAGTCATTATCCTTTGACTTATATGCCTCCTCAGCCACTATTTTTCCTCCTAGTTTAGTGAATTGGCCCTTAAAACTTGTCAATAATCCTTTGCTGTAATCACTTGTTACGTCCTGAAGTATAGCAGCATTCTTAGCTTTCAAATCGGTTGATGCAAAGTTAGCCATTATAACACCTTGAAATGAATCACTAAAGCATGTCTTAAAAATGTACTGCCTAACCTTTCCATTCTTATCCACAGTAACATCATCTGCAGTAGCTGAAGCAGACACCAGTGGAACCTTGCTTGTTGTTGCTGCTGGTGATGCAGCCTTAGTATTTCCAGAAGTTGCTGGTCCAAGCAATAATACTGCCTTATCCTTTGTGGTCAAGGCTGTAGATACATTGGCAGCCTCTGTGGCATCAGACTTGTTGTCTTTTTTAACTAGTTCCACCTGCTTACCAAGAACACCACCGTTTTTGTTTATTTCCTCAAACCCCAATTCAATTCCTTCTACAAGACCTTGTCCATAAGTTGCTACATTGCCGCTAAGCTCATAGTTAAGTCCAACTTTTATAGTATTAGAACCACCAGTTGCAGTTGCAGCTGACTTTGCACAACCTGTAAAAATACTTGCCCCAAACAGTAAAGCTGTTAATAATGTTATTCCTTTTTTCATATATATTTGCCCCCTTTTTTAAATTAGGTATAGAAAAACGTCCCTATATGTTTTTCATATAGAGACGTTTATTAACGTGTTACCACTCTACTTTACAATTACTTTACAATAATTGTCTCATCAGATTCTTTAAAATCCTGGCTTTTTAACGGAGCCTCCCGTTATGTCCTACTATTAGTTCAGACATAAAACTCAGAAGTGATCATTACCTATTAATCATTATCGGTTCTCAGCAATTCCGACTCTCTGTAACTGACTTTACAATAGCTTTATCTTCTTCAATGCATGTACCCATATAGTGCTTAATTGATAATTTATCAATATGGCATAAACATTTCAATTAATTTCATACATATTTATGAAGGTTATTAGGATATAAGATATCATACATAAGAATTAATGTCAAACTAATAATTTATGCATTTTAATATATTAATAATATTATTAATTTTCTGTTTAGAATGGTCTTAATGTTCTGAATTTACTGCATTAAGGTGTTTTCTAAAGGATAAGTTGCAATCGTTTTAACGTTTTTATTCTTACATTAACTCCCAAAAAAATTAATAATTTATAAATAATCTAACAGCTATTTTTTTAATTTGTTCATATTTCATTAACTTTTTTGATATTTTAACACTGACTTTTTGTTATATAAAAATGGACCTGCAGTAAAATTCTACAGATCCATCATATGTCTCAATTATTCAATAATTTTTCCAGATTACATTGCTCTGCCTGGAAATACTGCGTCTAATATGCCTATAACTAAAGCTGCTAAAATAGCACCTATTATAGATACTCTCATGTTCGGTACTAAAAATTGAGCTAAATATATTATTATTGCGGCTATTACAAATCCCTTTAATCCCTTTCCAAATGGGGATGCATCTACTCCCATCAGGGATTCAGCAAAATAGTCCAATGCAGTTATTACTACTGCAGCTATTATATATGACCACAATCCAACAATAGTAAACCCAGGTGTTAAAAAGGATGTTATTCCCAAAATAACAGCCACTAATAATAATCTTCCTATCCAACCTAGAAAACTATTTCCACCTGAATTCTCTCTTTTTTCATTTGCCATGAATAAATCACTCCTTCAAAAGTTAAGTATATATACTTTTATATTCATAGTGTGCTCATATTCATAAATAATATTATACAATTTACCATTATATTTTAAAACTTTAATAAAATATTAAAAGGATAACCTGTATATTTCAGGTTATCCCTTTTTTAAATTTTATTAAGCATTAGATGCTTTTGTCTTTAGTTTCATGTACAGATAGAATGGAACTCCAAATAATATTAAGAGGAATCCATATAATACAGTTTCTGCCCCTGATCCATATATTGTCCATACAGCGTAAGCAAATCCAAGCAGTGGAATAATTGATTTTTGTATAAACTTCCATACATTAATCTTTCCCTCAATCTTTACAAGCAAAATAATTTCCGCTGCTGCTGTAGTGGCGTACATTGGTAAATATGCCAATGTAGCTAAAAGTATCATAAAATTAAAAGCTGAAAGTAATGATTGAGTATAATTCATTGCAAGTAATATATTTGCTAATACTGCGCTAATAATTAGTGATGCATATGGGGTATTATATTTTGGATGTACTACAGCAAAAATTTCCGGGAATACTTTGTCCTTTCCAGCTGCATAAGACATACGTGCCGTAGCAAGAATCCATCCCACCGTTGTGCCTAAAACACTTATTATTGAGGCAACTAAAATTACGCTAGAAATTCCTTTACCAAGAAATTGTGAAAGTATATCTACTATTGGTGCTGAACTTTTTGCCAATGCACTCTGAGGCATAGCACCCATAGCAAAGAAATTGATTGCCATATACATAATAATTGCAATTGACATTCCCAATATGGTACTTATTTTTATATTTCTTTCTGGATTTTTGATTTCACCAGCTGCCACTGAAGCTGTTTCAAAACCAATAAATGCCCATAGTGTGGAAGCTGCTGCTGATGGTATAGTTTCAATACCCTTATTTTTAGGGAACAGAGGATGTATATATGAAGGATTAAAATGTGCTGCTGCAACCCCAATAAAGAATATAAATAATAATAATTCAAAAATAGTAATAGCGGTTTGTGTTATTCCTGCTTTTTTTGTTCCCATTATATTTATAATTGTAAATATCCATAAAATTGCGCTTGTATATAAAAATGCAACTAAGTGATTGCTGTTTATTACTGGAATCAATGTGCCTGTATAGCTTGCTATAGCCGTTATTATAGCAGCATTTCCTATCCATGAACCATTCCAATATAACCAAGCATTTTCAAAACCCATAAAATCTCCAAATGCTAGCTTTGCATATTCATATGGCCCACCTGTTTTAGGTATTTTTGACCCAAGACTTGCAAAAGATAGTGCTAAAAGAATAGATCCAGCTCCCGTTAACATCCATGCTAGCATAACTGGGCCTGGACCAGCTTTTGATGCCAAAGTTGCTGGAAGCATAAATATACCTGATCCCATCATATTTCCCACTACCAACGCAGTTGCAATAACAATTCCTAACTCTTTTTTTAAATTAGTTTCATTTGACATTTATCAACTCTCCTCATTGAAATTATTACTTCATCAATTTAACATGATGAAATATTTTTGTCAACATCATTCGACATAAAATTATAATTTATTTTTTATAATAAAAATAGTTGTATTCTATTCCATATGATGTTATAATAAGCCGTAAAATTTAATAAGACAGTTCGTAACCATCCTGTCTATAAACAAAACTACTGGATATTAACTACTGGATATTGTAGTTAGATTTGAATTCTGTAGGGCTTATGCCCTTTTATTTTACCCATTTATATTATTAGGGAAATAAATAAGAATATGTAGTATTTTAGTTTGTAGGGCAGAAATGCCCTTTTTTTATTTTAATTTTAGGAGGTTTATTCATGAATACAAAAGAGAAGTTTTCCAAAATTAGCCCTATAAAGAAAATTACAATTTCTGCAATTGTCATGTCATTATATATATGCATAATGTATTTAACTCAGGGCTTTGCTTTTGGTCAGTACCAAATAAGAATAGCTACATCACTATATGCATTAAATTCAATTTATCCTTTTCTTATAGTTCCTTTGGGAATTGCTAATCTCTTAAGCAACACTTTAATGGGGGGAATGGGTATATTTGATATTGCAGGAGGATTTGCTGTTGGAATAATAACAGGATCTCTAGTATATGTTGTAAAAAAGTATAATCTAAACCATTGGCTTATGGCAGTTCCTATAATTTTAGGGCCCGGACTTATAGTGCCTATATGGCTATCATACATAATCCATGTTCCATATAAAATACTTGCAGTCAGTTTATGTATTGGCCAAATAATCCCAGGTTTAGTAGGTGTTATTCTGGTGAAAAATTTAGATAATAAAATATGATAAAACTTAAATGAGGTGATTGACAATGACAGGAAGAACTGAAGAAGAATTAAAAGGTGTAACTTTACTTGGAGATCAAGGTACCAAATACAATTACGATTATAATCCTTCTGTTTTAGAACGATTTATCAATAAACATCAGGACAATGATTATTTTGTCAAATTTAACTGCCCTGAATTCACAAGTCTATGTCCTAAAACAGGCCAGCCAGATTTTGCAACTGTATATATATCCTATGTACCTGGTGGATTTATTGTGGAAAGCAAATCCTTAAAGTTATACTTAGGAAGCTTTAGAAACCACGGTGATTTTCATGAAGACTGCATGAACATCATTATGAAGGATTTGATAAAGCTTTTAAATCCAAAGTATATTGAAATATGGGGTAAATTTACACCAAGAGGCGGAATTTCTATAGATCCATATTGTAATTACGGTATGGCTGGTACCAAATGGGAAAAAGCAGCTGAAAAAAGACTTTTTTATCATGATATGTATCCTGAAAATATAGATAATAGATAGAACTAATAATGTACATTACCATTTTATTTCATATGGTAATGTTCCTTATAATATTTTCCAATATAGGTTTGATTTTCACTTAAATTTGTGTATAATATAAATGTAAGAAAATATATGGGGAATTAACTCAGCTGGTTAGAGTGCCATCTTCACATGGTGGAAGTCGTAGGTTCAAGTCCTATATTCCCTACCAAATCTATTTTATCTTCTTTTTATGTAAAACGCTTGTCACTAATTTTTCCCAAAAATATCCACACATCAGCACATTATTAATGCTAAAGTGTGGATATTTTAATTTATAATTTTATTTCATTAGACATAGTTCTTTCCAAACTTCCTTTCTTTTTGCACCACATCCAAAAGTTAGACTATATCCAAGACATATAATTTTCATTATGTTGAGATTCTCTTCTTTAGTAAATTCCGAAATTGCAATTACCTCCATATCAGACCATTTACCCAATGCAGAAAATTGATGAATAAATTTCATCAATTTTAACAAGTTTTTTCATTTAATATAAACTTATTAATAACATGAGCTACTCCGTTTTCTTCATTTGTTTTTGTAATATAATCTGCTATTTTCTTTACTTCAGGAAATGCATTACCCATAGCCACACCTAAACCAGCATATTTAATCATATGCACATCATTTCCAGCATCACCTATGCAAATGACTTCATCTCTCTTTATTCCTAAATTATCAGCTAATGTTTCAACTCCAAAACCTTTATTTACCTTTTTATTTAAAAATTCTAAAAAGTATGGAGCACTTCTAACTACAGTGTATTTATCATATACTTCTTTAGGTAAATTTTTAATCACTTCATCTAATATTTTTCCATAATCTATGAACATTATTTTAACTAATGGAATTGAACTATCTAACTTTGTGAAATCAACTATCTCAAGTTGTATTTCATTTTGACTGGCCTCTAATTGAGAGTATTTACTCCATTTAGGTGTTAAACAGGAATCATAAGTTAAAGTATGAATATTAACTTTAAGATTAAGACTCAAATAATATAAGTATTCTAAATCATCATGACTCATAATATTTTTTGCAATTACTTCGCTAGTCTTAATATTTTGAATTAGTGCACCATTAAAAGTAATAGCATAATCATCATAACCTACTAAATTAAGTTGTTTCAAATATCTCTTAATTCCCTGTAGAGGTCTACCTGTTGCAAGAATTATACTTACACCATTTCTTTTTGCATTTTTTATAGCATCAAAACTCTCAGGCGAAATTGTTTTATCTTCCCTCAATAAAGTACCATCCATATCTAAAGCTATTAATTTAAACATATTAACCCTCCAAGTTTAACAAAAGAAGTGTATGTCACATTCTCGAAATTATTTCTAAATGTGACATACACTTAAAAGATTATAATAGTAAACTACATGAAATGTATGATAAAATGTATTTAATTTTATAATGTTTAATTATATCTAATTACCTTAAGACAAGTTCCAACACCTACTGTAGGAACTTTTCTTTCTTTTAAATAAACTGAACCAGGTAATACTTCACTGGCCTTAACCTCTCCAAATATTAGACTGCAGTGACCCATTGAGCTTAGAGTAGTACAAGCAACATTGCCTACGCAAGCTACATTATATAGTTCACTTCCTATCTCAATACAGTCACCAGCAATAATGTTTTCTCGCAATTCTTTGCTTGTATGCATAAAACATATATCTTTCAATAGTTCAGGTGCATCTTGTTCAAATAGAACAAGCACATTATTTTCTAACATTTCATATGCATCTTTGCCAATTTCTACTATTTGAGTTTTAAATATAATTTTTGCCAAATCCGTCATCTCCTAAAACAATCCCATACTAAATACTAATCCAATGAGAACAGCAATTGGTGCTGTGATAAATCTTCCAATTAGAATTGCCGGAACTCCGCATTCAATTGTTTCTGGTTTTGCTTCTCCAAGTCCCATGGCAACTGGGATAAAATCACAGCCAACCTGTGGATTTATTGCAAATAATGCAGGCAATGCATATTGAGGTGGTATATGTCCAAGACCTATCTCTGTACCAATTAACACGCCAACTACTTGAGCAATTACTGCTCCTGGTCCAAGTAGTGGTGAAAGCACTGGTATAGCGCAAATTAATGATATAATTATTAAACCTCCAAGGTTGGATGCAAATGGACTTAATGTATGCGCTATGATACTTCCTATTCCTGTCTTTAATATAATACCTATTAATGCCGAGACAAAAATCATGAATGGTAAAACTGTTCCAATAATAATTTCTACTGTCTCCTTGCCAGCTTCAAAGAACGTAGAAGTAAATGCTCCTGCTCCTCTACCAAAGGCAGTTATTATTTTCTGAAATTTATCAAATTTAACGCTCACTTTAACACCCCTTAATATTTTTTATTTAACCAGACTTAAATTTTCTTCTTTTACTCCAGAAATATACAATCCCTCTTTCATAAATCCTGCCATGATTCCAGATGGTTTTCCACCATAAATGTTTATAGTGAGAATGTGTTTTTTTGTAAGTAACCCGCATCTGCCAATACCCCCACAGTTAATAACAGCACATGCCACTTCATTGTCTGCAACAGGATGTCTAAATCCATCTACAGCAGTACCTCCAGATAATTCGGCAATTTTTAAAGCTAGTGGATGAATTGACCCTCCCGTTATAGATACTATTTTATCCTTACCTGGAATTGGCGTAACCATAAGCGGAGTTCCCCAACCACCTTTACCTTTTTCTACTTTAACAGTGTTATAACTCATAATTTTATTCCTCCCTGATATCTATTTTACAACGTTTACAATTATGCTACAGCATCATCTATTTTTAAATTATTCTTTTTAGCAAAGAACATCCATAACTTTTCAGTAATTATGGAACGCATAAACCCAAGTACAACTCCAGCTAATAAATATCTAAGAGCAAGTCCTCCAGTTGAAAGTCCAAGTTTCTGAATTCCAGCAGCAATTCCAAGCCATATAAACAATTCACCTGGATCAGTGTGTGGAAATAATCCAGTAAATGGATGAGCAAATGAGAATATGTCATCTATGAATGATGCCTTATATTTTTCAGGCAAAAATCTTGACATTGAATAACACATTGGATTTGTTAATACAAAGTATGAAAGTATTGGTAGAACCATATACCTAACAAAAATATTTTCTGAACCATTTGCAGCAAATTTTTCAAGCTTATCTTCACCAATAAATTTAATTACGGCTTTTACAATAACTAATAAACATGCTAAGGTAGGTAATATCCCTGTAACTTGTCCAGTTAAGGTTTTCCCACCCTCTTGAAATAATGAAATAAATACTTCTGCACCATGAGATAAAAATGCCATTTTAATTCCTCCTAATTTGAATATTTTTACTATTGTTAGTATAAGTGTTAATTCTCCCTCCTTCGTGTATTTTTAGTTCCTCTGAAGTTCTGCAAACATTGATTTGTCATGATTTCTATCCTATCTAGGTGTTTTTATATATAGTCATTTATTATTAGCTTGATTAGTAGAGCCAAAAACATCAAAGTAATGTTCTAGGCATTCTCTTATTGATTCCTCCCCAACAAGTAATGCATCAGCATAATTTAACTTGTCAATTATTGGTCTAACCTTAGAAGTTGCAGCCTTCATAAGATCAGTACAAATATTTACTTTGCTAATACCTAATTTTATCGTTTTACTAAGTGCCTCGTCACCTGTGCCAGACCCGCCATGTAAAACAAGAGGAATTTCTACAGAATTAGATATTTCGGTTAATCTTTCAAAATCAAGTTTCGGAGTTCCTTTATACTCTCCATGAGCTGTTCCAATGGCAACTGCTAAACTGTCTACTTCAGTTAATTCAACAAACTTTTTTGCTTGTTGTGGGCTGGTAAATTTGTCTTTGAGCTCCCCATCTATTTTTTCGTAATCCGTACCCATGCCAACATGACCAAGTTCTGCTTCAACAGTTACTCCACAAGCATGAGCAATTTTTACTACTTCAGAAACTCTTCTTACATTCTCTTCAAATTTTTCACTTGAAGCATCTATCATTACAGAAGTAAAACCGTTACGTATAGCACTTATTACTGCCTCATATGAACTTCCATGATCTAGATGCAGTGCCAATGGAATAGATATGTTATTGGCATATATTCTTAGTAAATTTGTTGCCTCAACAATATTCATATACTTAAAATGAGCTTCTGCAATACCTATTATGGCTGGAGATTTTTTTTCTTCACAAGCCCTAATAATAGCTCTCAGACTATTTAAATCCCATGCATTTGGCTGAGCAACCCCGTATTTATCTCGTTTTGCATCTAAAAGCATGCTCTTTGTATTCACTAACATATTTAACACTCCTTCAAACCAATTTCTTTTCTATTTTGTTTTAGATAACTACCTATATTTTTGGATGCCATTAAAATGGCTTTCTCTTTTGGATTTAACTTTCTATTTTTATTATTGAAAATATTCTTTTGGCTATTGCAATTTTCTTCTTCATTGATAAAGGAATATATATTCTCGCCAATTATGTCATTGTATATTTTAAATTTATCAAAAACGGATCTGCCATCTAATATCCTTGAATGTATAATATTCCCGCTTAAATCCACAACAATAAATATCATACATCCTTTTGATATGAACCCTTTTGAACTACCCATTCCAAAGAAATAATCTTGAGTGTAAGTATTATAGATTTCTTTATAATTTTTTTGAACATTTTTTAACTGGCAATAAGTAAAGAAGCCTTGAATGCCCCAGAGTATAGCCAATATTATAAACATCACAATTATAAAAAGTTTACTCATGGATCTAACCTTCTTTCAAAATTTCTTTGGCTGTAATACTGTCAGTTATAATGACATTTACTAGATTTCCTTTAATTGCTGCTCTTATTGCCTTGACTTTTCTATGTCCATAAGCTATTCCGATTCTCAATGGTATTGCCAGTATTTCACTTGCTTTCACTCCTATTAACCTGTCATCAAATTCAGTCTTAACCATATCTCCAGATGCATTATAGTAGCGTCCAGCAATTTCACCAGCTATTCCCATATTGAAAAGCTTTTTTTGTTCGGCTGATGTTATTAATCCTGAAAACAATGGAGAAGATTCTTCATCTACTGAGCCAATGCCAACTATAGCTATATCTGCTGCTTTTCCCATTTCTATAATATCCCCTATTTGTTTCTCAGATTCAAGTATTCCCTTAACTGTTTTATTTTCAACAATCATTGGAGATGATAGAAAATAGCTTGTAGTCTTTAATATAGAACCTAATTTTTTTGCAAGAGCATTAGAATAGTTAAGCTGGTTAGAATAATCTAAATCCATTTTAGGAGAACCAAGTAGAGGAATGATACTAACGTTTTTAGGAGTTACTTTTAAACTTGAAACAAAAACGCTCATGTAATCTACTGTCCTTCTTATTGTTGTTCCCCATGACATGGCTATTTTTTTATTATCACTAATTATTCTAAGCAAACATTCAGCAGCAATAGCAGGCACTATATTATCTAGAAGTACTTCATTTTCCACCTCCGCTATAACTGCCTCTTGTAGTTTAAATTTTTTTTCGAATTCTTTTTCTAAATCCATGGAGCTATTCATAGGATAATTAATGTGTATAGTAACATATCCATCTTTTTTTGCTTTTGTAATAATTCTAGATATAGTGGATCTAGAAATATGAAACTTTTTGGCTATAACCTCCTGTGAAAGCTGTTCATTATAATACATATCCAATACTCTAAACATCAATCTTTCTTGATTAGTATCTATCATATTAATGCCTCCTAATTAAACTTAATACACTAATACTCATATATGAAATATTGTGCTTATAGCAATTGTACATATATTATAATATTTTGTAAATACCTATTTACAATTCTTATAATTTTATTACTATTTTTAATCCTTCACCTTTTTTAACCATTTTAATACCATCAATAAGCTTATCAAGTGGGAGAACATTTGTTATTAATTTGTCAGCATCGACAATTTTTGAATTAATTAATTTTAGAGCTGTGATATGCTGAGTTATAGTTGATGCATATGATCCATGTACAGATATTTCCTTATAATGAATGATATTTGTATCAATAGAATTTATGGACTTATCTTTAGGTAATCCAGCGAAAAAGCTAACTTTTCCACCCTTTTTAGTAACACTTAAAGCTTGCTTTTGAACACTTGGAACTGAACATGCGGCGATGCTTACATCAACACCGCGACCATTAGTTATTTCCATAACCTTTTCATATAAATCAACTTTACTTGAATCTATTGTATAATCTGCGCCTAACCTTGCTGCTAAATTTAATCTTTTTTCCTCAATATCTGCTAATATTACTTTTGAAGCTCCCTGAGCTTTTGCCAATGCTACATGCATTGCCCCAATTGGGCCTGCACCTATAACAAGTACCTCATTTCCTAGCTTGATATTTAAGCTTTTATGACCATTTATTACACAAGATAAAGGTTCAGCTATACATGACCATTTTAAATCTGCATCTTTGTCAAGTTTTATTACATTGCCATTGGATACTGCTTTTCCAGGCACCACCATATATTCTGAAAATCCACCATCGGCACCATACCCTATGGTTAAAGAATTATTACACATATTGGAGTCACCATTTAAACATTCGAAACACTTTCCACAGGCTATTTGCGGTACTACTACAACTTTATCTCCTTTTTCATATTCTTCTACTTTTTTACCAACTGCTTCTATTATTCCTGAGACCTCGTGACCAGTTACCCTTGGAGGAATAACATTTGCTTGACCATTGTAATATATTCTTACATCCGTGCCACAAATTGCACAATAGCTAACCTTTATTAGTATACTTTCATCGTCAATTTCAGGTATTTGTTTTTCTTCAATCCTGATATCTTCAACATTATAAAATACTGCTGATTTCATTTAAAACATCTCCTTGCACAAAATTTCACTATAGAAATATTTCTATAGTCTCAGTATACTCTGTTTATTTGAAAATTCAATACTTTTTTGAAAATTTATAGATAAATTATGGTAGATACAAAAAACGAAGAATATTGTAATATTAAATAACAAAAAGTCATATTTGTAATTACGAAATATTTCTATATCCTCTAAGCACTGTATTTAAGCCAAACGTACACAGTTAAAATTCATTGGCACGACTATTGCTATATAAAGAGTCAAGACCAGAGTAGAATAGCGGCCACAGTCATAAGGTATGAAAAGGTTTAAAGAGGAGGGAATTAGATTCAAAAAGCATATTGTCTTATACTAAAATTTCTACAATGGTCAAATTAAAAATTCATAATAAGGGGAGATGTTAATATGAAAGAAAAAGTTTCAATCTTATGCTGCTGCGGAGCAGGAATATGCACATCCAATTACCTAAAGGAAGAAATTGAAGACAGAATGAAACTAGAAGGATTTAAGGGTGTAAAAGTTTCAATCTGCAGAGTTACGGATCTTGAAGATCAAGTAGGTAAGGCTGATATGGTTGTAACTACTGTAGAACTTAAAAAAACTTTCGAAGCTCCCATGGTAAGAGCTTTAGGTATAATGCTTGATGATGCTGCTGCAAAAAAAGCATTGGATGAAATTGTAGCAATTGTAAAAACGCTATAGAAGATTAAAAAAGGGGGAAATAAAATGGCAATTATTAATGCAATAACAAGTGCAATGACGGCTTTTTTCGGGTTTAATTCTGCAGTAACGGTTATGGGTATTATCCTTATAGTTTCATTTATAGTAAAAGTGCCTATAAAAAAAGCTATACTTGGTGCCTTAAAGGTATCCATAGGACTTCAGGGATTGATGATGGTTGTTGGCCTAATACAAACAGCAATGCAAACTCCAGTTACCAACATTGTTAAATTGTATCACTTTAATAAAAGTGTTGTGGATGTTGGATGGGGAAGCTTAACTTATGCATTTGGTAACACTTATGGTTACTTTGGAGTACTTGTATTTTTAGTATTAAATGTATTCTTAGTTTATATAAGATATACTCAAACTTTATATGTAGATGTATTTAATACATGGAGACCTATGCTTCTAGCTGGAATGGTAGGGGTAGCTTCACACAGTTTCTGGGTAGCTACATTAGCAGTAATTATATTCTTAATGATTGACGTAAAGGCAGCAGATATTGCCGCACCGTATATAGAAAAAATAAATAACTTTCCTGCAGGCGGTTCATGGCCTCATGGAAGCCACTTCTCTTTCCAGGCGTGTATTGCAATACCAATCGAATGGGTTCTCAGAAGAACTCCTGGAATAAAAGATATAAACGTAAAAGCTGAAACTATAGAAGAAAAGTTCGGTATCTTTGGTGAAAGTACTGTAATGGGCGCAATGGTTGGATTTATCATTGGTTTGATAAGCCAGATAGGACTTATGCCTTCACTGTTATTAGGAACTGAAATGGCTACTGCATTTCTTCTTCTTCCAAGAATGGCATCAATACTTGTGGAAGGCTGGTTCCCAATAATTAAAGCTTCAAGAAAAATACTTTCAAGCAAACTTCACAGAGAAGATGTTCGTATAGCTCTTGACTGCTCAACTGTTATAGGTCATCCAGCAGTTGTTCCTACAACTTTATTAATGTATCCTATAGCATTACTTATTTCACTTGTACTTCCTGGAAACACAATGATAGCTTCAGTCAGCCTTATCATAGTTCTTTGGGAAAGTGCAGCAATTAATGCAATTACTGAAGGTAACATTATTCATAACGTAATTATAGAATCATTTGTTATATGTCTGTTCTGTTGGGGCGCTACACTTATGGCTGCACCAATGACTGCTTTAGCTCAAACTTTAGGTTATACTGGATCATCACTTATTTCATCTTGGGATGCTTCAGGTACACCATTAGTTGTAATTGTTTATAAGGCATTTGGATGGATATTCGGTTTCTAAATTTAATAAACACACCCTTAATACAACTTTACTAAATGAAAATGTATGTAAATTACTTTCTTTGAAAGTAATTTACATACCATAAGGAGGAAAACACATGCATGATACTTTCGACGGAATATACTATGATGTGTTATTGCTAGATAACATTAATACAAAAGAAGAAGCAATAAACTATATGGCAGATTACTTAGAAAAAAAAGGTTATGTTAATTCAAAATATGCTGCTGCTACTATTGAAAGAGAACATGTATACCCAACCGGCTTGGCAACAAAGCCAATCGGTGTAGCTGTAGCACATTCACAATCAGAAAATGTAATGAAACAATCCGTTTTACTTGGAATTACAAAAAAACCAATTAAGTTTTGCAAAATGGAAGATGATAAGTGTGAAATAGACGTAGGCATAATTTTTATGCTGGCACTTAAAGGTGAAAATACTCATCTTAATTATTTGAAAAATATAGTTAACTTTTGTAAATATGAAGATAAAACCCAAAGATTATATTCTGTTTCATCCGCAGAGGAAGCTTACAAAATTTTTATATCTGAAATATTGAAAATTGATGAAAAATAGTTTTTACAAAATATTTGTATAAATGTTTAAAATATATTAAATAAAATTAAAATATATAGAATATTTCGTCGATATATTGTAAAATTAAATTGTTAAGTGATATTTTACGACAAAATATTCTTAATGGAGATGATAAAATGTTAACTGATATGAAAAGTATCCTTTTGGATGCAAAGAAAAATAAATATGGTGTAGCTGCTGCTGACGTTTGGAGTGAAAGCAGCATAAAGGCTGTAATTGCAGCCGCAGAAAATGAGAATGCTCCTGCAATAATTGCAATTTACCCTGCAATCGCAGATGTATTGGAAGTAGGTAAAATAGCTGCTGATCTTGCTAGTAAATCAAAGGTACCTTTGGCTGTTCATCTAGATCATGGTACAACCTTCGATCAAGCTGTACAATCAGTTAAGGCAGGACTTACTTCTGTTATGGTAGATCGTTCAACCCTTCCTTTTGAAGACAACGTAAGAGAAGTTAAAGAAATTGTTAAACTTGCTCATGCGGTTGGTGTTACTGTAGAGGCTGAATTAGGACATGTAGGTCAGGGATTTGAATATGAACAAACCAAAAATACTGCACTTACTGATCCAAAGCAAGCAGTTGAGTTTGTTAAACAAACTGGAGTAGATTGTTTAGCTGTAGCAGTTGGTACTTCTCACGGCGTATACAAAGGAAAACCTGAAATACATTTCGACTTGCTTGAAACATTAAGGGATGCCTTAGATGTTCCTCTAGTTCTTCACGGATGTTCCGGTACAGGCGATGAAAATCTTAAAAAGGCAATTGAATTTGGAATAACTAAATTAAATCTTTATACTGATTTAGATATGGCTGGCTTAGAAATGTTTAAAAACTACTCAAAAGGCCATGATAACTATAAAATAGTTGATGCCAGCAAAATAATTTACAAGGGGTATACTGAGAAATTACAATACTATATAAGATTATTTGGCTCAAATAATAGAGCCTAAGATATAATTAGTTATTCGTTTTCTATTTTTAATAGAAAACGAATAATAGTCTTAATGAGACATGAGGTGAAAAGCATTGGACGAAAGTAACCTGAATAAAGTTAAAGAAGTTATTAGCAATGAGGATTTTAAAAATCCATTAAGCGATGAGGAAATAGCACAGAAATTGTCCATTTTAAGGGAAACCGTTACCAATTGCAGACATGAGCTTAACATTCCCAATTCAAGAGAAAGAAGAAAACCTGCCTTAATTGAGGCCATAAAATCAATTAAAAGTAAAGATGCAGATATAAATGTAAAGCAAATAACTTTTAACCTTAATAGGCTTGGTTTCAACGTTTCCAAGAATTCCGTATCTGAAATAGTTAGTAATTCTGAAACATATTTAAAAGTATCAGAAACTGACAAAAATTTAATGCAATATAGTAACAATGATTCCTTTAGTAAATTGGTTGGTTACGATGGAAGCCTTACAAAATGTGTAAAACAAGCTAAGGCTTCAATACTATACCCTCCTTTTGGACTTCCCACTTTAATAATTGGGGAAAGCGGTACAGGTAAAACACTTTTTGCTGAATTTATGTATAAATACGCTGTGCAGGAAAAGATAGTAAGTGAAAATGCCCCTTTTATATCCTTCAACTGCGCTGATTACGGAGATAATCCTCAACTTTTACTGTCTATTCTTTATGGTTACAAAAAAGGTTCCTTTACAGGTGCAGACAATGACACCGCAGGTCTTGTTGAGAATGCAAATAATGGGGTTCTTTTTCTGGATGAAATTCATAGGCTGCCCCCTAAAGGTCAGGAGATATTATTTTCTTTACTGGACAAAGGCCAGTTTAGAAGACTTGGTGAGGCATCTAATGACAGAAAAGTTCGCATCTTTTTTATAGGTGCAACCACAGAAAATATAGAATCTTCTCTGCTGGTCAGCTTTAGGAGAAGAGTTCCTATGCTTATTTCTGTGCCTTCTTTAAAGGATAGACCTATTAGAGAAAGAGTTAAGCTTATACACAGTTTTTTTCAGGAGGAATCCAATAGAACTAATCATAAAATCTTTGTGGATGAAAAGATAATTAAGGCTTTTGCACTAAAAAACTTTCAAGGAAATATAGGACAGCTTAGGAGTGAAATTCAAGTTACATGTGCTAATGCTTTTGTGGAAAAAATGAACAACTGCAAAGATGAAATTGACATTGGACTTAATGAAATATTATATAATAGCTTTTTCAGTGATGATACCAATTTGGATAATCATAACCTGTCGGAATATAATATGCTTATAAAGGATAAATTATTTATCCCTAAGATGAATGATAGCAATATTGTAAAGGATACTAAATATTCTTTACCTGAAGACATTTATGAAAAAATTGAGAAAAAATACAATGAGTTGAAAAAACTTAACATGCCTCTAGATGAAATGGAAAAAGTGCTGTGGGTATATATTCTTAATAACTTTAATAAAATAGGCTTTGATTCTAAAAACAGCAATGATTTAACAGGGCTTGATAATTTAAAATATATCATTAACGATAAAGTTATCTGTATTTTGAAAAACTTTATCAGCACTTTAAAGTCCAATTATCCTAGTAAAAAAATTAATGAAAAAGTCATTACCCATCTTGCAATTCATATAAGCGAGGCTATAAAGAGAATACGATTTAAATTAGAAATAATCAATCCTAACATTATATATATAAAGGAAAAATATAAAGAAGAATTTAGTCTTGCATGTGATCTTGCAGCACAAATTGAAAAAGATGAAAAAATCAACATACCTGAAGACGAAATAGGCTTTATTGCAATGTATATAAAAGAAATTCTAAAATCAAGAAATATCAAAGGCAAAATTGGCCTTGTTATACTTTGCCATGGAAAAATAGCTACAGAAATGGTGAATGTGGTTAATAAATTAATGGATGTTGATTTCCCAATAGCAATAGATATGCCTCTGGATGTTAGTCCTTCAAAGATATTTGAAAAGACAATAGAAATTTCAAAAATATTAGATACAGGTAACGGGTTATTATTTCTTGTGGATATGGGTTCATTAATAAATGTTGGTGATATTGTTACCAAAAGAACTGGCATTGAAACCCGTACCATTGACAGGGTTGATCTTCTTACAGTGCTGGAGGCTGTACGAAAGGTTTATGTAGCTGAAGAGAACCTAGATGACATATATTACTCATTGATCAATTCTAAATTTAAATTACCAGTTACTTCACGTAGATCTGATAAACCTTTAGCACTAATAGCTATGTGTCTTACAGGTCATGGCGTGGCAATTAAAATACATGAAGCACTGTCAGCCAAATATGAAAACATTCCAATAATTACTTTAGGCCTTTTAAATGATGATCTAAACGAGAAGATAGACCACCTTAAACAAAAATATAATATTGCTGCAATTGTTGGCACTATCAACCCTGGAATAGACGGCATTAAATTTATTCCATTTGAAGATAGCTTTATGAAGAATAATATGATTTTACTTGATTGTATTTTAAAACAGAAACATTCCACTAATCTTGAAAATGCACTAAAAGAAGACCTTATCATGCTTGATTTAAAGTGCAGTTCAAAGAAAGAAGTTATCGAGAGAATTTGTCTTCATCTATTTAATAATGGCTATGTAAAAAAGGAATATCTTAACTCAGTTTTAGAACGTGAGAATTTAAACACCACGTACTTTAGAGGAAACATTGGAATGCCTCATGGAATGTCAGCTTATGTAAACAATTCTTGTTTAATGTTTGTTCGGCTGAAAAATGAAGTTATTTGGGATAAAGACGGTAGAAAAGTTAATCTTATATGCATGCCTGTAATAGATAACAGCGATAGTGATACAGTTAATTATTTATTTAAAATACTAAAACAGCCTGAAATCGTTTCTGGACTAATGGCTGCTAAAAATTCAGGTGAATTTTTGGATATTCTGCAAAAAAATTTATAAATTTAATTATAAAAGGAGATTGTATTATTATGGAAAAGAAAAAGATTTTAGTTGTAGCTGACGGGGGTGTTACTCCTGATTTAATGAAAAAGATGTTTGAACTTGAGCAATACGGTGCTGAAGTTACAATGATAGAAGATAAAGATATGAATAATATGGGTGCAATTACTGATCGTATGCTGCAAATTGAATTAGGCGGTGTAGATGCTGCTCCTACTTACAAGCCTTTACTTGATGCTTGTGCAGATAAAGATATTATAGTTGTACACGTTGCTTCCATAAATAAAGAAGTTATAAATGCAGCTAAAAATTTGAAGATTGCTGCTGTACTACGAGGCGGTATTGAAAATGCTGATGTGCCAGCATTAACTGAGCATGGCATAAAACTTATAAACGCACCATGGCGTAGTGCTCACGCTGTTGCTGATTTTACCGTTGGTATGATGATTGCAGAAAATAAGAATATTGCCCGCAGTTATAAGTTAATTTGTGAAGGTAAATGGTGCAAGAAATATGCAAATCAAGAATATATTCACGATATGCGTAAATGCACTGTAGGTTTAATTGGTTTTGGTTATATTGGCCGTCAGGTTGCTAAAAGATTAAGCGGTTTTGACAGTAAAGTTGTTATATATGATCCATTTTTAGATCCTAAGGTAATTACTGAAGCCGGATATACTGCAGTTACATTAGAAGAGTTACTAGCAAAATCTGATTTCGTTTCAGTTCATATACGTCTATCAGAAAAAACCACTAAATTCATTGGTGCTAAAGAATTTGCTCAAATGAAACCTACTGCATATTTTATAAACACTGCACGTGCGGGAATAGTTGATACAAAAGCTCTTATCAATGCTTTGCAAACAAAATCAATTGGTGGTGCCGCTATTGATGTATTTGATGAAGAGCCGCTTCCAAGTGACAGTCCTCTGTTAAAATTGGATAATATCACACTTACATCTCATTTAGCAGGTACTTCATGTGATACTATGAGAAATTCTGTAGAAATAGGTTTTGATGATCTTAAAAATTACCTGCAAGGCTTACCAATGCAAAATGTAAGAAACTAATTTTCTAGTCTATGAATATTATGTGTAAAACTCCACTGAAAATTTTAAACTAATGTATGTATAAAAAACTAGGTTTGGATTTAAATATCCAAACCTAGTTTTTATTGTGTACATGATAAATGTACATTTGTATTTTAATTTACCAGTGTCTTGAGGTAGCTTCCGAATTGGAAATTTCATTTCTTTTACTTAACATCAAACAAATAGCATCAAGTACTATATGAAGGCTTTGGTCAAATAAAGAGCTCAAAAGCTGTACTGATTTTCTTTCCTTTCCGCTATCACCTTTAGTTGTACCTGGGACCACTACAACTTTATCAGCAAGTGTCCCTATAGTGGAATTGATTTTGCTGGTTACCGCAATTATTATACAGCCTTTTTCCTTTGCTTTCTTTACATTTCCAACTACATTACTGCTTTCTCCTGATCCGGATACTGCAAAGTATATATCCCCGTTTTTTACAGATGGAGTTATAGTTTCGCCCACTGAGTATACCTCATAGCCTAAATGCATGAGCCTCATGGCAAAACCTTTTCCCATAAGTCCGGAACGACCCTCTCCATCTACAAAAATTCTGCTGTTATCCTTTATATATTCCAATACTTCTTCTAATTGGTTTCTGTCTACTTTAGCCATTACAGATTCTATTTCTTCAGTGATAATATTTATAACATCCATTTATACCATCTCCCTGAATTTTTTAGCACTTTCTTTAACATTGGAAGCCTTAGCTATTGCTCCGCCAATTATCACTATGTCTGCAGAGGCTTCTTTTATTTCTTTAATAGTATCATAGTTTACTCCGCCTGCCACAGCAATATTATTTATCTCTGGGAACTTTTCCTTAAAACTTTTTAGAAGGCTTGTCAAACTGCTGTGCTTATTATCTGAAGCAAGATGAACACAAAATATAGCATTACTAAATTTCTTTAATTTATGAATTTTATCATCTTCTACTTCAAGAAGATCTATCATCATGATTTTATTAAATTCATCTGCTACCTTCTGGCAGGCAGCTATAGTATCTAGAGAAGCTGCTGCCATAACAGTTGCAATATCTGCTCCATTAGAGAAGGCAGCATTAAATTCATATGCTCCTTCATCCATAGTTTTTATATCCGCCAGCAATATTTTGCCTGGAAAACTGTTCTTAATTTCTTTTACTGAAGTCATGCCAAAATCCTTTATTAATGCTGTTCCAACTTCTATTATATCTATATAAGGGCTGGCCTCCCCAATAATCTTTATTGCATTATCAATACTAATTCTATCCAATGCCAATTGTATTTTCACTTTACAACCTCACTTTATGATCATTTAAATATTTTTCTAATTTTTCGTGATCTGGTAACCCTTCATTGTCACCTGAAACCATTACCTGAAGCGAACCTATGGCATTTGCTCTAATGACAGCATCTCTTAATGGCAGTTTTTCTAATAGACCACTGATTATACCTACTGCAAAGCCATCACCAGCTCCAACAGTATCCACCACATTATCCACTTTAAAACCTGGAACCTGATAACATTCATCTTTAGTTTTTACAAAAGCTCCTTTATCGCCAAGCTTAACAATTACAGTTTTAACCCCCAGTCTCAGATAAAAGTCTGCAATTTCTTCTGGGTTACTGCTTCCTGTTAATATTAAGCCCTCACCAATTCCAGGGAGAACCATATCGCATTTTGAAGCTATATCATTAATTACTGTTACCATTTGCTTTTCAGATTCCCAAAGACTGGGTCTAAGATTAGGATCAAAGGTTGTGAATATACCCTTTTCTTTACTGATTTTTACTAATTCATAAGTAGCTTCCCTGCAGCTTTCAGATAATGCTGGTGGTATGCCAGTAACATGAATATGTGTTACCCCTTCAAGGGAAATATCTTTTACATCTTCTTTTGAAATATGAGAAGCGGCTGACCCTTTTCGAAAATAAACCACTTCTGGATCTCCAACTTCCGTTTTACCTTTCAACTGAAAAGCTGTTGGGTACTTTGAATCATAGGTAATATAAGCGGTATCTATATTCTCTCTTTTCAAAGATTTAATTACATATTTGCCAAAAGGGTCATTACCAAGCTTTGTTACATAGCTTACTTGATGTTCAAGCCTTCTTAATCCAATACATACATTTACCTCAGCGCCTGCCAGGGATCTTGTAAAGTTCTCCACATCTTCTAAATTGCCTACTTTATCTGCTATAAACATAGCCATTGGCTCACCTATTAATATGACTTCTGGCATTATACTCATCTCCTTTTACATCACAATTTCATTGTAAATTTCTTTAGCTTGTGACTCATTATGGGCATAGAGCAATAATACATCAAATAAATGTGGGCTGTAGTCTAGCTGAAGCAATTCTTTAGCAAATGCCATTGCAGCTATTTCCCCTAAAACCACCAAACCTGATTTATATTTTATTGGTCCTAGTTTCCATAATTGAATTTTTTTCCTTTTTGTATAAATATCATTTTTTTGAGATTCAATAAAATGAAATATTTCGTGGGCTATTAAAACATCCTTTATATTAACCCCGCAGATTAAATCCTTAAGGTCATTAGACTGAACTAGAGTTTCTGCTTTTCTTACACTTTCCATATAAACAGATATCTTATTAGGATCATTAAATTTTGCAAAAAGTATATAGCTGCCATCATCGTGAGCTTCTATTTGGGCTATATCTATATTTAGTTTTTCTGCATAGCCGCAGCAATCTATTACTCCATACTTTTCCTTTAATATTCTGGCTTCCATACATCCGCATTCTATAGATTCCTTGATTATGGAAATCTTTTCATCCTCATTAATTTTTTTATCCAGAGGATCTCTTTTAAAGGCATATAATCCCCAGTTTACATCATCTATTTTCCTTAATTCCTTAATCATTTCATTTATCATAGATCATTCTTTGCTCCCACAATTATAATTTTTTCATTTGGTTCCATTAATGAAGTTTCTGTTTCCATTACCATATATAATTGTTCAAGACTCATCATTCCTGCGTAATCTAAAACTTTACCGCCAATACATAAATATATATCAGGAGTTAATCTTATATCACTTTTATAAACTGACAGTTCATCCCACATTGAGGCTACCACTTCCTCAGCATCCTTTACATCGCATTGTTTTGCACTGCCGTCTCCTCTTTGAATCTTTATAAATCCTTTTTTATCTACTATTCTTATTTGTTTTTTATCCTGTTTTTCATCCTTAACTGCAGAAAATACATAAAATACATTGTTTTTTGTTTCCAAAACAACTTTTTCTACTGGAACTCCTATAGATTTTGCTGCTAACCCCTTTGCCTCTTCCTCTGAGCATGCCTTTAATAAATCTGTGGTTTGGACTTCAGTGGAACCCAACGCAATGGCAGTAATTTTTGAAGTTTGAGGATCTATCTCAATTTGTACTTCAATACTGTCAGGAACAGCACCACTGGCTAT
>JAQSXU010000257.1 GCA_029256485.1 Clostridiaceae bacterium
CCAGCAGTTTAAAGTAATGATGGGATTAATGACTATTGATAGTATGTCCAAGAGATCAAGATTTAATATACCAAAAGAACTATTAACTGTTATTAATACGGAATTGAATATTATTCCTAAAAAATAAGGCATATAAGTTCTAAATAAGATTGCAAATCTCAATTTAAAGAATATTGAAGATATCAACATTAATTGAGAATTGTAAAATATATATTAAAAAGACAGTTCACCAAACATCAATTGATATAAATACAAATTCTCAAAAGTTAATAATAAGTAATTACAATGTGATTAACAATGATTTTAAAAATATTATATTTAGACCATATGAAGCTAGGTGTATGTACAAATGAAACCCACGACAAATTGTCGTGGGTTATTTTAGTTATAAATATTTATGGAAAGGCTTCATATTTATAAAGGTTTAAAATGATTTTTCAAAAAGTCAATACATAATAACCAATTTGTAAAAAGGTACTCAAATAGGAACAAGGAACAACATGAGAGCTTAAGACCTAATACGTCAGATATTATTGTAACTGTTTACTCAGTTTGTTATTATAAAGCCAACGAAAGTACTTTCAAAAATTTATTAATGAGATTTTATTACAGTAATAAAACAAAAGATATATTTAAATATTAAATTACAGGAGGATCAGATTATGATGCAAAAAATTCAGCGTTTCGGTGCTGCGATGTTTGTTCCAGTTTTATTCTTTGCATTCTTTGGTGTTGTAGCAGGATTATCGATATTATTTATGAATCCAGATATTGTGGGTTCAATAGCAAATAAAGGCACAGCATGGTATAACTTTTGGTATGTAGTTCAACAAGGTGGATGGACAGTATTTAATCAATTGCCATTATTATTCGTAGTAGGGTTGCCAATAGCGTTAGCTAAGAAAGCTCAAGCTCGTGCTTGTTTAGAGTCTTTAGTAATTTATTTAGTATTTAATTATTTTATTAACGCTATATTAACTCTTTCAAGTTCAACATTTGGAGTGAATTTTGAGTTGCAACCTGGAATTAACAATGGTGTTTCGAGTGGACTTGCAATGATTGCAGGCATTAAAACACTTGATACAGGGATGATAGGTGCTATTTTAGTTGCAAGTATAGCAGTTTATCTCCATGGTAAATTTTTTGAAAAGAAATTACCTGCATATTTAGGGATTTTCCAAGGTTCAGTTTTTGTAGTAATGGTAGGCTTTGCAGCTATGTTACCAACATCACTTGTTATGTGTTTCATTTGGCCAAAGATTCAAGCTGGAATGAGTGTATTACAAGGATTCTTAGCTTCATCTGGAATCATAGGAGTATGGATATATACATTCTTAGAACGTATTTTAATTCCAACAGGACTACATCACTTTGTTTATGGACCATTTGTTTTTGGACCTGCAGTAGTTCCAGACGGTATTGCTTCATATTGGCCAAAGCATTTAGCAGATTTTGCAACAAATGCACATTCATTAAAAGAAATGTTCCCAGCAGGTGGTTTTGCATTAACTGGAATGTCAAAGATATTTGGATGTACTGGGATTTCATTAGCTATTTACGCAACTGCAAAACCTGAAAAGAAAAAGATTGTAGCAGGTTTGCTTATACCAGCAACATTAACAGCAATTATGGTGGGAGTTACAGAACCACTTGAATTTACTTTCTTATTTATAGCTCCAGCATTATTCGGAGTGCACGCTGTATTAGCTGCAACTTTAGCTGCAACAGCATATGGTTTTGGGTTAGTAGGTAACTTTGGTGGTGGAATAATTGAATGGTTCTCTCTTAACTGGATACCACTTTTCAAATATCATGCAGGCACTTATATAGCACAAATAATAATTGGTTTATGTTTTACAGCAATATATTTCTTTGTATTCCGCTTCTTAATATTAAAGTTTAACTTCGCAACTCCAGGACGCGAAGCAGATGATGAAGAAACTAAGCTTTATACAAAAGCTGATTATAAGGCTAAACAAGGCGAAGCAGTAGAAGATAAAAAGGATGTTGCAGAAGATAATCAAGCAGTACAATTCCTACAAGCCTTAGGTGGAAGTGAAAATATTGTTGATGTTACAAATTGTGCAACTAGATTACGTGTATCTGTAAAAGATGAAAGTAAATTGGCTTCAGATGCTATTTTCAAAAAAGCAGGAGCACATGGCGTTGTGAGAAATGGAAAAGCTATTCAAGTTATTGTTGGATTATCAGTCTCACAGGTAAGAGAAGAGTTTGAAGGGTTAATTGGAAGAATATAAATCTCTGTTTTTGTAATGTAATCTATGTGGAAATATATAAAGAATAAGATGTATAAGAATTAAAATGAAAGAAATTTAGGAGGACTTGAGATGAAAAAATTTTCGATTACTGTTGCAGGTGGTGGAAGTACATTTACACCTGGCATTATATTAATGTTACTTGATAATTTAGATAAATTACCAATCCGTAAAATAAAATTTTATGATAATGATGCAGATAGACAATCAATTATAGCTGGTGCTTGTGAAATTATCTTAAAAGAGAAAGCACCAGAAATTGAATTCATAGCAACTATAGATCCAGAAGAAGCATTTACAGATATAGATTTTGTAATGGCTCATATAAGAGTTGGCAAATATGCAATGAGAGAATTAGATGAAAAGATTCCTTTGAAATATGATGTAGTAGGCCAAGAAACTTGCGGACCAGGTGGAATAGCATATGGAATGAGGTCTATAGGTGGAATTATTGAAATACTTGATTATATGGAAAAGTATTCACCAAATGCATGGATGTTAAATTATTCAAATCCTGCTGCAATAGTGGCAGAAGCAACTCGTAAATTGAGACCGAATTCAAAAATACTTAATATATGTGATATGCCAATAGATATAGAATCACGTATGGCAAAGATTTTGGGTTTAAAATCAAGAAAAGAAATGACAATTCGTTACTATGGACTTAATCACTTTGGTTGGTGGACAGATATTCGTGATAAAGAAGGTAATGATTTAATGCCAAAAATAAAAGAATATGTAGCCCAATATGGATATGTAGTTTCAGAAAATGGAGTTCAACATACTGATGCAAGTTGGGATGATACTTTTGGAAAAGCTAAAGATGTATTTGCTATTGATACAGAAACATTGCCAAACACTTATTTAAAATATTATTTATTCCCTGATTATGTTGTAAAGCATTCAAATAAGGAATATACAAGAGCAAATGAAGTAATTGATGGTCGTGAAAAATTTGTTTTTGGTGAATGTAAAAAGATTATTGAAAATAAATCAACAGAAGGGTGTGCAATGAAGATAGATGAGCATGCTTCATATATAGTTGATTTAGCAAGAGCTATTGCTTATAACACAAAAGAGAGAATGTTGTTAATCGTTGAGAATAATGGAGCAATCAGTAATTTTGATCCAACAGGGATGGTTGAAATTCCTTGTTTAGTAGGTAGTAAGGGACCTGAACCTATTGTAATGGGGAAAATTCCCCAATTCCAAAAGGGGATGATGGAACAGCAAGTATCTGTCGAAAAATTAGTTGTAGAAGCATGGATAGAAAAATCATATCAAAAATTATGGCAGGCACTTACTCTATCTAAAACTATTCCAAGTGCATCAGTAGCAAAATTAATTTTGGATGAGTTAATTGAAGCAAATAAAGAATACTGGCCAGAATTAAAATAATTAAAATTTATTAGTTAATGCAAAATATATAAAATGTGCCTTTTGTATTTAAGATACTAATTTGTTATCTACAAATATATTTTGATATAATGTAGATAACAAGGAGGTATCACTATGAAATTAGAAGAGTTGATAAATAAAAATTATAGTAAGTTGAATGAAAATGATATATATATATTAAAATATGTTTTAAAAAATAAAATTCAATGCTGCAATTTAGGCATTAATGAATTGGCAAAACGTTGCAATGTATCTAAAACTACTATATTACGATGTATAAAGAAGTTGGAATTTGAAGGCTATAGCGAATTTAAAGTACATCTAAAATTGGAAGAAAGTAATGTTTACAGTGAAAGTGAAGAAGATAATAATATTGAAAAATTAATTACAGATATAAATCAAACCATTAATTATTTTAAGAATAGGGATTTTACAAAAATATGTAAGTTAATTTATGAGGCTGAAAAAGTTTTTGTTTATGGAACAGGTGCGCCACAGAGAGTAGTTGCTCAAGCATTAAAACAAACTTTTTTTGCAGTAAATAAGTATTTATATGTTATTGAAGGGGAAGGAGAATTTGAAGGACTAACAGATAAGGTTGGTGAAAAGGATTTAATTATCATTATCTCATTGTCTGGAAATACAGCTTCCTTGGAGAAATATACAAATAAGCTTTCTTTAAAAGGCATTGAATATGTTTCTATCACTAAACTTATAAATAATAAGCTTTCAACAAAGACTCCATATAATCTATATGCAACTACATCAGAGTTTAG
>JAQSXU010000055.1 GCA_029256485.1 Clostridiaceae bacterium
TCAGAAACGCTTTTTATAAAATCATAAGCTTCTTCAACCTTTTTAACAGTCTTCTGTAAGTCTATGATATATATACCATTTCTTTCTGTGAAAATATATGGAGCCATTTTAGGATTCCATCTTCTTGTTTGGTGTCCAAAATGTACACCTGCTTCTAATAATTGTTTCATTGAAATAACTGACATATTTTTTACCTCCTGGTTTTTACCTCCATTGTCTTCATACTTATAACACTCCAATAATGGCACCATATTATAAGTTAGACAATGTGTGTATTTTCTACTTAAGTAGTATATCATATGGTTTAATGGTATTCAACAATTATTTTAATTATTGTTTATATAAAAAAAATAGTACTTAAATATCAACTGCATTTCATTGAGATAGAAGTACTACTTTTTTATTACTTTATTTTTTTTAATTCATCAAGTAATTTTTCATTTAATATTCTGATATGAGTACCCTTCATACCTAAAGACCTTGATTCAATAACTCCAGCACTTTCAAATTTTCTAAGTGCGTTAACTATAACGGATCTTGTTATTCCAACCTTGTCGGCAATCTTTGATGCCACAAGCAGTCCTTCGTTCCCATCAAGTTCATTAAATATGTGTTCCACTGCCTCAAGCTCAGAATATGAAAGTGTTCCAATGGCTAACTGAACCACAGCTTTCTTTCTAGCTTCTTCTTCAATCTCATCTGTTTTTGATCTTAGTATTTCTAGTCCTATAATAGTAGCACTATACTCGGCAAGAACTAGATCATCGTCAGTAAATTTGTTTTCAAATCTTGCAAGAAGAAGTGTGCCAAGCCTTTCTCTGTTTCCCACAATTGGAACAATTGTTGACAGCTTATTTTTCATCTGACAGTCTAATTCATCTGAAAATACACATTTACCTTGATTAAGTGAATTTGATAAGGTTTCATGGACATTAAGAAGTTTTGTATTGTAGAAATCAGGAAACCTCTTTTCGCTTATAATATTAGACTTAACGATATCACATTCAAATCCTGCAGAAAAGTCGTAGCCTAAAATTTTACCTCTTCTGCTGACAATATAAACATTACATGAAAGTACTTCGCTTAAAAGTTTGCATATATCATCAAAAACCACAGGTTCTGTACCTGACTTTTGTAAGATCTTATTAAGCATTCTTGTTTTTGCTAATAGAGATGACATTAACATTCCTCCTTGTTAATTTATTATATAGCTAATCTGTATAAATAATCTAAGATTACTAATATTAACAAACAACAATTTAATTATTTTGACTTTTTAAAATATTTAGAATTATATTTATTACCTTAATTATAATATCATAACAAAATATATAATTCAACACTAATTTATTTGTTTTCGACATAATATTTTAATATTTTATTTATTTTTCTCTTCATTATTAGATTCAGTAGAATATTCCCTGTGCTTACACTCATGATTAGAGCATTCATAAAAATCGCCTTTAGTTTTATTAAACTTTTTAACCATATAGCTTCCACATTGTGGGCATTTTTTGTCTGATGGCTCAAACCAACTTACAAAATCGCATTTAGGATAGTTGCTGCATCCATAAAATTTTCTTCCCTTTTTACTTCTCTTAACTTGAATCTTACCACCACATTTAGGGCAAGGAACATTTAATTCCTCAACTAATGGTTTAGTGTTTTTACACTCTGGATATCCAGGACAAGCTAAAAAGTCACCAAATCTGCCATGCTTAATTACCATAAACCTACCGCATTTTTCACATTTTATATCTGTTACCTTATCTTCAATTGTAATTTTAGAAACCTCTTTTTCAGCAATATCTATGGATTTTTCTAAAGGTTTATAGAATTTACCGACTACAGATTTCCAATCCTCATTCCCATCTTCAATATCATCCAGTTTTTGCTCCATTTCAGCAGTGAATTCAACATCAACAATTTGAGTAAAATACTCTGTTAATATATTATTTACTATTACGCCTAGCTCAGTTGGAAGTAATGTTCTTTTATCTCTTTCAATATATTTTCTTTCTAATAAGGTTGATATAATTGGAGCATATGTGCTTGGTCTTCCTATTCCATTATCTTCAAGGGTCTTTACAAGTGAAGCCTCAGAGTATCTTGCAGGTGGTTGAGTAAAGTGCTGTTTCCCATTTATTGATTTTTTACTTAAGACTTCATTCTCTTCTAAGAATGGTAAACTTATGTTATTTTGCTCCTCATCACCGCTATATTCATAAACTTTCATAAAGCCATCAAACTTGATGTCAGTACCAGTTGCTCTTAATAAATATTTATTATTAATTACATCAATTGATATTGCATTCATAGCGCATGAAGCCATTTGACTAGCAACAAATCTATTCCATATTAAATTATATAGCTTATATTGTTCATCTTTTAAACTTTCCTTAGCTATTTTAGGAGTTATTGATATATTAGTTGGTCGTATTGCTTCATGAGCATCTTGTATATTTTTTTTACCTTTATAAATCCTAGGACTTTCAGGAACATATTCCTTTCCATATTCTTTAATTATAAACTCTTCAGTAATTTTTTGTGCTTCACTGGAAATTCTTACTGAATCAGTTCTCATATATGTTATTAGACCAACAGTGCCAAAGCCTTTAATATCAACACCCTCATATAGCTGCTGAGCTATGGACATAGTTCTTTTGGTAGCAAAATTCAATTTTTTGTATGCATCTTGTTGAAGGGTACTTGTTGTAAATGGAGGAAGTGGGTTTTTATTTTTTAAGCTTTTTTTAATCTGCTTAACTATAAAAGAGCCCTGTTCTAAATTTTTTATGATTAAATCTGATTCATCTTTACTATTTATTTCTATTTTTTTGCCACCATAGGATAAAAGCTTAATAATAAAGCTTTTTTTATTATTTTCTTTATTTACTTCACATTCAATTGTCCAGTATTCCTTTTGTTCAAAATCTTTAATTTCATTTTCTCTATCACATATTATTTTTAACGCTACTGACTGAACTCTTCCTGCACTTAATCCCCACTTTACCTTTCTCCATAATATAGGACTAATTTTATATCCAACCAATCTATCTAGAACACGCCTAGCTTGTTGTGCGTCCACTTTACCTATATTTATTTCTCTTGGAGATTTGATTGCAGCTTTAATAGAATTTTTTGTAATCTCATGAAATTCAATTCTACACTTTTCATTATCATTTAACTTTAAAACATGACTTAAATGCCAAGAAATTGCTTCTCCCTCTCTATCAGGGTCAGTAGCTAAATAGATTTTATCGCACTTCTTTGCTTCCTTCTTTAATTTCTCCAGAAGTTCTCCCTTTCCTCTTATTGTTATATATTTAGGCTCATAATTTTTTTCTATATCTACTCCAATTTGACTTTTGGGAAGGTCCCTAACATGTCCCATTGAAGCTTCTACTACATAATTTTTACCTAAGTACTTACCTATTGTTTTAGCCTTTGCTGGTGATTCAACTATAACTAATTTTTGTCCCATTATTTCCTCTGACTAAATATAATCAGAGTTTTACACCCCCTTGATTTGAAGTATCTATTTAAGACCTTTATGCACTCAATCATTAAATATACATTGTACACCATTCATCTCATTGTATACATACTAAATTTTACCTATATAGCTTAACATAGTAATTACCTGCTAAGCAAATAATATGCTTTTTCAGTTGCAATTCAAATAATACCTCATATAAACGATTAATGTCAATATTGGTTATTTTCATAATATCATCAATATGTATAGGACTATCATTAATTACTCTATATATTTTATTTTCCAGGTATGTAAATTTATCTTTACTATTATCTATAGCTGAGTTCATTACATAGCTGATTTTTAAATAGTCAAATATATCTTGGATTTCAGTATAAACTGCAGCACCATCATGTAATAGTCTATTTGTACCTCTACTGCAATTTGAAAATATAGATCCTGGCACAGCCATTACATCTCTATTTTGATCGGTAGCAAAACTTGCAGTTATCAATGAACCACTTCTTTCATCTGCCTCAATTACAATTACTAATTGACTAAGCCCACTTATTATTCTATTTCTGATTGGAAAATTATCCTTAAGTGGACCAGTGCCTGGCATAAACTCACTTATTATACATCCTCTACTTTTCATTATATCGTATATTTTTTTATTTTCCTTAGGATAAACCATATCAATACCACATCCTAATACTCCGCAGGTATAACCACCGTTATTCAAGGTAGATTCATGTGCTATTGAATCTATTCCTCTGGCTAATCCGCTAATTATATTGATTTTATTTATACTAAGTTCTTTACAAATTAACTCTGTAACATTTCTTCCATAATAACTGCACTTTCTTGCACCAACAATTGAAACATTATATTTATCATTTAACTTATCTATATTGCCTTTATAAAAAAGACCGAAAGGTGGGTTTTTAATATTCAACAAACTTTTAGGATAGTTAAGGCTGCTAATTATTGATAGATCAACACCTTCCTCAATCAAATTATTAATTTTTCTTTTAATAATATCCTCATAATCATTTTTAAAAAAATTAATTATTTCTTCATAATTTATAATGTCACAATATCCGTTTTTTAATGCATAATAAATATTTTCTGAGGTTTTATACTCTGATATTAACTTACTTTTGGTTCTTTTTGGCAATGGCAAATTAACTATCCAATAATTATAATAATTCATTTT
The DNA here is from genome assembly GCA_029256485.1 of Clostridiaceae bacterium. The sequence continues at coordinate 4,695 of JAQSXU010000055.1, forward strand.
TACTCTCCTTTTATTAGTATAGTTAGATTTTTGTCATATCTATAAAATTTATACAAGTTAGTTAACATTTTTTGTACTATTCATAATATATATTATGTAAACTATTCTAGTAAAATATAATAAAAAGATACAAATTATAAAGTTTAAGCTTTATAATTTGTATCTTTTGTTAAATAATTTGATTATCTAAAAACTTTCTATATTCAAGTGATTCCATCACATGACTTTGTTTTATGTTATCTGAGTTTTCTAAATCTGCTATGGTTCGTGACACCTTTAATATTCTGCTGTAAGCTCTTGTGCTTAAGCTGTATTTTTCAAATACCTTTGATATTAGCTGCTCTGTTTTATAATCAGTTTTACAATATTTATTTATTAAATTTATATCCATTTGCGAATTTGTATAAATACTTTCACCTTTAAATCTTTCCTGTTGTATTTTTCTTGCATTTTCAACTCTCTTTTTTATTGCTTTGGATTTTTCTCCTTTATGATTGCTTTTAATATCACTATAATTTAATGAATTCGCCCAGGTAAATATGTCTATTCTATCTAAAAATGGCGAGGATAATTTGTTAATATATTTTTTTCTGTCATAATCGGTGCAAGTACACATCTTCTTACTGCTCCCATAATTTCCGCATGGGCATGGATTTAAAGCACCAATAAACATAAAATTGCATGGGTAGCTTACAATTCCTGTATTTCTTGTTATATTTATTGTTTTATCCTCTAATGGCTGCCTTAATAATTCCAGTATTTTTCTATCAAACTCTAATAGTTCATCTAAAAATAATATTCCATTATGAGATAAAGTTATTTCGCCGGGAAGAATTTTATTTCCTCCGCCAACTAAAGCAATTTTAGATATTGTGTGATGTGGATTTCTGAATGGCCTATTTAACAGTAGACCTTGATCTTTAGATAATTTTCCGGAAACACTGTATATTTTAGTTACCTCCAGTGCTTCTTCATAATTTAAATTTGGTAATATTGTTGGTACTCTTTTAGCCAGCATAGATTTTCCGCTGCCTGGTGGTCCATACATTATAATATTATGGCCACCTGCACAAGCAACTTCAATTGATCTCTTACAGCTTTGCTGTCCATATATATCTGAAAAGTCTATATTATAATAATTTTCTTTTGAAATTTTGGTTTCCTCAAAAGGAAGCAAATCTCTATATCTTATGAAATTTACTACTTCATTTAGTTTTTCAAATGGATATATATTTGCCTCGTTAACTATAGTGCCCTCAAGTCTATTATCACATGGAATAATATAATTGCTAATTTTATTGTTTATCCCCTCGATTATTAATGGAAGAACTCCAGGTACTCTTTTAATCTCGCCAGTTAATGACAACTCTCCCATAACTAAAAATTCATTGGAATCTTGAAATTCAATTTGATTAGTGGCACATAATATAGCAAGTGCTATGGGCAAATCGAATAATGCCCCATCCTTTCTTATATCACCTGGTGATAGATTTACTACAATCCTAGCAACTGGGAACTCATACCCGCTATTTATAATTGCTGATCTTACCCTTTCTTTAGATTCCTTAACAGATGTATTAGCAAGACCCACAATACTATAGCATGGCAGTCCTCTAGAAATATCAACTTCTACAGATATAATATTGCCTTTTATACCACAATAGGAAGCCGTTTTTATTATAAAGTCCATATACTTTCACCTCAGTATAATTATTGACAGTTTTGTTTTATTTAAATCTCTATTTTCGTCGGTGTATATTTTTATATTTTGGACATAATTTTTAATAAATTATGTTAGGAGGTAAATATGCATTATTACAATAAGGATATTGGAACTTTTGGTGAAGATATAGCTGCAGAATATTTAATTAGCAGAGGATACACAATAATTGAAAAAAATTTCAGGTGCAAAATTGGAGAAATAGATATAATTGCAAAAGATAAGGATTATATAGTATTTATAGAAGTGAAAACCAGATATGGAAATAAATACGGACATCCATGTGAATCTATAACGTCAAAAAAGCAGTATAAAATTTATCATACTGCAGAATACTATATAGTTAAAAAAAAGTTATATGGCAATTATTTTAGATTTGACGTAGTTGAAATAACTCTAAATGATTCAAATAATAATTGTTCAGTAAATTTAATAAAAAATGCCTTTCAAATATAGTTTATAAAATTCTAGTAATAAAGCTTCTTCTATGTATTTCACAAGGTCCATATTTTTTTATTGCATCCATATGTTCCTTTGTACCATAGCCGGAATTTCTGTCAAATCCATATTCAGGATATATTTTTGAATACTCCGCCATTATTTTATCCCTATATACCTTTGCTATAATTGATGCACAGGCAATACTTGCACTTTTTGAATCACCTTTTATGAAAAATTTATTATCAATTGATAAATTTCTTATGGCAAATCCATCTGACAAAGCCAGCTGCGGCAACATCTCACTATTTATAACAGCCTTTTTAAGTACTTCATTATTACACCATGAAATTCCTTTAGAATCTATCATGTCATGCTGAATAATAGCTATATTATAGCATAATGATTTTTCTTTAATTATCAGTGACAGCTCTTCTCTTTGCTTATGGGATAATTTTTTAGAATCTTTTATTCCTAGAATCAAATCCCTATCATCATGAAAATTTAATTTTAATATAACAGAGGCCGCACAAATTGGACCCGCCAGAGGGCCTCTTCCTACTTCATCTACCCCTGCAATATAGATATCTTCTCCAAACTGTCTGTCAAAATTGTACATTTCTTGTACTCTTTTAATTTCTACTTTTCTGCTTTCAATATAGTTTTGGGCTTTTCTACCTAATAAATTAATGCTTTTTCTACTATCATTTAATAAATCAGAAATAAGCATTTGTATATTTTTTTCATTTTCCTTTAAATCATTGTTATAAAGATATTCATCTACTTTTTCTTTGATTTCTTTTGTAGAAAAACAATTTAAGGACTTAGTTTCCTTAAATTTTATAATACAATCATCATTCATAAAAACTTACCTATGGCCTTTCAAGAGTGACTTTTCCCAGTTTGCCGCCTCTGAATTCATCTAATAACATAACTGCCACTCTATTGTAATCTATTTCTCCACCAGAGATTACATTTCCTCTTTTCCTAGCAATGTTATTTAAATTTTCTAATGAATCTTCATTTAAATCTTGGATTTTATACCTTTCCATAAGTCTTTCTGGATAAGTGCTCTGAAGCCTTTCAACTAGTTTTAATGCAAGTGTTTCTATATCCATAACCTCATCTTTTATAGCACCTGTAAACGCAAGATTATACTGCACTTCTTCACTATCAAGCTTAGGCCATAAGATTCCAGGCGTATCCATTAATTCTATGCCAATTTTAGTTTTAATCCATTGTTTTGACTTTGTAACTCCTGGTTTATCTCCTATTTTAGCAATAGAATTCCTTGCCATTTTATTTATGAATGAGGATTTTCCTACATTAGGTATACCAACTACCATAACCCTGTCAATAATATTTACAATACCCTTTTGCTTTTTTCTTTCATGTTTTTCTTGAAGCATTTCGTTTAAAGTCGGCTTTATGTTTTTAAGACCGTCTCCAGATAGGCTATTCACTGAAATAGCCTTTACATTTTCTCTTGATAAAAACTTTATCCATTGGCTTGTAATCTTTGCTTCACTTAAGTCACTTTTATTTAGCAAAATCAATCTTGGTTTATTTTCACAGATATCTTCAACATCAGGGTTGCTGCTGGATCTTGGTATTCTGGCATCCCTAATTTCAATTACTGCATCAACTAATTTTAAATTTTCTTTTATTTCTCTTCTTGTTTTAGCCATGTGCCCTGGAAACCAATTTATTGCCATACTATCAACACCTCCTTACTTAAGTTTTCCCGCTGTCTTAAATGGGTAAATTCTAAAATCAGCTTTACCTACAACAAGCTTTAAATCTACAAACCCAACATCTTCAAATCTACTATCACGGCTATTATTTCTGTTGTCACCTAATACAAATATAGTTTTATCTGGAACCGTAACTTCATTAAAGTCTCTCATCTTGTTTTCTAAAATGTATGGTTCATTTTGAGGCTTATTATTTATGTATAATTTATTATCTGTTATTCTTACTTTATCTCCGCCAACTGCCACTACTCTTTTAATAAATTTTTCTCGAGGGTTAGCTGGATATTTTATTACAACTATATCCCCTGGTTTTGGCTGTCTAAAATAATAGGTTACTTTTTCAACAATTAATCTATCTTTATCACTCAATGTTGGGTCCATTGAATGACCATCAACACTGACAGTTTCAAATACAAAGGTTATTATCAAAAAAGCTGCAATTAACGCAATTACAATAGACTTTGCCAGTTCAATTAATTCTTTTACCAATTGTATCACCATCCTATATATAAAAAAGGGACTATACTAGCCCCCGTTTTTACTTTCTTTCTTTAACTTTAGCTGCCTTACCAATTCTATCTCTTAAGTAGAATAGTTTAGCTCTTCTTACTTTACCTTTTCTTACTATTTCGATCTTTTCGATAATAGGAGCGTTCACTGGGAATGTTCTTTCAACTCCAACGCCATAAGCAACTCTTCTTACAGTAAAGGATTCTCTCAACCCTCCGTTTTGTCTCTTAAGAACTGTTCCTTCAAACATCTGAATTCTTTCTCTGTTTCCTTCTTTGATTTTAACGTAAACTTTAACTGTGTCTCCTACATTAAAATCAGGTAAATCATTTCTGATTTGTTCAGCTTCAATAGCCTTTATTACATCTAACATATGTGCATTCCCTCCTTAAGTTAATTGACGTTCTTGCCCAGCATAATTGCAGGCAGAGGACCGCCCGTACTAGCACGAAGTTTATTTTATCATAAACACTTCAATTTTGCAATATTAATTGAAAATTATTCTTTAGTTTGTGGAAATTTCTTCAATAAGTTACAATCTTCAGGTGAAAGCTTTAACTTTGAAAATAAATCCGGTCTTTTACATTTTGTTATTTTTAATGATATGCCTCTTCTCCATTTTCTTATATTTTCATGATGACCGCTGAGAAGTACTTCGGGTACTGCATCACCTTCAAAAACCGGAGGTCTTGTGTATTGAGGATATTCCAAAACGTCATTATAAAATGATTCATCTGTATAGCTTTCAGAAGAAGAAAGAACGCCTGGCACTAATCTGCATATACTATCTATAATTGGAATACATGCCATTTCTCCTCCTGTTAAAACAAAATCACCTAAGGATATTTCGTCGTCAATATATTTATAAACCCTTTCATCAATTCCCTCATAGTGTCCACAAAGAAATATTAATTCTTTTTCCTTAGCTAATTCCTTTGCAACTTCCTCATTAAAAGTTCTTCCTCTAGGTCCTAAATATATAACCTTACCACAATTATTGCTTTTTACAGCCTTAATGCAATCAACAATAGGCTGAACAGCCATTACCATTCCTGCTCCTCCGCCATATGGATAATCATCAACTTTTCTGTGTTTATCTTTAGTATAGTCCCTAATGTTTATTGTATTTATTTCCAGAAGGCTATTGGTAATTGCCCTTCCTATTATACTTTGATTAAAAATATTGAACATATCAGGAAATAATGTTAATATGTGAAATTTCATTGCCATTGATCCAACGGCCTTATAATAATTTCACCTTTTTCAACGTCCATTTTAGTGACCACGCTTTTAAGAGCTGGAATTAACAGTTCTTTTTCTCCTTTAATCCAATAAACATCATTACTTCCAGTATGTATTATTTCATTTATTTTCCCAAGGTATATTCCATTTTCGTCTTTTACAGTGCAATTAAGAATATCTGCTTCATAATACCTTCCTTCAGGAAGCTTAACTGCATCTTCTCTAGAAACTTTTAAGACTTTAGTCTTATACTTTACTGCATCATTCAAGGTATCTATACCTTCAAATTTTAATATCGCTTTATCTGATTGAAGTTTACACCATGATACTGTTTTCTCTTCTCCATCAATATAAACTTTCTTTAATTTTCTAAACCTTTTTAGGTCATCTGTCATTGGCAGTATTTTTAATTCTCCATGTACACCATGAGTATTTATTATTTCACCAATTATTATGAACTGTTCCATAGCATATCTCCTTATTAAATTGAACAATTTATTACTAAGCATATATTAATAAAAAGAGTTAGGTTGCACCTAACTCTTTAAATAATTTCAACAACAACCCTTTTATTTTCTTTAATTGCTGCTGCCTTTACTACAGTTCGAATAGCCTTAGCTATTCTTCCCTGCTTTCCTATAACCTTTCCCATATCTTCTGGTGCGACTTTCAGTTCAAGAATAATGGACTGCTCACCAGCAATCTCATTAATTTGAACCATATCTGGGTTATCAACTAATGATTTAGCTATAATTTCAACTAATTCTTTCATATTTACACCCCCAGGAATTACTACTTGCCACTATTTTCGCTAACTCCAGCTTTAGCAAAAAGCCTTTTAACTATATCAGTTGGCTGTGCACCATTTTTTACCCATTCAGTAGCTTTTTCACCATCTATTTTAATAACAGCTGGTTCAGTTGTTGGGTTATAGTAGCCTATTTCCTCAATACATCTTCCATCTCTTGGAGATCTGGAGTCTGCTACAACTACTCTGTAAAAAGGAGCTTTTTTAGCACCCATTCTTCTTAATCTTATTTTTACTGCCATGTTATCTCACCTCCTTTACGGAATATAAACAATATATGCTCTAGTGCCTATTTATTTATATTTGTTTTCTATTTAAATGGAAATTTTCCAAATAATGCTGATTTCTTTGCAAAACCCTTTTGCATACCTTTCATTTGTTTCATCATTTTCTTCATTGCTTCAAAATCTTTAAGCATTTTATTTACTTGCTGAATTGTAGTTCCAGATCCAGCAGATATTCTTTTTTTTCTTGACGGAGAGCTGCTTACTAATAAGGGATTTTTTCTTTCCTTTGCAGTCATAGAATTAATAATTGCCTCAATTTTGGAAAATTCTTTTTCACCCTGACTTAAGTCCACTCCTTGAAGCTCTTTACTATTGAATCCTGGAATCATTTCAACTAACTTATTAAGAGGTCCCATCTTTTTCATTTGGTTTATATATGATAGGAAATCTTCAAGATTAAATTCCTGGCTCATGAGCCTGCTGCTCATTTCTCTTGCTTCCTTCTCGTCAATTGCCTGCTGAGCCTTCTCTATTAATGTAAGCACATCACCCATGCCTAAAATTCTTGATGCCATTCTTTCTGGGTAAAATACTTCTAAATCACTCATCTTTTCGCCAATACCAACAAACTTTATTGGCTTACCACTCATGGCCTTAATTGATAAAGCAGCACCGCCTCTTGTATCACCGTCAAGTTTAGTTAATATTACTCCTGTGATATCCAATTTATCATTAAAGCTGCTTGCTACATTTACTGCATCCTGTCCTGTCATAGAATCTACAACAAGAAGAACTTCATTGGGCTTTACATTATCTTTAATATTCAATAATTCATCCATTAATTCTTCATCAATATGAAGTCTTCCGGCAGTATCAATTATAACAGTGTTCAAATTATTACTTTTTGCATATTCAATACCTGCTCTTGAAATATCTACAGGATTTACCTTATCTCCCATGGTGAACACAGGAACATCTATTTGTTTTCCAACTACTTGCAGTTGTTTAATTGCTGCAGGTCTGTATACATCACAGGCAACCAACAATGTTTTCTTATTTTTCTTTCTAAGATGAAGTGCAAGTTTACCTGCCATTGTGGTTTTACCTGCTCCTTGCAACCCTACAAGCATTATAACTGTTATTCCGGGAGTAATATCTAATTGACTTTCTGTACTCCCCATAAGTTTAACCAGTTCTTCATTTACTACTTTTATAACCTGCTGACCAGGAGTTAAACTTTCCAGAACACCGCTGCCAGAACATTTTTCACTGACATCCTTTATAAAATCCTTAACTATCTTATAATTAACATCTGCCTCCAGCAATGCCAGCTTAACTTCTCTCATAGCTTCTTTTATATCTTTTTCAGTTAGTTTTCCCTTACCCCTAAGCTTTTTCAATGTTTCCTGAAGCTTAGTAGCTAATCCCTCAAAAGCCATGATAAACCTCCTATAAATTATCCAATTCCTTTTTTATCGAAATTAGATTTTCCTTGTTTTTTTCATTTTTCTCAACATTAATTATATCCTGAATTTTATTTGATATTTTTTGCTTTTTATTATTATAAATTTTGTTTTTCTCAAATAATTTTAATTTATCTTCATAATCTAATAATAATTTATTACATCTTTTTATTATATCATATACAGCCTGTCTTGAAGTATTTGTTAGTTCGGATATCTCCTGCAAAGACAAATCATCATTATAATATAAGTCCAAAATATCATTTTGTTTATCTGTAAGTAAAACACCATATATATCTAACAATAAGGATAGTAAAATTCTTTCTTCCATATAAAAGTCAACTGAATTACAGTTGAAGTCTCCTTTTAATAAGTTTTCATTTAACATGATTTATAATACCAAAGAAATAAATAGGTGTCAAGTATTTTTACTTAACACCTATTATAAAATGCATATTTAATTTAAGTTTAATTAAAATAATGCTTCTACAAACTCCTCTGGATTGAACTCCTGCAAATCCTCAATACCTTCACCAACCCCAATCAATGTCACAGGAATATTAAGCTGATGTTTAATAGATATTACTATGCCGCCCTTAGCAGTCCCATCCAATTTAGTTAAAATCAAACCATCTAGCGGACAAACTTCCATGAATTGTTTAGCTTGAAGAACCGCATTTTGCCCAGTAGTTGCATCTAAAACCAGGTAAGTTTTTTTATTTGCATCACTATATTCCCTATCTATTATTCTATTGATTTTGCTTAATTCATCCATTAAGTTTTTCTTGTTATGAAGTCTTCCAGCTGTATCACAAACTAAAACGTCTGTATTTCTGGCTTTGGCAGCCTGTATAGCATCAAATACAACTGCTGCAGGGTCAGAGCCCTCCTGGTGCTTAATAATACTTACACCTGCTCTTTCACTCCAAATTTGAAGCTGGTCTATAGCCGCTGCTCTAAATGTATCGGCAGCTGCCATCAAAACCTTATATCCATTGCGCTTTAATCTATAACAAATTTTTCCTATAGATGTTGTTTTTCCAACTCCATTAACTCCGATAATTAAGAGTATCTCAGGTGTTTCTTTAGGAGAAATACTTCCATTTTCTTTGCCAATAATGTCTATAATTACTTCTTTTAAGCACTGCCTAACTAGAGAAGGATCAGAAACCCTTTCTTGTCTGATCTTCTCCTTTAGTTTTTCAATTATAAAAAGTGTGGTTTCAACGCCTATATCAGCACTAATCAATATTTCTTCAAGTTCTTCATATAAGTCATCATCAATATAAACTGCCAATTTAAGCATTTCGCTTATTTTACCAGTAAAGTTATCCTTTGTTTTTGATAAACCTTCTTTTAATTTGTTAAAAAAACTACCAAACATTTATTTACCTCCAATAACTATTTGCTTCGGATTTATACAGCTTGAACTAAATCAACTGAAACAATTTTAGATACTCCTTTTTCTTGCATTGTTACTCCATATAAAGCGTCACTGGCCTCCATTGTACCTTTTCTATGTGTAATTACTATAAATTGAATGTTATTAGAGAATTTTGTTAAAAACTCAGCATATCTTATAACATTTGCATCATCAAGGGCGGCTTCTATTTCATCTAAAATACAAAATGGAGTAGGCTTCATTTTTAGTATTGCAAATAATAATGCAATTGCCGATAATCCCTTTTCTCCTCCAGACATCAAATTTATATTCTGAAGTTTTTTACCAGGCGGCTGCACTGTAATATCAATTACTCCTGTTAATTCATCGCCGTTACTTAAGATTAAATCTGCACTGCCTCCCTTAAAAAGTTCCCTGAATGTTTCATTAAAATAAACTCTTAGTTTATTAAAATTATCATTAAAAACAACCTTCATTTTGTTTGTCATATCCTGGATTACTGATAAAAGTTCATCTTTTGCTTGTATTAAGTCTTCCCTTTGAGCCGACATAAAAGTGTACTTCTCTTTTATTTCTTTATATTCTTCAATAGAACCGACATTTACAGTTCCTAAAGAACCAATTTTATTTTTTAATGTTTGAACTTCTTTCTTGTAACTGTCTAAATTGTCTATATCACTTTTGTATTTTAAGGCTTCAGCATATGTAATTTCAAGTTCATCATTTAGTTTATTATAAATACTTTCTTTTTCAGCATCATTTTTTGCCATAGCTACATCTATCTTATGAAGTTCATTTTCAAGTTTATTTATTAGTAACTGAGACTCTTCTTTTGAAGCATTTACTATGCTAATGTTTTCTTTTATTTTAATTCTTTCTATTTCATAATTCTTAAAATTCTCTTCCATGGATTTTAACTTATCATTTAAATCGTTAATTTTAATTATATTACATTTAATCTGCTTATTTATTTCTTCAGTTAGATATGTATTCTGCTGCTTTTCATCATTTAAAGCATTAATTCTATCATTGAGCTCATTTATTTCTTTTTCCATTCTCTCCAAATCTTTAACTTTTGAAATGCAGTTTTCATCCACTTGAGCCTTTTTAATTTTTAATTTCATTAAGTTTTCTCTTATTTCTGAGATAAGCTTTCCCTTAGATTCAAATTCATCCTCTAACACTGAAATATTTTTTTCATTTTCTTCTTTTGTTTCATCAAGTAAGTTATAGTCCATAGATAATTGTTTACTATTCCCATCATTAAAGTCTAACTTCTTCTTGTTATTTTCTATTTCATTATTGGATACAATTAAATTTTGTGATAATCTTCTGCTTTCTTCCTCTATGCTATTTATTCTAGCTTCAATTTTTGTAGTTTCGATCTTTTCTTGATAAACTTTATCTTTTAAGTTCAAACAAATGTTATCTAATTCTTTTATTTTAGATTTACTTTCGTTAATTTCATAACTATATTTATCTATATTATTTCTTGACTGTATTAGCTTTTCCTTGATCTCTTCAATTTCCCTTTTTCTGCTTATTATATTAGAACTTTTATGTGATATACTTCCTCCAGTTAAAGAGCCGCCTGGATTTATGACTTCTCCCTGAAGTGTTACAATTTTAAAACTATAATTAATTGACTTTGCTATATTTAAAGCACTATCCATGTCGGAAGCTATTATTGTACGCCCCAATAAAAATTCTACAGCATTGGTAAACTCATTATTATAATTTACTAAATTACTAGCAATACCAACATATCCTTTAATTTTTTCAATAGACTTTGTGCTGTCAATCTTCCTTCCTTTTACTATATTTAAAGGCAAAAAAGTTGCTCTCCCAATATTGCTTTCTTTTAAATAGCCAATTAACTTCTTCGCCACAAAATCATTTTTAGTTATTATATCTGAAATTGCCCCACCTAATGCAATTTCAATGGCAATTTCAAGTTCTTTTTTTACATCAATTACTTCGCCTAAAACATTGGTGCTATTTTTAGGTATCTCAACTTTATTTTCTCTTATATGCTGCATAAGTACTTTTACTGATCTATTATATCCCTCATACTGCTTTTCCAGATTTACCAGCATTTGCTGGTTTGCCTCCATCTTACTAAATAAATTATTTTCTAGTTTTAATTCATTTTCCTTTTTTAATAAAGTATTATTTTGGAAAGTTATTTCTCTTCTTTTGTCTCTTATAGTATTTTCATATTGTTCTATATTACAATTTATACTTTTGATCTGCTCATTGAGCATTGCTTTGGTAGTAATATTAATTTTCATAGAATTACTGTAGCTTTCAACTGATACTTTTAAATTCTCAAGTCTTTTTGCAATTGACTCATTTTCATTGTTCAAATTTAAAATTTCATTATTTTTTTGAGCCATTTTACTTAATATATCTACTTGATCATTTTTTAAATCTTTAATTTTTTCTTCCTTATTTACTAAATCTTCATTAATACTAATAGCATTATTCTCAATACTAACTATATCATTATTTAATTTAGATTGTTCCCCTTGAATTATTTTAATGTTATTGAGTTCAGCATCTTTAAGGCTCTTTGTACTGTTAAGTTTTAAATTAATGCCTTCAACTTCCTCTGTTATTCTTATTTGATTTTTATTTATATTATCTATTCTTTCATCTAATAAATTATTTTCAGAGGACAGCTTTTGAAGTTCACTTTTATTTTCAAAATATATGCTTTTTTCCTTGCCAGCATTTTTATCAAAGATTTCAAGTTCATCATTATATTTTTTTAATTTCAATACTAATTCATCATTATTTTTCTTAGCCTCATTATATTGAAATTGGTCATTTTCTAGCTCTTTATTTAATAGATCAATTTTATTTTGCACTTTGTCAATTGAATGAACTATTAAATTGACTTCCTTTCCCTTTAAGTCATCTGCTAGTTGGAGAAATAATTTTGCCTTTTCACTCTCAATTCTTAAAGGCTCAATCCTATCCTCATATGTACTTATAATATCGCAAATTCTCACCAAATTTTGGTCAGTATTCTCTAATTTTTTTTCAGCCTCTTCTTTTCTCCACTTAAACTTAACTATACCAGCAGCTTCTTCTAGCAAACTTCTTCTTTCCTCAGGTTTTCCACTTAATACTGCCTCTATTTTACCTTGTCCAATAATAGAGTAACCTTCTTTTCCTATTCCGGTATCCATAAATAACTGGTTAACATCTTTTAACCTGCATTGGGTATTATTGATATAGTATTCACTATCTCCTGATCGATACAATCTCCTGGTTATGGTTACTTCAGAGTAATCCAGAAGCAATTCATGGTCTGAATTATCTAAAACTAATGATACTTGACATAATCCTACAGGCTTTCTAAATTGAGTACCTGCAAAAATTACATCCTCCATTTTTCCTCCTCTAAGACTTTTTACACTCTGCTCACCTAGCACCCATCTTACAGCATCCGAAATATTACTTTTACCGCTTCCATTAGGGCCTACAATTGTTGTTACACCTTTTTTGAAATTCAATTCTGTTTTATCAGCAAAGGATTTAAATCCTCTTATTTCAATTGATTTTAAAAACATAGTTACACTCCTTGCTTATCCATATAACTTCATCAAGTAAATCTCTGTTTAACTAAGTAAAAAGCCCCACATTTACACGTTTTGACCAAGCTCAAAAAGAAGATTTACTTTTAAATTTATCTAAATAACATTGGCAATAAGCTGATTACAAACATTATTATCATAAAGTATACTAGTATTTTAGTAACTTTATCTCTTTTCTTTTTATTCATAGTTATACTACCTACCTTTAAATAAATAAACAGCCTACACTAAGACTGTTTATAAATATTAACATTCCATATAATTCTATCTTAAAACATAAAAAATATCAATGAGTTAGATTCAATCCATAAGTGAAATATTTCTCTTTATCTAGGTTCAATTACAAATTTTATAGCAGTTCTATCTTGACCATCAATTGATATTTCTGAGAACGCTGGCACCACAATTAAATCAATGCCATTAGGAGCTACAAAGCCCCTGGTAATAGCAATTGCTTTTATAGCTTGATTCACAGCTCCAGCTCCTACTGCCTGTATTTCAGCTTTACTATTTTCTCTTAATACAGCAGCCAGGGCACCTGCAACTGATTTTGGTTGTGACTGAGATGATACTTTTAATAATTCCATAAACATTCCTCCCTAATTCTACTATAAAATTAATAAACATATATAGGAAAGAATTCTATATATTTGTAAAATTTCCTTCTTTATACTTTTCACTTATATATTTATATTTTGACAATATTTTACTAACGGAACCATACTTTACTATGTATAATCCCTCACTTAAAGCTTCTGACTGTTGTATTATAACTGTTTTAGCGTTAACCTGCTCTTTCATGTCATTAAAAAATTTCTTTTTATATGCATATAGTTTTGATATTTCTCTAGGATTAATGCATATAGTTATAGATTCACATTTCATGTCACCTATCTTTTCTAAAAGCATGTCATTAATAATGGAACTCTCCACCAGTTCCCTAAAAGCTGGATGAAATGGACCTGATAAAATTTCTTTACCTTCATTTATCTCCTCTGTAGGTTGCAGTCCTATTCTTATAACATTAATATGGCTATTTATAAATAATCCATATAATATCTTACTAATTTTAACTGCATCCATCAGTGAATATGGTTTATAAGAGGATGAGTTGTACATTATTTCCATAGGAGTATTTCGAATTACTAACGCTGGATATATCCTGACGATACTTGGACCCATATTTATAACTTTTTGGGTTGTTTCTATATCTTTCCTAAAAGTATCACCTGGCAGTCCAATCATTATTTGATGACCTAATGTAAATCCATATTCCTTTATCAAGGCTGATGCATTTATTACATCATTTTCGCTATGCCCTCTTCCGGATTTTAACAGCACCTCTTCATCTAAAGATTGAACCCCTAATTCAATAATGTCTACTGAGTACTTTTTTAAATTATCCAAAATAGCACTATCAATATAATCCGGTCTTGTAGACAGCCTGATATAATTAACTTTTTTCTTTTCCTTATATATTTTGGCAACAGCTAATAATTCTATTTGTTTCTCAATTGGAATGGCTGTAAATGTTCCTCCATAAAATGAAACCTCTACAATAGTATCATTATGATTTATATTCATAAGATACTTATCCATTGTTTCCTGAACATATTTCCCATCTACATCGTTACTTGACCCAGTAATACTATTTTGATTACAAAACACACAATTGTGAGGACATCCTTCATGCGGCACAAAAATTGGAATAATATAATGTGATTTACTCATTTTTGTTATCCTCCAAATTTTTAAGAGCTTCCATTGCTGCAATTTGCTGAGACTCTTTCTTGCTATAACCCATTCCATATCCCCATATTTTTTCGTTAACTATTACCTCAGTAAAAAACTTTCTTCTATGTGGAGGACCTTCAAACTTGGCTAAGTTATAAACTATAGACACATCACCATTTTGTTGAAGTACTTCCTGAAGCTTTGTTTTATAATCAATTACTATCTTATCATTGATGGCCTTAAATATTATATCTTCAAAATAACGTTCAATAAATTTTTTTGCCTTTTCAAAACTACTGTCCATATAAATTGCAGCAATTATTGCTTCTACGCAATCTGCCAATATTGACACTCTTTCTCTGCCTCCAGTTAGTTCCTCTCCCTTACTCATCAATATGTATTCTCCAAGTTTCCACTGTTTAGCAATTTCATAAAGTGAATTTTCACATACTATCAAAGCTCTCAACTTAGTAAGCTCGCCTTCACTTTTATCTTTAAACCTATTAAATAAAACATCAGAAATACTTAGCTGCAAAACCGAGTCACCTAAGAATTCTAGCCTTTCATAATATTTTATATTTTTCTTCTGCTTTGCGTATGAGCTGTGAGTTAAAGCTGTATCTAACAATTCTTGATTTTTAAAAGAGATTTGAAGTCTAAACTCCAACTCACTTAATAAATTACTTCTCTCTATCATTAATCTACCCCTTAGTCTTCAGAGTTCATTCTTCAATATGCTATTAATTAGTACATTCAAGAATAAACTATTATTTATATATAATGCATTAAATTTCTTACATTATGATTTTGGAAAACTTCTAATCTTCAAGGATTTTTGTGAAGTCACAATGTACTAGAATCTTTGTATTATATTTTGTATAAATATAAAGCCCCGTGATGCAAACGGGGTCTTAAATTATTCCTCTGTATGAGTTTTTATGTATTCAACAACATCATTAACTGTTGAAATTTTTTCGGCATCTTCATCAGGTATTTCTAAATCAAACTCTGTTTCTAATGCCATAATTAACTCTACTATATCAAGAGAATCTGCTCCTAGGTCATCTACAAATGATGAATCTATAGAAATTTCATCTGC
>JAQSXU010000258.1 GCA_029256485.1 Clostridiaceae bacterium
GAATAATATCATCCCTATTCCATAATACTTCAGAACACTCTTTCTAGTCTTCTTTTCTTCACTTCCCCACCTTAATACAGAACCAGGTCTAATAATTCCGACAATTAAAGCTACTAAGAATACTAGAAACAACAAGAAAAACAAAACATCCATAGATTTACATCTCCCTTATTTATTACTATATATAAACTTCTACATTTATTTCCAAATACCTCCCTTAACTACATAATTTAACATTTAAAAAATAACTTTAATATAAAAAGTTCAGGGTTTCCTTAAAATTTTGAACCATTTCAGTTTCATACTTCATCAACACTATTCTATAAAAGAGCTATATATTCCAGATAACTTTCTTAATAAACCTGGCCCTATGGGCTATGTTTAATTAGAAAAATTATTTGACAACCTATCGGTTGAGAGCTTTCAGCTCTATTATTCAGCAACATAAAAAAAATGGACTAATGTAATAACCATCAGTCCATTAAATAAATAGTTTTTCTGAAAGAAAAACCTCCATATTTGTTATTTGATCTTTATTCTTTTGTTTTAAGTTTTTCCGCAAGAAAAACTTCCTTATTTGTTATTTCATCTTTAATCTTTCCTGCTTTGCCTTAAGGGTATTCAAGTCTTCCAATGAATCAATTTCAAACCAATCAGAAGAACTTATCTTTTTTATATGTACATCCATATTTTTTAAATTGTCTTTGGCAATATTGTCCCAGTATAAATTCTGCCAGTCACTGCTTTCTAATACTTCCTCCAGCTTATGCTTAAGCAGTTCTCCATCAGCTTTTGTCCAGTAAGACACCCCTGACATTACATAACCTTCGCCACTGGAGATTTTGATGTCATTAACTTTATTGTTTTCATCGAAGATTAACATCCATTCCTCATTACTCACTGTTTTATTTCCCGCGAAATAAGTGGATGTTTTAATTGTGCTGTCCAGATAATTTCTGCATAAATAAGTATCTGCATCTATAACAAAGGCATCCGAAAGGAATTCCTTTACTAAATACATGGTGTAAATATTGTTATATACTTCATATTTATCATTATGAACAAATTTTACATTGAATTTTTCCTTAAGATATTCAAATTTTCCACATAAATATCCAGTGACAACTATAATTTCTTCAATTCCAATTTCCCTTAAAAATTTAATCTGCCTTTCCAAAAGAGGCTCACCATTGATTTTTATTAGGGATTTTGGTGTTTCATAGGTAAGTGGTCTTAATCTTGTTCCCATACCTGCAGCTAATAGTATTGCTCTCATTTTAATCATCCTCCCAAATTAAAGCTACTTTGCATATTTAGGAATTAAATTTAATCTTTTAAAACCCTCTCCTGTTGCTTTATATTGTGAAACAAATTCATCATTTTCTAAATAAACATTTATTTCTTCAATTAATCCTACTGATTTTAGTGCAAGAAGATGATTTTCAATTATTTTATTTTTACACTGTCTTTCATCGCCGTATTCCTGAAAGATAAATTCTTTTATTTTCTTAGTATTAATGGACTTTCTTGATTCTTCCCCATTGCAAATCAATTGAAGTATTCTAAATCTCATTGGTAGTTTCATTTTCATAGTACTATGCCTCCACTTTTCTTAATGATAGCATTTCTTTTGGATTTCCTGAAACAAGAATTGCACCAAATACAATAATTAAGCATCCAAATATTAAATTTGTAGAGAAATGAAAACCATGAAGTATTCCATCAAATATAATTGTCCAGATTGAATAAGTAACATTTAGAGCCATAGCTCTTCCAACGCCGGTCATGCTTAATCCTAAATACCAGGTTATATAGGATACTCCGCAGACTACACCTGTTAGAGCAAATACTGCTATACTTGGAGCAGTAAATGCCTTAAAGAACATGCCGAATCCGCCAATGAATGGAATTACAAATAATAAATACATAATAAATGAAGCTGTTTGCCTTACGGAAATTGCTATTTCAGGGTCAACTACATCCATAGCATAGGCTCCAAATACTCCTTCAAGGCCCCAGCCTACTGCTGCAACCACGGATAAAATTATTCCTAAATAAAAGTTTGGAGAACCTGTACCTGATGGAGCTACATATCCAGTTACTACGGCACCAACAACACAAAGAAGTACACCTGTCCATACTCTTTTATTCATTTTTTCCTTTAAAAATATAACTGCTAATACAGCTCCAATGGCTGGATAAGTGGAAGTTATAACTGCTGCATAAGAAGCTCCTGCCATGTTTATGCCAAGGAGATATCCAGACATAGCTAAAGGACCGCTGCATATTGCTGATAGTATAATCAAAATACCCATTTTACTAAATAGACATCTGGAAAACTCTTTTATTTTTCCTGTGTAAATATTATAAACCAATGTAAAGAAAGCTGATAAACCTGTGTGAATACAAGCTCCTACTAAAGGAGCCACTATTATTGAAACTCCTGTGTCGTTAAATGGAAATTGAGTCATTACATATGCTAATAATACAGCGTCCATGCCCCATGTAATTCCAGATATTAATGAATGTGCTATACCTTTTTTTGCGTAAGTCAGATCTCTTTTCATTGTTAAATCAGATATTCTTTCCAAATTACTTCAACTCCTCAAATTTTTTATTTAATTTTTCCAAATTTGCTTTAGCTCTGTTATATCTGTTAATACCATAAGAGCCGAAATCATCGCCCTTTGCTTCTTTTATATTAGTCCATGTGCTCCATATAAAATCCTGCAAAATTTTATTTATTAATATCCTTAATCTGTGCTGTTCATCTATTTCTCCGTTGAAGTAAATATTTAAAAATAGTTCTTCATCGTCATCAGAAAAGTTACACTCCATGGAATGAGCTGCAATATCCCACATTGCATCGTTCATGCCGCTGTATTCCCAGTCAATTAAAAATATTTTAGACTCTCCGCTTTTAATAAAGTTCTCAGGCACTGTGTCATTATGGCATGGGCATTTAGTAATATTAAATGAGTCCATTACCTTTTTCAGTGACATTACCTTTTCTTTTACTTCATAATAATCTTCAAAATTCTTACCATTATATTTATGTAGAAGTTTCTCATATTCCTCTGCTATTTTAAATGGATCAAATTCACTTCCAAATTTAAATGAGGAATTGTGAAGTTCTCTCAGTATACCTGCAATTAGTTTCATATTTTCTTCTTTTTTAGCTGTTCTTTCATTTAATGTTTCCGTTTTTTCAATGAATGTGGATATCTTTACTCCTGTGTGTTCATTAAAATAAATTAAGTCACTGTCAAAGCCGTTTTCAAAAGCCAGTCTGGAATTTATTTTTTCACTGGTTCTGCTTATCATTTCCTCTGTGCCGGCTCCAGGAATTCTTAAAACATAATTTTTGCCTTTAACTACAATTTTATAGTTTTTATTTGTCATTCCTCCAATGGGTTGTACATTGTCAATAGAATTTATATCTACTGCCATAGCTTCACTGGCAATATGTTTTAACTTGTCTATTCTAATAGTCATTTCTTTTCTTTTCATTCTTGGGAAAATGTTGCTTTTTACATGATTGTACTGATTTAAATTATCTATTTCTGCCCAAACTAAATCATCAATTTTTGTGTAGCCAATGTTATAGTTTCTGCCTATATCCATTAGTAAATACTCATAATTTAAATATGGATTTTTGTTTGTTTTAAACTCTTCCAGCATTAATTTAAATACTTCGTAGGATATTTTACTTAATCCAATCATTTCTCCATCTATTCTGTTCAGCTGATGAATATCCTTGGATATTTTATAAATAAATCCATTGTTTATTTCCACAAAGGCTTCATCCCCGGACCCGGTTTCATTTGTAACAAGTATGCAGTCCCTATTACTATTTTCAACTAAATACTTTAATGTTCTTTCCTCAAAAATAAGATCATTTTCGACTAAAAGAAAATCACCCACAATTAATTCCTTTGCCAAAGATAATGAATACATGGTACCTGTCCATTTATACCTGTCATTGTAGATTATCTTAATTCTATTATCCTTTGAAAGTGTATCAAAATATTCATGTTTATAGCCTGTTATTATAACAATGCTTTCAATATTTTCATTGAATAAAAGATTTATGGCTCTTTCTATTAAAGTAAAATCTTCAATTTCTAAGAAACCAACTGGTTTATCAAAATCTGAAGCTCTGCCGGCAGCCAGTATAACTGCTTGATTTATGTTTTTAGAATCTTCACTATGTAAATTAATTTTCTTTGTTTTTTCTCTTTTTAAATTAAAGTCAATAAATTTAAAACCTTTTTCAGTTAATTTATATGACATCTTATTATCATCTTTTTCTACAATTAAATAGTCCTCATCTACCAGCTTTTTAATTGTATAATTTACTTTTCCCAGAGATAGTTCCGTTCTTTTAGATAAATCTCTTTGACTTAAATCAAATCTATCATTAAGAAG
>JAQSXU010000056.1 GCA_029256485.1 Clostridiaceae bacterium
AAATTTAATTGGATTTATCCATTAACCTATTCTGGTTTACTTACTTTCTATATTGTTTTACTAACTATATTCCCAGTTTCCGGAGCATCAGTTATTAGTCCCAAACTACTTAGCGCACTTATAGCCGTTGGCGGCATTTTTGGAACATACTTTGGAGTTATTGCTGTACGAAAATACCCATTGCGTATCCCCATTCTAAAATGGTGTGGATTAGCTATGACAATATGCGGATTTATTATGATATATACTAAAAATGGTATGATAGCTACTATCGCTGCATTTGGTATTGGCTTCTTAATGTTCATGCCGGTAACTTCTTTGGTTACTATTCCCCAGGAGCTGTCTAACATGACCCCTAAAAAGCTGACTACTATTATGGGCATTTTCTGGGCACTCTCTTACATCTTTGAAACAATTTTCTACTTTATTTTAGGAACTGTTGTTGATCATTCCGGCTATTTTGCAGCAATGATGATCTCAGTTATTCTAAGTGGTACTTTCTTCTTAGGCTCTTTCTTCCTGCCTGAAACAGGGAAAAAAGTAAAAGAAGATAAAGCAGCATCAGTATAATATAGTCTAGATTAATTGAAAGCGTGGAGTATAATTCATCTATTCTATGCTTTCAATATTTTCCAAAGAAATAATTATATATTACTATTAAGTATATTTTGGAGGTATTTTAATGAATAATGTTAAATATAAAAAAGTTAAAATAGCTAATGGTGAAACAGTGGCTTATAGAGAATGTGGGGAAGGAAATAATGTAATGTTATTTGTTCATGGAAATATTGTTACGTCAAAATATTGGGAACGTTTTATGGAAAAGCTTCCCTCAAAATATAAGGCCTATACAGTGGATTTAAGAGGAGCTGGTGGTTCTTCTTATAACACTAAAGTTGAGAATATGAGACAATTTTCTGAAGATATATGTATGTTTGCAGAGAGAATTGGAATTAATAGTTTTACCTTAATTGGATTATCCATGGGTGGAACAATATCAATGCAATTTGCTGCAGATCATGCCGATATGGTTAAAAAATTGGTTCTCATTGACTCCCCAACATGTAAAGGATATCCATTCCCAGCTAAAGATAATAACGGCAGTACTATTAAGGATAAGTACTGGACAACCATTGATGAAGTTATGAATGATAAAGTACAGCTTATCCCTTGTAAAACAGCATTAGAAAAACAGGATAAAAGGACTATTAAAGCAATGTTGGATGTAACAGTGTTTAACTATAAAACACCTGAGGAACATTATTATAAAATATTAGTTGATGAAACAATGACAGTTATTAATTATCCGGATGTAGCATGGCCTGCACAAATTTTCAATATTTCTCATATTCATAATGGTGTTAAATATGGAACAGGAGAAGTAGATAAAATTACAATGCCTACTCTAATACTTATAGGAGATCACGATAAAATCCTACCTATAGATTCAGCATATGATATAGCAAATGATATAGGAATTAATGCAAAAGTTGTAGTTATTACAGATGCTGCCCATTGTTCATATATTGATAATGAAAAAATGTGTTTGGATGAAATATTAAACTTTTTAGATGAATAAGTGAATGGGAGCAGCTATGATAGTTGAAAGATAAATATTAATAATCATTATAAGCAGCTGATATTTTCTTATATAAAAAAGCATACATAAACTTGAAAAACCAAGTTTATGTATGCTGCATTTAATGTACATTTTGCTTTTAATTATTGAACATAAGATGATCATGCTTATGAATTCTTGGGGATTTCAGAAAGCCTAAAATGATCTTCACTACGACTTATGCAAATATATACGTATCCATATGCAATCTTTCGACTACATAAAAACACTGCAATAACTACATAAATCTTCGTTCCACTATATAAAATACTTACAAAACTATAATTAATCTCCCGACTAATTATAATCTTTTCAATTATCTGCAGATAAAATATCGGCACTTTATATAATGTTAACTCGACTGCAATACATATCTTGGGACCACATACATACAGTTGGGCATGCACATAGCCTTTCAACACACATTGTAATCTTAACTCCGGCATATAAAGAACCTTTACAATCCCTTATATACCTTTGTTCGAATATTGTATAGCCTTAATCACCATACAATACTCTTTGCTCAACCACCTTAAACCCTCTTTATGATATTTATAATAACCATTATTCATATAATTATGTGTGAAAGTAAAACAATTTTTGTATGTTAACTTAAAAGAACAGACATATTGATATGTCTGTTCTTACCCCAAGAATACTAAGAGCTCAAAGTTATCTACGCTACAACATATATACATCTTTACACATCCATATATGATATTTCCACCGTACACAAACATTACAAAACATATACACATCTTTACTCCACTTGATAGAATACCTAAGAAACAATATACAATCTTTCGACTGCATACCATCTCAAGCTTTATGAAAAAAGACTATCGGCAACCCAAAAAATGTTAGCTCGACCAGTATACATACTTTAAGACCTCTTATATACCGTTAAGCATATAAGCAGCCCATGGGAACATATAAAAGTCTTCTCTCCGGCATACATAAAACATCAAAAACATCTTATGGATACCTTTGACCGAATATATAAAAGCTCTTTTAAACCTCCATATACTCTTGGCTCAACGACTTTAAACCCTTTTACACTATTTATAGTACCCTTAAATTAAAATATTATTCGTTCTTATCTAAAACCTGTTTTATTCTGGCTAAGATTTCGCCTTTATTGTCCTTTTCTATATTATTATAACTATCAAGAATCCTATAAATTTCATTTTTTACTTTTGATTCTCCAAAAGGTAAGTTTGTATCAAAGGTATCACCTAATCTAGGACAAAATACATTGTAACCTTCGCTAACTATTAAATCTTTAAATGATTCTCTTTCTTCATTATCTCCATGAATTAATATTACTTTTCTAGGCTTTTCTTTAAATCCATGAAGCCATCTCAATAGTCCGCTCCTATCCGCATGTCCGGAAAGTCCTGGTAAATTAATAATTTTTGCATTTACAGCTATTTCTTCACCAAATAATTTTACCTTTTTAGCCCCATCAATCAATGCTCTTCCAAGGGTTCCTTCAGCTTGGTAACCAACAAATACTATTGAACATTCTTTTCTCCATAAATTATGTTTTAAATGGTGCCTTATTCTTCCTGCATCACACATTCCACTGGCTGAAATAACTACTGCACCAGCAGTTATTTTGTTTAACTGCATTGACTCCTCTGCAGATTTAGTAAATTTTAGGCCTTCAAATTTCAATGGATCGTCTCCACGTTGTAATACTTTTACGGCATCTTCATCATAATATTTTCTGTAATCTTCAAATATCTTTGTGGCCTCGTCAGCCAAAGGACTATCTACATATACATTAATATTTCTCAATTCTTTACCTTCAACATAATTATTAAGTTCATATAAAACTTCCTGGGTTCTTCCCACAGCAAATGATGGAATTATAACATTTCCTCCCTTTTTAAGGGTGCTATTAATAATATCAACTAAGTTAAATACCTGACTTTGAATTTTTTCATGATCTCTATTTCCATAAGTAGTTTCCATTAACAAATAATCTGTGTCTTCTATAAGAGTAGGGTCCTTCAGGAGTGGTATATTTATATTCCCTAAGTCACCGGAATAAACCAATTTAATTTTATTACCATTTTCATTAATAAATAACTCTATTATAGCAGAACCTAACAAATGACCTGCATCTCTAAATCTAACTTTAAGTCCATCAAATATTTCTATTACATTGTCATAAGGATACCCACTAATTAAATAAGACGATAATTCAGCAATTTTGGAAGTGTAAAGTGGCTCTATTGGATCTAATCCTTGTCTTTGTCTTTTTCTATTTTTCCATTCAACTTCCTGCTCTTGAATGTGCCCGCTGTCTATTAACATAACCTTTGCTAAATCTCTAGTGGCTTCAGTACAGTATATTTGACCCTTAAAGCCCTGTTTATAAAGCAGGGGGATTCTGCCAATATGATCTATGTGTGCATGTGAAAGTAAAATATAATCAACATCTTTTGGATTAAAACTAAATGTTTCATTGCCATAATCCTTTTCATCTTTTCCTTGATATAGACCACAATCTAATAAAACAAATTTTCCATTTATTTTTAGAGCATGACAAGAACCAGTTACACTTCCCGCTGCACCATAAAAGTCAATTTTCATTTGTTTCCCTCCTTACTATATTTTGTATATATATTATACTATAAAAACTGAAAATTCAAAATAAATTAAATTTCAGCTATAGTTGCATGTATATTTTGAATATTTTGTAAATGAATTGTAATTTAAACTAATTATTTCTGTAATAAATATCATAGTATTTTTGATTATTATTTAAATATAAATAAAATTAAATTTGTTTTTGGGTGGGGGATATATGTTTGGATATGGTAAAGAAAATAATGAACTTTTAGGATTATCAATAGGGTTAATGCTTGGAATGATCATTGGAGTGACAATTGGTCTATTTTCAAAAAATACATACAGAATAATTATAATTTTTTCCTGTCTAGGTGGTTTGCTTGGAATTTTTTTCATTAAACTTAAAGGTTGCAAAATTGAAAATTAAATGTTTATTTGAATAATATTTTTATAATGTAAAATACTATTTGTAGAAATTATTTTAGGGGTGATTGTTTTGGCTAAAAAGGGAATGAAAAGACCTTCTCAAGAAGAAAACCAACCAGTTCAATATAGGGAAAAAAATAAGGAAAACAATGCAAAGTCAGTAATAGAAACAAAAAAGTAAATTTATTTATAAAAGCTGTAATACTATATTATTACAGCTTTTATAAGTCTTATAATTCTTTATTATATTAAGTTTAGAATAGCAATAAAAATTCAGCACAAAATATATGCATAAAAATAATACCTTTTAAGTTATCTATTTTGTAAAGATGAATATATTTAGTTATAATGAAAAACATTTTAAAGGTGGTTTATATGAAGATAACTAAAAAAATAATTATATTTTTTTTCATATTAGGTATTATGGCATTGGCTTCCGCAATTATTATAATTAATATAAATAACAGTATTAATAGAGGCAGCATAGCAGAGTACAGCATCAATTCAAATAACTTAGACGCAGTACAAAATGATCCAATAAGTGTAGTAAATAATTATGATGAATTAATTTATAAATGTTGGAATAGCGGAAATGAAGCTGATATAAAGGAATGTATAAATTACCTGTTTAAAGTGGCAACGCCGTCTTTTAAAATAAGTGCTGGAACAATGGAAAGTTTAATAAAAAGCCAAGCTAAAACAATTAAGGTTGAAAAAGAAAACGGCGTAAAGTTTATTAATTCATTCTATGATGATCCAGTGAATGTTGATAAAAACACAGTTAAAATAAATATAAAAGATAGTTTTTCAGATGGTGATAAAATAATAGAGTATACTTTAATCAAAGATAATAATAGATGGTATATAGATAAAATTTTTCTAAATAAAGAGTAAAAACAAGTAAAAATAAATCAACGAGGTGATAACAGCATGAATAAAATGGACTATTTTTGTGAGTTTAACAACATACTGCTGAATGAAAACACTCCATCTACTTATTTTAAATCAATAGCTAAATCAGAAATTTTCAGTACATTATACCCATTTACAATGCTTGGAAAGCTTCAAGCTACAAATCAATCTCCTAAATATCATCCTGAAGGAAGTGTTTGGAATCACACTTTAATGGTGCTTGATGAATGTGCTAAAAGGCGTAATAAGAGCACTGATAAGGCTGCTTTTATGTGGGCAGGATTACTTCACGATATTGGTAAACCACCTACAACTAAAATTAGAAAAGATAAAATAACTTCCTACGATCATGATATAGTTGGCAGTAAAATGACTGTAGAATTTTTAAATGAATTCAATTTGAAAGATGAATTTATTAGTAAAGTTGCTGCATTAGTTAGGTGGCATATGCAAATTTTATTTGTATCTAAGGATATGCCTTTTTCTGATATTGAAAAAATGCAGGAGGCGATACCCATTGAAGAAATTGCATTGTTTGCTTTATGCGATAGATTGGGCAGGGGGAATATGACTGACAGAAAAATAAGAGAAGAGGAAGATAATATATTATTATTTATAGAGAAAGTTAGAAACAAAAAAGTTAAATGTGATAAACTAAAGGTAAAGATGTGAAAATTTTAAAATAATTAAATTTATTTTTACATCGGAGGTATAAATTGTGATTAACCCTAAAAAATCTCAATTAGTAAATGATATAAATAAAATTATCTTATTTTTATCAAAGCGGGACATAGATGAACTGTCCAAAAGGGCATTACAGCATAAATTTGGGATTTCACAAGTAGATTTACTAATAATTTTAGGTAATAGCATTCCTTATATAGCAGAATTAGGTACTGATGCTTATAACAGTGGTGTGGCTAAATATATAATGGTAGTTGGAGGTATAGGGCATTCAACAAAATATTTAATTAAAAATGTGATGAAGGATAATAACTATAGAGATATAGATACAAATGGTAAATCCGAAGCGGATATATTAAGTCAGATTATTAAAAAAAGAAGCAATATTGATAGAGATAAGATCATCATAGAAAGCAAGTCCACAAATTGTGGTTCAAATGCTTATGAGGCGTTAAACGTATTAAGAAACAAAGGTCGGATTCCAAAATCAATATTATTAATTCAAGATCCAACTATGCAGTTAAGAACTCATGCTTCCTTTTTAAAAGAGTGGAATGGAGAAAAAACATTAATTATAAGCTACTGTCCATTTATACCTATAGTAAAAGAGTCAAATAACGATTATGAATATATAAATAGCGAAATAAATGGTCTATGGAATAAAGATAGATTTATTGATCTCATAATGGGTGAAATTCCAAGGCTAAGGGATGATTCAAGTGGATATGGACCAAATGGTAAAGGATTTATATGCCATGTAGATATTCCTAATTCAGTATTAGATTCTTACAATAGGTTATTATGCTATTTTACTGAATATAATGAAATTAAGAATAGGTTTTGCATTTTATAATATAAGAGCATAATTTTTATTTTTCTTCATCTTTTATTTTTTCGCTGGCAATTGCAATTTGGCCTAAACTGATACCACCATCATTGGATGGAAAGCACTTATGGGTATACACTTTGAAATTCAACTTTTCTAATTCATTAACTATATTCTCCATTAGGTATATATTTTGAAAAACGCCTCCGCTTAGCACTATATCATTTATTAAATATTGAGTTCTTATTTTTTGGCAAAGCTTTAATGAAAAATTAATAATAGAGTTATGAAATTTCCAGCTAATATTACCAATTGAAATATCTTTATTCAAATCGGTTATTATACCATCTATTATTTTATAAGGCATAATAATAAATTCTTCACTAGTACTAACAATATCAAATTGGTAGTAGTGCTCCACTTTACTTGAATAAGAATAATTCTCAGGTATTTTACATTCCAGTTCAATAGAAGCCTGACCTTCGTATGAAATAAGTTTGCGTATTCCCAGTATACTTGCTGCTGCATCAAAAAATCTTCCCATACTTGATGTTTTTACACAGTTTATTTTATTATCAATTAAAGGATATAACTTTAACCCATCACTTCCAAAAATTGACTCTATTAAAGAACGATACTGATTTTTTTTGTTCAAATTTTCCCCGGTGCTCAATAAATATGAAACACCGGATCTCCACGGTTCCTTAATTGATTTATCTCCTCCAGATAAAAATGTATAATCTAAATGTCCAATTCTTTGAAAGCTTTTCTTATTGCATATTAAAAATTCACTGCCCCATATGCAGTCATCTGTTCCAAATCCAGTTCCATCAAAAGATAACCCTATTACATTTTCAATTAATTTGTTTTCTACCATGCAACTTGCTATATGAGCATGATGGTGATAAACTGGTATTCTCTTCAAATTTATATCCATTGCATATAAGGTTGATTCATAATTTGGGTGAGCATCATATGCAATAAACTTTGGTATAAAGGAAAATAAATCTTTAAGATGATCTATATTTCTTTTATAGTTGTATATTGTTTCAACATTTTGTAAGTCACCATTGTGCTGGCTAAGGAAAATATAATTTTCTAATCCAATTGAAAAAGTATTTTTCATATCAGGGCCTACAGCTAGTATATTTTCAATACTAGAATAGTTTACTGGATCAGGAACATATCCCCTAGCACGTCTGATCATCCTAATTTCACCAGCCATATACCTGACAACAGAATCATCTATAGGAGTATAAATATCCCTATTATGAAAAAGAAAAAAATCAACAATATTATGCAGTTTTTCTAAAGCACTATTATTTTCATACTCTATAGGGCAACCATAAATATTGGCACTAGTCATTATTAAGGTATCTAAGTCTCCACTTAATAATAGTTCATGCAGCGGAGTATAAGGAAGCATTACTCCAAGAGTAGTCATATTGGGGGCTATTGAGTTTGGTAGTTTAAATTCATTTTTTTTATTTAATAGCACTATTGGTTTTCTTATGCCAGTGAGTACTTCGAATTCCTTTTGATTTATCTGACAGTATTTATCTATGGTATCTATATTTCTCATCATAACAGCAAATGGTTTGTCAGGTCGCCTTTTTCTTTTTCTTAGCTTTTTAATAGCCTTATCATTATGCCCGTCACATACTAGAAGAAATCCTCCAAGTCCCTTAACTGCAAATATATCACCTTTCTTTAATTTTTCAATTGTCCAATCTATTATATTATTTTCAGTCATTTCTATAATATTGCCTGAGCTGTCTGTAATCCATAAGTGGGGGCCGCAATTTTCACAAGCGTTAGGTTGTGCATGAAATCTTCTGTTTAATGGATTTGTGTACTCAGACTCACATTCATTACACATTTTAAATTTACCCATTGTAGTTTCACATCTATCATATGGAATATTCTTTATTATACTGAACCTTGGCCCGCAATTTGTACAGTTAGTAAAAGCATATCTAAACCTTCTATTGTACTTATTGTGAATATCTTTTAAACAATCGCTACAAGTAGCAATATCAGGAGAAATTAATGTAATCTTATTTTTTTTAGTTTCACTTTCTCTTATTGAAAATGTGTTGAAATTCTCTAAAGGCAATTCTTTTATTATAATATTTTCAATTTTTGAAAGTGGGGGAGGATTATTTTTTAATATATTAATAAAGCTATTTATATTATTTTCCAAACCTTCTATATTGATATATACACCTTCTGAGTTATTATTAACCCATCCAGTTAAAGAATTATTATAAGCCAAATTATACACAAATGGTCTGAATCCAACTCCTTGAACAATTCCTTCTACTTTAATAAACAAATGCAACATAATAAATCACGCCCTATTGTAATAAAATTTAAAGTTTAAGTTAAATATATAATATATAAAATTGAAAGTAAAGTTTTACAATATTAATTAGCATTTGAAATTAATACAATGATTTCAAAGATAAATTAATAATATTATTCTTTATTCATTAGTTAAGATGATTTGCCAAGTAATTATACTTTTGTTAATATTAAAACATATTATGAATAATCAGGAGGATTTAGTATGGTAGATATAAGACTGAATAAATTGGCAAAGCTGCTGGTTAATTATTCTGCGAAGGTAAAGCCTGGAGATTTTGTTCTGGTTAGTTGTGAGGATGTAGCTGAGCCCTGGATGGCTGAAATTGTTAAGGAAGCAATAAAAGCAGGGGCTCATGTTGAAACTATATTAGAATCTCATACTGTAAAAGAAAATAAACTAAAATACAGTTCTCCAGAACAACTAAAACAAGAAAATCTTATATTAAAGTATGCTTTAGAAAAAGCACATGTTTGGCTGTCAGCATGGGGAACAAGAAATACAAAAGCTAACTCTAATATTGATTCAGAAATAATAAAGCTTTCAGCTATAGGAGCTAAAAGCTGGAGAAAAGTTTATTCTGAGGGTATGGGAAATGGGACACTAAGATGGTGTGGTACTCAATTCCCAACTTACGCCGATGCTCAAGAAGCATCCATGAGCTTAAGTGAATATGAGGATTTTGTATATGGTGCAGGATTATTAAATTCAGATGAACCAGTAAAAGAATGGGAAAAAGTGAGTGCTAATCAAGAAAGATGGGTAAAATATTTAAATTTAAAAAAACAGCTTCATATAGTATCTCAAGAAACGGATATTGTTGTAGGAATAAATAACAGAAAGTGGATTAATTGTGATGGTAAAGTTAATTTTCCTGATGGTGAAATATTTACGTCACCTGAAGAAAATAACATTAATGGAGTTATTACTTTTAGTTTCCCAGGAATATATATGGGAAAGGAAATACAGGGCATTAAATTAAAAATTGTAAATGGAAAAGTAGATCATGCCACCGCAGAAAAAGGTGAGGATTTGTTAAATACTCTTTTAACTATTGATGAAGGTGCATCAAGATTTGGAGAAGTTGCCATAGGAACAAATTACGGAATAAATAAATTCACAAGAAATATGTTATTTGATGAGAAAATTGGTGGAACTATTCACATGGCTATAGGAGACTCAATGCCTGAAGCAGGAGGGTTGAATAGATCGAATATTCACTGGGATATGCTTTGTGATATGAGACAATGTGGTAAAATATATGCTGACGGTGAATTGTTCTATGAAAATGGTCAATTCATTGATGAAGTTTTATCAAAATATAATCTTTAGAAAAATAAAAGCCTTCACAATTTAGTTACTGTGAAGGTTTTTACAATTATCTGTAACGATTTTTTTTTCTTCTTCTTCTTTTATTTAGATTTACCGTTCTTATTGAAAATAAAATCAGAATAATTATCCCTAAAGACACTGCTGCAAAACCAATATATGAAGGAATTAAAATTTTATTAATATCTTTTGATGTTAGGGAAGAATATAGTTTAAAGTCCTTTGTAACTCCTCTTTCATTTATAGTTAATGTACCAATACTATCTCCTTTTTTTAAATCCTTAAATGTAAAGTTATTCATTTTATAACTTGCTGACTTTGACATATTTTCCTTAGTATTTAACTGATTTTCATAATAAGATACATTATCTTTAATAGTAACGGGAACTTTTAACTGTTTTACCGTACCAAAGAAAACAAAGGTTTTATAGTCAATACTTTCTGTTCGAAGAGTAGTATTTTTACTAATTAAAGTAGTTTGATTTGCATTATAACTATAATCAATGATTTTTTTCATATCTTCAAATACTGTTTTATCCTCTTTGTCATAAACTGATTTCATCACTACCCCCATTATCTGTCTGCCATTTCTTTCATAAATAGCAACCAGGCATCTGCCTGCTTCTGAGGTATAACCAGTTTTTCCACCAATACATCCATCTTTATTTAATAGCTTGTTCCTATTTTCTACTGCCATATTAGGACCAGTTACTGTTTTTATTGTTGATTTTTCTTTTCCCATGGATTCTCTAACCCAGGGATTTTTAAAAGCCTCTCTTGCAATGACACTTAAATCATAAGCAGTAGTATAATGTTCATCGTCATGCAGTCCATTTGGGGTAACAAAGTGTGTATTTTTTAAATTTAATTTTTTCGCTCTATCATTCATCATATTAATAAAACTTTTAACATTACCGCCTACAGAAGAAGCAATCATATATGCAACATCATTGCCAGAAAACAGGAGCAAACCGTCCATGGCATTTCCTGCTGTCATTTTCTCACCAACTGCAATAGGATGTACATTTAAATTTAACGAATATTCTGGTTGGCTTTTTGCTTCTTGAGAATATGTTAATAAGTCAGATTTTTTCTTGTTTTCTGCAAG
Organism: Clostridiaceae bacterium; assembly: GCA_029256485.1. The sequence goes on from JAQSXU010000056.1 coordinate 11,849, forward strand.
TATTAAAGCAGTCATTAATTTAGTTGTACTTGCTGGATAGGCTCTTTTATCAATATCTTTTGCATAAATAATTTCGCCGGTTTTCATATCAATTGTAATTGCAGATGTACCATATATTTTAGGCTGCTGAACATTAGTGCTAGTATTTTCATCTGCCAGTGCCTGTAATGGAATGGATATAACCATAACTAATGATAATAAAAATATAAGTATTTTCTTCATAAATGCTATCTCTCCATTTTCTCCATTTTCAATTAATATTTTACACGTTGATATTCAACAGTATAACATGGTCACATTAAATTTTCAAACTGTGTAAATAACATCAGCATATTTATGATATAATATTAAAACCATAGAAAAAATTGAGGTGATACTGATATGAATGAGAATGAAATAAAAGAAATATTTAAAAATAGATCTGCTAGTATTATAGGAAACTATAAGAAAAGTGCGGTGATGATTCTTATGATTGAAGAAAATAATAACCTGTTTGTGTTATTTGAAGAAAGGTCACATAAGCTTCGTCATCAGCCAGGGGATATATGTCTTCCAGGAGGAAGGATAGAAAAAAACGAAACACCAATGGAGGCAGCAGTAAGAGAGGTATGCGAAGAATTAAAATTATCTAAGGAAGATATAAAAATAATTGGTGAAATGGATTATTTCGTGAGTCCATATAATACTATAATGTATCCATTTATTGCAAGCACTAAAAGTTGTGTTACTAATGCCAGTGAAGATGAGGTAGAACGAATAATAAAAATTCCTTTAAACTTTTTCTTAAAAAATGAACCAATTCTTTATGATCTAAAAATTGGCCCATTACTAGAAGATGATTTCCCTTATGATTTAATTAAGAATGGCAAAAATTACAAATTCAGTAAGGGAATCTTAAAGGAATACTTTTATAAATATGAAAATATAGTTATTTGGGGCTTTACAGCGCAAATTATAAAAAGTTTTTCGGATATTTTAAAATCTAAGCCTTAACCTTCTTTTCCACTCCAAATATTAATAAAGAAACTATTATTAGTACAATATAGATTAGCACAAAAAATACAGAAACTAATTTCGCAGGCATAATAAATTTTAAATATATAAAAATGATTAATGATAGTATTGACCATAGTAAACAAATATAAGACATTTTTCTGTTTCTGTTTTCCCATGATTGTGGATCCTTCATGGCTCCTGTAATCTTATTCTCATATTTGTCAGAATGAACTTTTACTGTTAATAATTTAAAGTAAATAAAAAACACAGCTGATAGAAAAAAAGTCCCTAAAAAATAATATGATAATGATATACTTGTTAAATTCACAAAATCACCCTCTCAGCATATGGTAGAATATTTATCATTAGTGTAACCAAATTTCAAAAAAATAATAAGTCTGTTTAAACAGACTTATTTTCTTGTTCATATATTTCATTGGAAGTATATGTAAGTTCATATTTATCGTAATGGTTCTTTCCCCAAGAACACATCATTTTTAGCATGGGAATAATGCTCCTTCCTTCATCTGTTAAAAAATATTCAACCTTGGGAGGAACTTGAGCATATATTTTTCTTTCTATTATTACATCAGCTTCAAGTTCTCTTAACTGTTGGGTAAGCATTTTTTGCGTAATACCGGACAAAAGATTTTTTAATTCACTAAATCTTAATGTACCTTTATCAGCTAATTGAAATAAAATAATAGGTTTCCATTTGCCACTTATTATATCTAATGTTAGCTCAATTGCACAGGTATATTTTTTACCCCTAACATTCATTACTTTGCAGCTAGAGCCCATAAAATCACACCCTTAAATTTAATAGTCAATGTATAGTCAATCCAAATTATATCACAGTGAAAGTTATGATACAACTTTATTAAATATGATTAACAGCGTCCCAATTTTAATAAATTTTTACATATTTAATTATTTAAAAATATACAGCTTGAATTTATACCAAATTAGTGGTATTTTTAAAGTGTAAATAAATTACATCTTAAATAAGGGAATGTGGTTAAAAACCACAGCAGCCCCCGCTACTGTAAACATTGATGACACATACGAAACCACTTAATTTTATATTAGGGAAGGGTATGTGAAAGATGAAATGTGAGCCAGGATATCTTATTTATGAGGTTATATTTGTTACCTTCGGAGGGAGGGTAAAGATTAAATTTGCGTTTTGATCTTTACCGGGCCTTTAGGTTCCGGTTTTTTTATATTATTTTTTAAGGAGTAAAAATGACAGTGAATAAAAATATTCATGTACTGACTATAACCATAATGTCTCTTACTTTAATTATCTTACTGTTTTCCTATGACAATCCAGTAATTTTATTAACTATTACATTTCTTTTTTTTACTTTATTTTATAAGCACAACTCGGTAAAAAAAATAGGTGAGGGCGTAATGTATTTTATTCCTTTTATGCTGATAACAGTAATAATTAATATGATTTTTGTTTGGAATGGAAAAACAACTTTATTTTATATTTTAGATAAGCCGTTTACTTTAGAAGCACTGATTTATGCCATTATTCTTTCTTACAAGCTACTGTTAATTATCTATTTGTTCATGATTATGAGTTTACTAGTGGATTCTGATACAGCTGTATCATATTTTTCAAATAAGATGCCAAAATCCACATTAACTTTAATGATTGCAATGAAGCTGTTTCCAACCATGAAAGAAAAAATCCATAATTTAAAATTGGTCTATACCGTTAGAGGAGTTAATTTTAATGAGGATAAAAGAACTAATTTAATTAAAAGCTATATGCCAATATTATCTGTTTTATTAGAAAATACCTTAGAAGGAGCTTTTGATATTGGAGAAGCTGCATATGTAAGAGGTTTTTTAAGCAGCAAAAGATCAATTTATGAAAAGCAAAATTTCAAAGCAGCAGATATTTTTATAATTTTAATTAACATTCTAATAATCTTGTTAATTATATTTTGTAAATTTAATAATTTATACAATATAGATATTTATGCGGGCTTAGGAAATTTAAGCCTAATTAATAAATTTAGTATTATAGCTACAATATTAATTATATCTGAGGGGTTAATTATTTATATGTAGCAATTATAAGAATTTGAAATGGAGTTTTTATTATGGATATGTCATATATAACACTTAAAAATCTAACTTATAAATATCCTGGAAACCATAACATCACACTTAATAATATTAATATTAATATTGAGCGGGGAGATATAGTTCTGGTATGTGGAAATTCAGGTTCTGGGAAATCTACATTAGGTAAATGTATTACAGGATCAGTTCCTAATTTTTATGGTGGGACTATAAGGGGAGAAATAAAAATAAATGATAAAAATATAAAAGATTTGGCTCCAAAAGAATTAGCAGAAAAAGTTACAATGGTTTTTCAGGATCCAGAAAGACAGCTCCTTATGAACAAAGTACATAGAGAAATTGCTTTTGGATTAGAGAACATCGGTGTCAAACCTGAAGTTATTAAAAGAAGAGTTTATGAATCCATGGAATTTTGCGGCATAGAAAAGCTGGCAAAGAGAGATATTATTTCATTATCCGGGGGAGAAAAGCAGAAAGTAGCAGTAACTTCAGCCCTTGCCTATATGCCTGAATGCATAATATTAGATGAACCTACATCTCAATTAGATCCAAATGCAGCAGAAGAGGTTATTAATATTATAAATAAGATAAATGAAGAACTTGGAGTTACCATAATTTTAATTGAACAAAGAGTGGAAAAATGTTTTTCAATAGCTGATAAGGTACTTTTAATTAATGATGGAACTGTAAGTTTTTATGGAGGTAAAGACGATTTATATAAATCCAATGATCCTTATTTCTTTGATTTTATGCCTCAATATTTAAAACTTTCAAAAATCCTTAAATTTAGTAAAATGCCCTGTGGTATTAGAGAAACTAGAAAAAAACTCAATTCATTTAATATTACTCAACACAATTCAGTTGAGAAAAAATGTGATAGCCAGGAGCCAATAATTAACATTAGTGATCTATGCTTTTCATATGATGGAAATGCAAATGTACTGAAAAATATTAATTTAAACATTAATAGCGGTGAATTTGTGGAAATAATGGGTCCAAACGGAGCCGGCAAGAGTACATTTTTTAAAAGCATAATGGGATTTACCAAATATAAAGGCAGTATAAAATTGTTTGGGAAAGAAGTCAGCAAATATAAACAGCGCGATTTGGCAAAAATAATTGGATATATATCACAAAATCCTAACGATTATATTTCTAAAGAAACAGTATATGAAGAAGTTAAATTTACCTTGGATAACTATGGAATAAAAAATTATGAATTAATTGACGCCACATTAAATAAGTTAGGAATTGATAATTTAAAATATAAAAATCCAAGGGATATCAGCGGCGGTGAAAAACAGAGAGTTGCAATAGCATCAATTTTAGTGATGGAGCCTGAAATTATATTATTAGATGAACCTACCAGGGGATTAGATCATAAAACAAAGGAGTTGCTTGGAAATACACTTAAAGATTTAAATAAAAAAGGCAGCACTATTATTATGATAACTCATGATATAGAATTTGCTGCTGAGTTTGCAAATAAATTTATTTTGCTATTTAATGGAGAGGCAATTCAAGCTGGGACAAAAACAGAAGTTTTTACTGGAGGAACTTATTATAATACTTCAATGAATAAATTATTTAGAAATATCGATAATGATATTTTTACCATTGACGATGTTCTAGAAAGGGTTAATTTAGTGAAAGGGGGATTATATGAATAAAAACAAAGTCACAAGATTACTTACTTTTCTATTGGTAATATGCCTTATTATTCTTGGATATAAATATGGAAATCAAAATAGCTTCCCAATTTTGCTTACTTTAGGTATGTTCCTTTTCATATTTTTGTCTTATGCAAACTTTGAATTAAACGACATGGGTACAAAAGAAATAGCATTAATTGCCAGTCTAAGTTCCTTTGCTGCAGTTACAAGAGTTCCTTTTGCCTCCATACCAAATGTTCAGCCTACAACCTTTTTAGTAGCTTTAAGTGGACTTGTATTTGGTCCATATGAAGGCTTTTTAGTGGGAGCATCTTCTGCTTTTATTTCCAATATTTTTTTAGGGCAGGGGCCATGGACCCCTTGGCAGATGTTTGCTTGGGGTATTGTTGGAGCATTATCAGGGATTATAGGCATTAATGGATTTAAGCCAAAGGTTGAATTCTTTGCAGTAATATGTTTTTTTTACGGTTTTTTGTTTGATTGGATAATGAATCTATGGCATGTAATTGGATTTATACGACCAATTACCGCTAAAACTATCCTAGTTGCATATCTAACTGGTTTAACCATGGATGTAATGCATGCTGTAGGAAACTTTACATTTGCTATGTTTTTTTACGAAAGCTTTTATAAAGTGCTGTTAAGGTTTAAAAGACGAATGAAGATAGACTACATAAGTACTAATAAATAAAATGAGCAAAAAAATTAGGGGGACTTTAAAATGAAAAATATAAAAAAACTTTCAAGTTTTGTTATAGCTGCTATATTTATTTTATTTCAATTTTTAAATATACCTATAAACAATGTACATGCTAATTCAGTTTTTAATGTAAATGTAGTTATAGAGGGAACAAAAGGTATTATAGCAGCTGGTACATCGGACAAATCAAATGCTTTTGATGCTTTAAATGATGTTCTAAAGCAAAAAAATATCCCCATTGATTCCAGTAATAAATACGGGGGTGCATACATATCATCTATTTCAGGAATTAAATCTGGAAGCTTTGGCGGGTATGATGGATGGATGTATACAGTTAGAGAAGGTAATAACTATAAGAACATAACCACTTCAATTGATCAATGCACATTAGAAAATGGCAACAATTTAATATTATACTATGGTGACTTCAATACTTTAACTTTAAATAAACTAACTATGTCAACCAGCATACCTAATACTAAATTAACATTAACTTTAAATAATACCTATGATGATTGGAATACAGGCAAGCCTGTTATAACACCAATAAGCGGAATCACAGCCAAAGTATACAATTCAAATGGAGAAGAAATGACTTCTTCAATATCAGCAAATACAATTGTATTTGAAAATGGTCTTCCTGGAGGAAGTTACACATTAAAGGTAAGTGATTATAATAATATAGGAATACCAAAGGTAGTAAACGACGAACTCACTTTTCAAATAAAACAGCCCCAATGTAATGTGAAAATTGAAGGCATAAGCGGTACAATTTTTCAGGGAAACGGCACAGGTAATAATGTATTAGATATCTTTAAAAATGCAGTAGGAAATGCTATAACGTATCACATAACACCAAGTGAAATGGGTGACTATTTAGATACTATTGATAATATTAAGTCAGGTGATATAACAAAGTATGCTGGTTGGAATTATATTGTAAAATCAGGTTCACAAATAATATCTCCTTCTGTAGGCATTAGTTCTTATGTACCAAATGACAATGATGAAATAATTTTTTATTACTCTGATAGTAATGTTCCTTATGTAAATAAAATAACATTTAATCCTTCAGTGATTGTTCCTAATCAGGGTTTTACAGCTCGATTGACCTATACTTATAAGGATTTCTCAAATTGGCCAAACTATACAGTAGTTGAAAAACCAATAAAGGATACTGTAGTTACAATAAATAGCAAAACTTATAAAACAAACTATAATGGAGATATAGCAGTAACAGATGGATTGCCTAAGGGTGATTATATTATTAAGGTAAGCGGATATAGTGATAATGAGTTGAACAAAGTAGTTAGTGACAGTTTCAAATTATCAGTTGACGGAAATACTTCCAGTAATATAAATATGGTTGAAAGTGATGTAGCTTCTGTTACTCCAACTGATAACTCTAAAATAGTGAAGGATATAAATAGTGAAATTCAAAACACTTTAAATGTAGTTAAAACATATGATACCCCATGGGCAGCAGTAAGTCTTCAAAAATTAAATGTTAAGCCTAGTGAGGATTTTATATCTAATGCGGCAAAGGATATAACTAAATATGGAATTACAGATTACAGCAATACAGATTTGGAGAAGTTATCCTTTGGTTTAATTGCCAGCGGCTATAGTCCATACAATTTCAATGGTATTGATTTAATCAGCACATTGTTAAATAGAAATATAAATGACTTTTTAATTAATGATTCAATCTATGCATTGATGTTGTATAATTATGGAAACATCAATGGCAATTACGAAGTTACTAAGGAACAATTAAAAAACAAGATATTAAGCAGTGAAATAAATGATAATAATTCTTTCGGCTGGTCATTAACAAAAACATTTGATCCTGATATAACTTCTGCTGCTATTACAGCACTTTCTTACTTTTATAATAAGGATTCTGAGGTAACTAAGGCTGTTAATGATGCTGTCGTTACATTAGCAAATAAAACAACAGACTCAGGATATGTTCCAGGTTTATATGGACCTTCCTGTGAAACAAATGCATTTGTTATAATGGCATTAACGTCTATCGGCATAAGCCCGGAAAAGATGACAGTGCTTAATGACAACCAGGTTGTTAATTTTTCTAAATCCAATGGGGACCTTGTATCAGCTTTATTGTCATTTAAAAATAATAATGGAAGTTATAAACATGAATTAACTGGAAGTTCAGATCCAATTGCCACTGAAGAAGCTTTACGTGCTTTAATTAGTATTAAGCAGTTTAATAATTTAGGAATTTATAATTACTATTCAAGTAATATAAACAGCAGTTCACTAAACAAATACAGTATGAGCAATGAAATTGATAAAACTGTTACTGTAGATAGTAATATTGGTACTACTGCACAAAACTTGCCAAAAACCGGATCCTTTTTATCAGAAATGGATTTAATATATTTAGGGATTTTATTTATTATTTCTGGAACATCATTATTAATATTTTTATATAAGAAAAATAATAGGAGAGTAGACAATGAATAAAAAAATATTAACTATAATTTCTATAATTATAGTGTCAATATTATTATTAATTGGGGGAAGAACTTTGCAGAATAAATATGCTTCAAATAATGATAGCAAGCAATCTTCTTCTTCAACAGCAGAGAAAACTGTTAGTACGGATTCATCAAATAAAAAGCAGGATAAATCCAATATAAAGGAAGGGGAAAAAACAAATACTACAGCAGCAAATACCCCTTCAACCAGCTCAAATAATAAGACTACTGTTGAGAAAAAAACTGTATCTGCTAATGCAGTGGCTGCTTCTGCAAATACCGCTGCAAAAGTGCCTTCATCAGCTGCTGTTTCTGTAAATAAAACTGAACAGCCAAACTTCGTAATTTATAATGATATAAATAAAGCCACAATTTTTTCTAAGTATGTCAGCTTCAGTGAAGGTGAAACAGCCGCAAATGTTACTAAAAAAATACTTGATTCAGACAATATAAGCTATAGATTGAAGGATGGATTTTATATTTCTTCTATGGCTGGCTTAAGTGAATTTAAAGCTGGCCCATCCAGTGGATGGTGTTTCTATGTTAATGGAGTAAAGTCGTCTGTTGGAGCTTCAAATTATAAATTAAAACCTGGGGATAAAATTACATGGAAGTACTTAGCTGATGGATTAAATAATTAGGATATAAAGTTAGTGAATATAAATACCAGAATTTTTGTAAAATTTTATATATACTATTCATTTTTTATTATTTGTAATGTATAATGTTAATAAATAGTAGATTGTATAATTTTGGGGAGAAGGTGTTGATATTGGCAGAATGTCCATTTTTGTCTACTTATGATAATGAAATAGAGTGTTTTAATGATTGCGCTCTTTACAATTGTAAGGAAAACGGGGGAGTATGTCCATTTAAGAACCTTTCAGAAATTAATGTGCATAAATATGATGAAGATTACTCAATTGACTCTTTTGACAGTGAGCTGGGAATAATAAAAGAATCTTATTTTGAAAATAAAAGTGAATATGCTTAATCAATAGAAAAGCTAGTAATTAAAAAATTACTAGCTTTTTCGTTTTATTGTTCTTCGTATATATCGGAATATTCATGAAGTAATGATTGTTTTAAATTCCACAGTTTATCTGATAAGTCAACATAATATTGATGAGGATTCTCAAATCTTAGAACTTCTATCCAAAGTTTGTTTGTCTCTTCTTTTACAATTTTCTTTATGTCCATAACTGAAGGACTTTCATAACAAGCAATTCCATTATCAAATATCTTAACTAATAAGTCTTTAACATAATAATCTTTTAATTTCTTCTTTTTCCAGGTAAAAACAGGATCAAAGATTTCCATAGGCTGTGATTCATCTATTACTTCATCATTTAAAGTAATTAAGTCTGCAATAGCTTTATTAGTTTCTTTGCTAAAAATTCTATAAATCTTTTTAAATCCAGGGTTAGTTATCTTTTCTTCATTTTCACTAATTTTAATTTTAGGAATTATATCTCCATTTGCGCTTTCAACAGCTACTAGTTTGTATACTCCACCAAAAACGGGCTCAGATTTTGCTGTAATAAGTCTTTCTCCAACTCCAAACCCATCTACTTTAGCACCCTGACTGATAACATCTCTAATAATAAATTCATCTAATGAATTTGATATTATAATTTTTGCGTCTTCATATCCGGCAGCATCTAATACCTCCCTGCATTTTTTTGTTAGGTATGTTATATCACCGCTATCTATTCTTATCCCGCTTGGTCTTATACCCTTTGGCTTTAATACCTCTTCAAACACTTTAATAGCATTTGGCAATCCTGATTTAAGTACATTATAAGTATCAACCAGTAATGTGCAGTTGTTAGGGTAAACATTTGCCCAAGCCTTAAATGCTTCATATTCACTTGGAAACAGTTGTATCCAGCTGTGTGCCATAGTCCCTACAGCAGGTATGCCAAACATTTCCTCAGCTATTGCACATGCTGTGGAATTACATCCCCCAAGTACAGCGGCTCTTGCTCCATATATTGCTCCATCATAACCTTGTGCCCTACGAGATCCAAATTCCATAACTGTTCTTCCAGCTGCTGCTCTTGAAATTCTATTGGCTTTAGTGGCTATTAGAGTCTGATGGTTAATTGTGAGCAATACCATAGTTTCCACGAATTGAGCTTGTATTGCAGGTCCTCTTACAGAAACTAACGGTTCATTTGGAAATACAGGATTTCCCTCTGGAATTGCCCATACATCACAGGAAAATTTAAAATTACTTAAATAATCTAAAAACTTTTCAGAAAATGTTTCTTTACTTCTTAAATATTCAATATCATCTTTTGTAAAACTTAGACTTGACAAATATTCAATAAGCTGTTGAACTCCTGACATTATACAATATCCACCATCGTCAGGAACTCTCCTAAAAAACATATCAAAGTAAGTAATAGTATCGCCTACACCACTTTCTAAATATCCATTTCCCATAGTAATTTCATAAAAGTCAACTAACATGGTAAGGTTCCTCTGATTTCTTACATCAAAGTTTTTTATATACTCCATGATTAAAATCTCCTCTTCAAGTTTAATATATTTTATTTTGTCGATAATATGTATTATTAAGATGTATATACATCTTATTCTAATACTTATACTAAATAATTACAACTACTTAAAATCGGAGGTCAACATTGAAAACAAATAGTTCTTTAGACTATTTTCAAACTAAAGCTGTAACTTCAGATAACAAGAATTTATTAGTGGTGGCTGCTCCCGGAAGCGGTAAAACTAGTGTGATAATAAATAGAGCAGTGTTTTTAGTTAAAAATAAAGGGGTAAATCTAGAAAATATTTTAATAATTACTTTTACAAAAAATGCCGCAATTAATATGAGAAAAAGGTATTTAAATATTACTGGTGATGAAAGTACTCCATTTATGGGAACATTTCATAGTTTTTTCTATAAAATACTTGAAAAGCATTTAGGCAATATAAAAATAATCACCAATTTTGAAGCCTATGCAATAATTAAAAATACATTGAATAGTTTTGCAGATAGTGTTGCTGAAGATAGAATTAATGAATTTCTAAATTATATTTCTATTTATAAAATACAGGGCAGAAAATCACTTGGTGAAAATATAGACTATGAAATATTTAAAAGGTGCTATGAAGATTATGAAAATTATAAGCAGAAAAATAATCTTAGTGACTTTGATGATCTTCAAATAAATGTATACAAACTTTTAAGTGAAAATAGTTTAATATTAAAAAAATACAGCACTTCTTTTAAATATATTCTGGTAGATGAATTTCAAGACTGCGATGAGATGCAAATAAAAATACTTCAATTATTAAGTCAAAATAGCTCTATTTTTGCAGTGGGCGATGAGGATCAATGTATTTACTCATTTAGAGGTTCTAAACCTCAGTGTATGGTTGAGTTTGAAAAATATTTTCCTAATAGTATTAAAACATTTCTAAGTATTAATTATAGAAGCACAATTGATATAGTACTTACATCCATGAAGCTTATTAAAAATAATAATTTGAGAAATAATAAAACGGTTGAATCTTTTAATAAAAAAAGCTCAAATATAAATGTAATTAATTGTTGTGACAATAAAGATCAATGTTTAAAAATTATACAAGAAATAAATGAGTTTTCTACTTCTAATATGAATAATAAAGTTGCTGTACTTTATAGAACATGTGCAGAAAATAGATTGCTGATAGATTTATTAATTAAGAATAAAATAGAATTCCAATTATTGGATGAAAACTATAGTTTCTATGATAATATGGTCTGCAGAGATCTTATTTCATACTTGAAACTATCTGTTGATTTTACAGATGTTGAAAGCTATCTATCAATAATTAATAAACCCTATAGATATATAGGGAAAATGAATCTGGAAAAGTTGAAGAATAATAAATATAGGGAGGATTGTTTTGAATTTATTTGTAATTTGGATATTCCAAATTTCCAAGTAAAATCCCTGAACAAGATAAAAAAAATCCTAAATAAAACTGGTGAATTAGATACTGAAAATGCCGTGAATTATATTCTATACAAAATTGATTATTATGAATATATTAGAGATTATTGCATAAAATACAAGAGAGAACTTTCAGATTTTGATTGTATTATTAATGAATTTATTGAAAGCTGCAGTGATTATAAAAACATAAAGGATTTTATTAATCATACTATTGAAGTAAAGAAAAAAATAAAAAATAATAATAAAAGTAATGTTATTCTTAGTACCATTCATGGTGTAAAGGGAATGGAATTTAACAGCGTATTAATAATGAATTGTATTGATGGATATTTGCCACATGAAAGGAGTATACCAACTAATATTGAAGAAGAGAGAAGGGTTTTCTTTGTAGCTATAACCAGGGCCATAGAAAATTTATATCTTTATATTCCAAAGACACTAAATGGAAATGAAAGAAAAGTATCCAGATTTATAAATGAATGTGAGCTGAAGGTTGATGAGCAGTTAAGCAGTATGTTTGAAACAAACCAAATTGTAGTCCATAGCAATTTTGGTAAGGGTATTATTAGATGTATTGATAAAGAAAAAATTGAAATACAGTTTTCTAATGGGTTAGTTAGAAAATTTGATTTAAATGCAGTATATAATAATAATTTAATAAAGTAGTATAATAAAAGTATACGATAAATATATAATTTCAATAAATTTAGTAGCCTTTTTATTGACTATAGTTATATATATGATATACTATATAGTATAATATACATTATAAATACCAGGAGGTTTACAATGGTTGCTTTTAATAAAATGTGGAATGATGTTTGCTCTATGTTATCTGAAAATAACATTGAAAATTTAAGTATAGTGGAAAACTTCAAAAATGGATTTGTAGTTAAAAATGAAAACAGTACAGAGATTGTAACCAAAGACGATTTTATAGATGTTTGGTGTAGAATGCTTTATTACAACGAAATTTCAGAACATCAAATTAATGAAGAAAAAAAAGTTAAGCAGAAGTATGTATACGATATTATAAAACAATTGCCCTATATAGCAGAAAACTATGGCATATTAAAGATTGCTGAGTAACTTTATTGAATGTTTAAGCTTATTGTTATATAATTTTATTAGGCTCATATTCTAATATAGAATATGAGCCTTTAAAATATTATGTAAGAGGTAATAATATGATTAGTAATAGTACAAATGAGGCAGGGTTTAATAATGTATTATTCGCTTTAGATATTGGAACTAGAACAGTAATTGGAACTGTTGGAGTTATTAAAGATAAAAAATTTTCCGTGCTAGGTGAAGCATTGGTTGAACATGAAGAAAGAGCTATGATAGATGGCCAAATTCATGACATAAATCTTGTGGCAGATGCTGTAAGGCTTATTAAAAATCAATTGGAAAAAAAGCTGAGTATATCACTAGAAAATGTTTGTATTGCAGCTGCTGGAAGGTTCCTAAAAACATCAGAAGTAAGATATGACACTGAAATTGAAAATGATATAGAAATACATAAGGACTTTATACGAAGTCTTGAATTAACAGCTGTAAAAAAGGCAGAGAGCAGTGTAATAAATGAAACAAATGGTAAACTCTACTGTGTTGGATATAGTGTAAAAAACCATTATTTAAATGGGTTTAAGATAAGTAATTTATTAAATCATAAAGGTGAAACTGCCTCAGTTGAAATAATTTCCACCTTTTTACCTAGAACTGTTGTTGAAAGTTTGTACTCAGTTATGAAAATAGTTGGATTAAATGTGTCTTGTGTCACATTAGAGCCAATTGCTGCAATTGAGGCAGTTATTCCTCAAAAATTGAGGTTGCTTAACCTAGCACTTGTGGATATTGGTGCTGGCACCTCAGATATTGCAATTTGCAGTAATGATACTGTAACAGCTTATGGGATGGTACCATTAGCTGGTGATGAAATAACAGAAATCATAGCTAAAAATTACCTGGTAGATTTTAATACTGCTGAAAAAATAAAAAAACAACTATTAATTAATGAAAATATAAAGTATACTGATGTTTTGGGAATAGAAAATAAGATACAATCCAGTGAAATATTGAATCTTATTTCCCCACTAGTGAAAAAAATTGCTGAACAAGTGGGAAGTAAAATATCAGAGTTAAATAATGGTAAATCTCCAAATGCCGTTTTCCTAGTTGGAGGAGGAGCATATACTCCTTATTATAAGGAATTCCTGGCTGAAAAATTAAATATTGCTATTCAAAGAATAGCAATTAAAAGCAGAGAAAGTGTTGAGGAATGCATTAATCAAGATTTAAATCTAGGGAGTGCAGGTATTACTGTCCTTGGAATTGCACTAGTATCGTTGAAGGAATTAGGGCATGACTTTATTGATGTAACATTAAATGGTACTGTTGTAAGTTTATTTAATTCTAAAACTCATACTGTACTGGATGCACTTATTCAAGCTGGGATTAACCCTAAAATTTTAATTTCTAAAAACGGTAAAAACATTAAATTTATTCTGAATGATTCTAATAGAATCTGCTTTGGAACAATGGGAAGGTCATCAGAAATTAAAATTAATGGGTTTTCAGCTAACATTGAATCCGATATTAAAGAGGGCGATTCTATAGAAATAAAATATGCTATAGATGGATTACCAGGAGAACCTTATATTAAAGATTATATAAAAGATTTAAATTCTATAAGTTTTTACTTTAAAAATGATTTAGTGAATATGGATCCCGTAGCATTTATAAATAACATTAGGGCTGACATTAGCGAAAAAATTAAAGAGAACGATATAGTTAAAATTATTTATCCAAGAAGCTTAGGTGATTATATTAAATATTATTGTGAAAATACTAGTGAAAATTATAGTTATTATATGAACGGTAATATTTTAGATTTAAAATATTTAATAAAAGAAGGGGACAAAATAATTCAAAAGCAAAATATAATAATGAAAAATGATGTTTATCAGAATAATCCCCTTACATCTGAAGAGACAGCTGTCACACATATAGATACAAATAAGGTTGCTGCATCAAATCAAATAAAAGTTTTAGTTAATGGACAGCCAGTATTGTTGAATGGGAAAGAAAACTATGTCTTTATAGACATTTTTAATTTCTATGATTTTGATTTAACAACTGCAAGGGGTAGTCTTGAACTTCTCTTAAACGGAAACAGGGTAGGATATTATGATGGTTTATCTGAAGGTGATATAATTAGCATAACATGGATATAATAAGAAAGGCTAGGTGACTTTATGCAAGAACAAAATTTAGATTTATTAAAAATGGCAAATGACATTAAGGGTGACTTAGTTAATTGGAGAAGACATTTTCATATGAATCCTGAACTAGGATATAAAGAATATAATACTTCAAGTTTTATAAAAAAGTTTTTAAGTAGTGAAGGAATTGAATATACTGATACAGCTGAGACAGGCATATGTGCAATTATTAGAGGATATGGCTCAAAAACTGTAGCTCTTAGGGCTGATATGGATGCTCTGCCACTGCAGGAAAATAACATCTGTGATTACAGCTCAAAAAATCCAGGAAAAATGCATGCCTGCGGCCATGATGCACATATAACTATTCTATTGGGCTGTGCCAAAATTTTAAATTCAATTAAAGATAAAATAAATGGAAATGTAAAATTATTATTTGAACCTGCCGAAGAAACAACAGGTGGAGCACGCATTATGATTAAAGAAGGAGTTTTAAATTCACCTGAAGTTAACGGAATAATAGGACTTCATGTAGATGAAAATATTAATGCAGGATTTATAGGAATAAAAAGTGGAGTGGTTAATGCAGCTTCAAATCCCTTCACAATAACTGTTAAAGGAAAAGGTGGTCATGGAGCTCATCCTGATTCAACTATTGACCCAGTAGTAATTAGCTGTGAAATAATTAATTCACTTCAGTTACTTGTTAGCAGGGAACTTTCTCCAACTTCACCAGCAGTTGTCACCATAGGCTATATTAATGGTGGCACAGCCCAAAATATTATTCCTGAGCAAGTTAAATTTGGTGGTATTATCAGAACTATGACAACAGAAAATAGGGAATACGTAAAAAAGAGGCTAAAAGAAATTGTTACAGGAATTACTTCTTCCCTAAGAGGAAGCTGTGAAATTGATATTGAGGAAAGCTATCCATGCCTGTATAATGATGATAAAATGGTTGAAATCCTTAAAAATAGCGCTTACAGCATATTATCAAAGGAGAAAGTCTTGTTGTTAAAAAATCCAAGCATGGGAGTAGAGAGTTTTGCCTACTTTTCTCTAGAAAAACCAAGTGTTTTTTATTTTCTTGGGTGCAGAAATGAGGAAAAAGGAATTATCAATCCTGCCCATGGAAGCTTATTCGATATTGATGAAAATTGTCTTCCTATAGGAGTGGCAATTCAATGCAAAGCTGCAATGGAGTTTTTACACACTTAAATAGGAAATACTAGATAAAACTATTTAATGATTGCAAAGTAAATCTACTTACTAAGAGGAGTGAGCTAATGAAAATAACAATAGGACCAAATGAGAGTGGACAGAGAATTGACAAATTTATACGAAAGTGGCTTAAAGATGTACCTTTGAGTGCAATATATAAAAGTTTAAGAAAAGGCGATATCAGGGTTAATGGAGCAAAAGTAAAAGAAAAGTATTCACTTATTGAAGGAGATATAATTGAGACAAAAGAAATAAAAACCGATTTAAAAAAGGAAAAATTTAAAAGAATAGATAATAATTTTAAAGTTACTTACGAGGATGATAATATTTTACTAGTAGAAAAATGGCCAGGTGTGTTAGTTCATTCCGACAAAAAAAATGGGGAGCCAACATTAACTGATTATGTACTTTCCTATTTATATGATAAGGGTGATTATGAGCCTGAAAAAGAAGTTACATTTACTCCAGCACCGTGCAATAGACTTGATAGAAACACATCAGGTATCGTTGTATATGGCAAAAATTATGAAAGCTTAAAGCTGCTGAATGAAATGATAAGAGAGAGAAAAATAAAAAAATATTATTTGGCTTTAGTAAAAGGCAGGGTTAAAGATAAAACCTATGAAGCCTATATATCAAAGGACGAAGATAACAATATATCTCAGATATCAGAAAATGAAAAGCCAGGTTTTAAAAAGATAGCAATGGATGTTAAAACGGTGCAAACCTGCGGCCTTTATTCTTTGCTTGAAATTGACCTTATTACCGGAAGAAGCCACCAATTAAGAGCTCATTTGAGTTATATTGGTAATCCTATTATTGGTGATTCTAAATATGGAAGCAAAGAACTTAATAGTTTTTTTGTAAATAAGTTTGGCTTAAACTTTCAATTTTTATATGCATATAAATTAGTTTTTAAAGATTGTATTGGGAAACTAGACTATATGGAAAATAAAACTATAGCTGAGTCACTGCCTCCAATTTTAAAGAGAATAAAAAAGGATGTTTTTAAGTTTTAGTAGGTAAATATTGTACTATTATAAATTAATTTAGAGGAAATAAATATGAAGGAACAATCTACAACAAAAGGTTTTGCTATCCTATCAGCAGCTGGTATGATAGTAAAAATACTTTCATTGCTATACATTCCATTTTTAATTGCCATTATAACTGATGGAGGGTATGGTATTTATGGTGCTGCATATCAAGTTTATGTATTTATTTATGTTTTGACTAATTCAGGTATACCTGTGGCAATTTCAAAATTAATATCTGAATTAACAGCTCTTGGAAACTATAAAGATGCTGTAAAAAGTTTTAAGATAGCTAGATTTATGCTGTTGATACTTGGTACTATAATGACAATAATTATGCTGATTTTCGCTAAAAGTTTTGCCAATATAACAAATCCAAAGGCATACTATGCAATATTGGCTCTTGCGCCATGTGTTCTCTTCACTTCTATTGCCTCTGCATATAGAGGTTACTTTCAAGGAAGAGGATATATGACTCCCACTGCAGTGTCTCAAATAATTGAACAAACTATAAATACTATTTTTACATTAGTATTTGCAGCTTTATTAATTAGATTTGGAGTTGAAGCAGGCTGTGCAGGAGGAACTATTGGTTCAACCTTAGGTGCCTTATCATCAGTTGTTTATTTAATTTTATTTTATGAAAGAAATAAAAGGATTAAAATCCATGGGAAAATTTCAAATACTGAAATTAGAAGACTAACCAATAAGCAAATTGTAAAGAAAATTATACACTACGGTATACCAATAACATTAAGTGTAGGGTTAACCTATGCTGGTAATTTGGTGGATTTATGGAATACCATGTCAAGGCTTAGTGTTGCTGGAATCAGCAGCTGGCAAGCTTCCATATTATATGGCTACTTATTAAAATACACACAATTGATGAATGTTCCTATTGCCCTTATTACTTCTTTAAGTGCTGCAATTTTACCTGCTATTGCTGGAGCAGCAGTTATAAGAGACAGAAATAAGGTTAGAGAAAAAGTTAATTATGCATTTAGACTGAGCCTTTTAATTTCTATACCTTCAGCATTTGGACTTGGAGTTTTAAGCGATCCAATATATAAATTGTTAGCGTTTAGAGGCGGCTCAAATATCATGAAGATTGGATCAATAGTATTGGTACTGATGGCTGTAATGCAAATTCAAATTACAATATTACAAAGTTTAGGAAAGTTGTATACTGCCACCTTATATTCATTTATTGGTATTGTTTTTAAGATTGCAGCAAATTATTTCTTAATTGCTGTACCAAACATTAATATTCTGGGAGCCGTATTTGGAAGCATTATAGGATATTTAATTCCTGTAATACTAAATCACAGGATGATTAAAAAAACACTTAGGGTTAGATTTAGTCTGCTTTTCCATGGGTACAAGCCACTAATATCCAGTTTATTAATGTCTTTATCAGTTTATATAGTTTATTATAATTTGATTTATATAATGGGTTTTATAAACAAAGGATATTTAGCTAATGCCATTTCTACAATAACAGCAGTTATAGTTGGTATGTTTACTTACTTATTCGCTTTGATTTTAACAGGCGGTATAAGAAAGTCTGATATCAATGGATTGCCAGGAAAGATCACAAGGATTATCCCTAAATTTATGTATATTAGAATCAGATAAAAAGTCCTGTAAGATTCCTATCTTATAGGACTTTTTACTCTTTTATTTTAAATAGTGAACAAAAGGCAAAAGTCAAGGCAAATCCACAAAAGATTATAAAAATATATTTTATCTGAACTAAGTTTTCCGGGATAACGTTGGTTAATATTTTAATTATTAAATAAACCAAAAGACCTACTAAAAAATATACTATTATGTTAGATAAAGCAAAATGGGGATTACATTTTTTAAATATTTCATTAAAATTTAATGCCAGAATAGTAATTCCTGTTATAAGCATTGATATTCCATAACCATAAATATTTATTGACGGTATTCCAGTGAGTATATAAAGCAATATTACTTCTTCAGTTGAAACTATAATCGAATTTCTCAAAATAATTTTTTGCTTACCAAAGCCATTTAAAATTCCATAAGTAACCGATGCAACATATATTATAGGTGCACACCATGAAATAAAGCTTATATAATGTCCTAAATCATTTCTATTATATAATAAAATTCCCAATTCATTAGGAATACTTTTGCATATCGCCATTGATGCAATACCCAAAATAAAGGCAATTTTCACTACTCCTTTTATTCTATCTTCCATTGCAAAATAGTCGTTCTTACTGATGCTTTTTGCCAAATCAGGCACAAGTATTGTAGCCATAGATGTTACAACAATTATTGGGAAAAAAATGATTGTAGAGGACATTCCTTTAAATTTTCCTATCATGGCTAAGGCTGTTGAATAATTAATTCCCGCACTTACTAACCTTCTTGGAACTATTAGTGTAGCCATTGTTGATAGCATAGTAGATAAAAATCCATTTAAACATAAAGGGAATGATATTATTATGACATCAAATAATAATTGTATTTTATCATTTGATTTACCAGAGTTATAAGTTTTTGTACTTCGGTTATTAATATAAAAAGTATAAAGTAAAATTAGGCTGATTAATTCACCTATAGTTAAAGTAACATAGGCAGCAGTTACGGTACCATTTAGCGTTTTTAAAGAAAAAATTTTTATAATAAGTATTATAACTATAATCCTGCATGCCTTTTCACAAATATCGATAAGTGCAGGTATTTTAACCTTAGATATTCCATAAAAATATCCCTTTAAAATTGAAGATAAGGCAATAAAAATCATTGCAGGACACATAACCTTAATTGCTTGTGTAGTTCTGCTGTCTTTTATAATATATATACTAATAAAATAAGCATTAAAAAATACCAATGTTGATATAAATAAAGACCATACTGAGTCAAAGATTAAAGCTGCTTCAATGGTTTTATTTAAATTACCATAGTCTCTTTTGCTAAAGTATCCAGCTGCTACTTTGGATACAGCTGTTATCATCCCACCGCATATAAGGCAAATAAAAAGATCGTATATAGGCATAACCAAGCCATATAGGCCTAAGCCCTCAGCGCCTAGCTCCTTAGAAAGTACAATGGAAAATATAAAGCCAAAAACACCAGTTGTTAAATTTGAAGTGGTAAGGATAAGCGAGTCCTTAAAAAAAGAGTCCTTTCTCATAAATTAAACCTCAATTTTTTTTCATTACTTAAATTAATAGCTAGTGCCTGTACCAAAATGTATTACAAAAATTAAGGCGGACTACCACCTTGACGCTACGCTACATCTGCCTTTTTCCATTTGTAGGGTTTAGCA